>DASZMJ010000512.1:0-13250 GCA_035551935.1 Isosphaeraceae bacterium
GATCTCCCTCCTTCTCCGCGTCCTCCGCGACCTCTGCGGTGCATACCGATCTGACCCCGAGGGTTCGCATCGATGGCAACCGGATCATGGCTCGTCGTCGTGCTCCTCGCCGCCGGGCCAGTGACGGCGCGGGTGCCGATCGGGGCGTCGGGGGAGATCGACGCCGCGGAGGTGGTCGCCCGGCTCGCGACCGAGGCCGGGCTCGATGTCGCCCGGCCGACCGAGTCGCTGCGACTCCCCGCCCGCGGCGTGGCCGGCGGCCTGGCGCGGACGATCCTGGGCGAAAGCCTCGGGCCCGACGTCACCCTCGAGTTCGGCGCGAAGGAGCTCGTCGTCACCTGGAAAGGCGGCGACCCCTCCCGGCTCAGGCCCCGGATCGAGGCGCTCGCCAGGGCCGTCGACGAGGAGGCCCGGCGCCGGCTCCGCTACGGGATGCACGCCCGGCCCTCGTATCGCCCGAACGACCCGACACGGCCGACCATCTGCCTCGTCCACGGCATGAACTCGTCGTCTTATGGGTTCGTCCACATGGTCGCGCCGCTCGAAGAGGCCGGCTTCGGGCTCGTCTTTTATGATTATCCCTTCAATCGCGACCTCGACCAGACCTCCCCCGCCTTCGCCCGCGACTGGGCCGCGTTCCGCAAGGAGCGGCGCGAGAAACGGCCCTGGGTCGTGCTGACGCACTCGATGGGCGCGTTGCTGGCGCGGGATTACGTCGAGGGGGACGGCTTCGCCGGCGACGTGAGCGACCTCATCTTGATCGCGCCGCCGAACCGGGGGTCGGCGATCGCGGGGGCGCAGACGATCCTGCAACTGATCCAGGGCGTGAAGTCGGTCCAGCGCAAGCAGGCCGGGGCGCTCGCCCGCCTGAGCGAGGGGCTCGGCGCCGCGGCCGACGACCTGACGCCCGGCAGCGCCTTCCTGAAGCGGCTCGATCGCCGCTCGCGCCGCGCGGGGGTCCGCTACCACATCCTGGCCGGCGACGACGGCTTCTTGACCCGCGAAGCTCGCGATCGGATCGAAGGCCAGACGGCCCTGATGACCCGCTCCGGCGGCCTGATCGGCGGCCTGACCCGGCTCGCCGCCGGCGACCTCTCCGGCCGCCTCGACGAGCTGACCGACGGCGACGGCGACGGCTGCGTCGCCCTCTCGTCGACGAAGCTCGACGGCGTCAACGACCGCGAGGTCATCCACTCCAACCACGTCGCCCTGATCCGCGGCCCGATGCTCTACCCCGACCCCGGCCCCGTCGATTGCATGCCGTTCGTGCTGAAGCGGCTCGAGGCCGTCAAGCCCGCCAGGCGCTGAACTTGCCTCCGGCCTGACCGCCGGGGGCTTGGGGACGGGCCGGCCATCGTGTAATCTGTTTCGTCGCCGGGAAGACGCCACGCCGCGACCCGTCCGCCGAACGTCGAGGGACCGTCTATGTCGAGCCTGGCCGAGCCTGGTGAAGTCGTCGACGCCGCCAAGGGGGGGCATCCGAAGGGGCTGTACGCGCTCTTCTTCACCGAGATGTGGGAGCGGTTCAGCTTCTACGGCATGCGGGCGCTCCTGGTGCTCTACCTCACCAAGGCGCTCGACCTGACTCGGGCCGACGCGCTCGGCGTCTACGCGGTCTATACCGGCCTGGTCTACCTGACGCCGCTGATCGGCGGCCGGCTCGCGGACCGCTACCTCGGCCAGCGCAAGGCCGTCTTCATCGGCGGCATCCTGATGGCGATCGGCCAGTTCGCGCTGACGCAGCGGGGCCTGCTCGACCTGGGACTCGGCCTCCTGATCGTCGGCAACGGCTTCTTCAAGCCGAACATCTCGACCATGGTCGGGACGCTCTACGACGAGCACGACCACCGGCGCGACGGCGCCTACACGATCTTCTACATGGGGATCAACCTCGGCGCCTTCCTAGCACCGCTGGTCTGCGGGCCGCTGGGCGAGCGCATCGGCTGGGGATTCGGCTTCGCCGCGGCCGGGATCGGGATGACGCTCGGCATCCTGACCTTCGTCTTCACCCAGCGCCTCTTGCTCGGCGGCGGCCTGCCGCCGGGCCGCCCGGCGACCCCCGACGCCGTCCTCGATGCGCGCGACTGGCTCGAGATCGCCCTCGGCGTCGTGCTCGGCGTCGGCGTCGTCGCCTTGGCCCTGCAAGCCTGGCCGTACGTCCGCCCACTGTGGTCGCCGTCGTGGCTGCCCGGGGCGCTCACGGTCTTGTACAAGGGGGCGATCCTGATCGGCGTGCTGGTCGCCTTCCTGTACGCGACCGAGCCGCCCAAGTCGGCCAAGGCGGCGGACGAGGCGCATCGACCCCTGACGTTCGAGGACTGGCAGCGGATCGCCGTCATCCTGATCGTCAGCCTGTTCTCGGTCGTCTTCTGGATGGGCTTCGAGCAATCGGGCGGGACGCTCAACCTCTTCGCCGACGCCAAGACCAACCGCGTGATCTTCGGCTACGACATCCCGGCCTCGATCTTCCAGGCGATCAACCCCGTCTTCATCATCCTCCTGGCCCCGGTCTTCGCGACTCTCTGGACCTACCTGGCCGCGCGACGGTTTCCCTTGCCGTCGGTGGCCAAGCAGGGCCTCGGGCTGGTCATGCTGGCGGTCGCGTTCGGGGTGATGTCCTTCGCCGATGCCGGGTCGAAGGCGGGCAAGGTCTCGCCGCTCTGGCTTGTCGCCGTGTACTTCCTGTTCACGGTCGCCGAGCTATTCGTCTCGCCGATCGGCCTCTCGCTCGTCAACAAGCTCGCGCCGGCGCGGCTAGCCTCGCTGATGATGGCGGTCTGGTTCCTCTGCACGGCCCTGGCGAATTACCTGGCCGGCATCATGGAGCACACGATCGAGCCGTATCACCTCAACCTCTGGGCGTTCCTGGGCGGCTGCGCGCTCGTGCCGGGCCTGCTCCTGCTGGCCTTGACGCCCGTCCTGGTCAAGATGTCCCACGGCCGCATGTGAAACGGATCGGCCAATCCTTCGAGGTCGCCCCGCCATGAGAATGCTCCTCGGCCTGTTCCTCCTGTCCGTCCTCGCCACCCCCGCCTTCGCTGCCGGCCGGGCGATGACGGTCGACGACCTGCTCGCGATCAAAGGGGTCGGCGACCCGCAGGTCTCTCCCGACGGCAAGTGGGTCGTCTACGTGGTCTCGGAGCTGGACCGGTCGTCGGGCAAGTCGAATAGCGACCTCTGGATGGTCCCCCTCGCCGGGGGCGAGCCGAGGCGCCTGACGACGGCCCCGGGCGTCGATAACCACCCGCGCTGGAGCCCCGACGGCAAGACGATCTCCTTCGTGTCGAACCGCGGCGGCTCGGTGCAGGTCTGGCTGTTGCCGATCGAGGGGGGCGAGGCGCGGCAGTTGACGAAGCTGCCGATCGACGTCGCCGGCCCGATCTGGTCGCCGAAGGGGGACATGGTCGCCTTCACTGCCGAGGTCGTCCCCGGCAAGTCGCCCGAGGAGACCGCGAAGGCCGACAAGGAGAAGGCCGAGTCCAAGAGCAAGGCGCGGATCTATGATAAGCTCATGATCCGCCACTGGAACGCCTGGGACGAGGGGAAGCGTTCGCACCTCTTCGTCGCCGACGCCAGGACCGGCGAGGCCAAGGACCTGACCCCCAAGCTCGACGTGAACACCCCCCCGGGCCCCTTCGGCGGCTCGAACGAGTACGCCTTCTCGCCCGACGGCCGCGAGATCGCCTTCACCGCTGAGCCGATCAAGGACCACGCCTGGTCCACCAACACCGACATCTGGGCCGTCCCCACCGCCGGCGGAGTACCCCGCAACATCACCGAGGACAACAAGGGGGCGGACGCCCAGCCGGCCTACTCGTTCGACGGCAATTATCTCGCCTATGTCCGTCAGGCACGACCGGGATTCGAGGCGGATCGCTGGACGCTCGTCCTCCTGGACCTGAGGTCCCACAAGGTCGGTGTCGTCCAGAAGGGCCTCGACCGGCCAATCCAGTCATTTGTTTGGATGAACAAGCGACAGGCGGTTTCGGCGGGCGATCCGAACCCGTTCGGCCTGCTCGCCGTCCTCGACGACGCGGGGACGGAGTCGATCTTGTCTCTTGGGCCGGTCCCGAACGAGAAGAAAGAGGTCGAGATCTTCGGCGACCCCGGGCGGATCCCAATGACTTTCGTGAGCCCCCCCCTGGTCAAGGGGGGCGTGAATACCGCCGTCCAGGACGTGTTCCCGAGGAACGACCTGATCTTCCTCCACGCCGACGCCTCCCATCCTGCCGAGGTCTACACCGCGCGGCCGGACGGCTCAAACCCCAGGCAACTAACCCACCACAACACCCCCTTGATCGACGAGCTCGACCTGCCGAACGCCGAGGGCTTCACCTTCAAGGGGGCCGACGGCGACGACGTCTCGGGCTGGCTCATCAAGCCGCCGAACTTCGACGAGAAAAAGAAGCATCCGGTCGTCTTCCTGATCCATGGCGGGCCGCAGGGGGCGTGGCACGACGAGTGGCACGGGCGCTGGAATTACCAGATGTTCGCGGCGCCGGGCTATGCCGTCGTCGCGATCAACCCGCGCGGGTCGACCGGCTACGGCCAGAAGTTCACCGACCAGATCAGCAAGGACTGGACCGGCCGGGTCTACGAGGACCTCATGAAGGGCCTCGACTACACCCTGGATCACTACAAGTTCCTGGATAAGGACCGCGTCGCCGCCTGCGGTGGCTCGTACGGCGGGTTCATGGTCAACTGGATCGCCGGCCACACCGACCGCTTCAAGTGCCTGATCAGCCACGCCGGCGTCTTCGACCTGACGAGCAAGTACGGCACGACTGAGGAGCTCTGGTTCCCCGAGTGGGAGTTCGGCGGCCCGCCCTGGGAGCACCCGAAGATCTACCGCGAGCAGTCGCCCAGCAGCTTCGCCCAGAACTTCAAGACACCCACCCTCGTCATCCACGGCGCCCTCGACTTCCGCGTCCCCGACGCCCAGGGGCTCGGCATGTTCACCGCGCTCCAGCGCCGCGGCGTCCCGAGCCGCTACCTCTTCTTCCCCGACGAGGGCCACTGGATCGCCAAGCCCGAGAACCGCGTCGTCTGGTGGCGCGAGGTCCACAAGTGGCTGGGCCGTTACCTCTGATCCGGGTCGGGTTCCCTTCATCACGGGGGTGAATCGCATGTTCTACTATCGATATCAGATGATCGTCTACGGCATCCTGTTCGGGTCGTTCCTGCTCTCCTTCTTCTGGATGGTCTTCGGGGCCGCGACGCAGAACCGGGCCAAGGCGGCGTTGAAGGAGTCGCACCAGTTTCAGCTCCGCACGGAGGATCGGGCGAAGCGCACCGAGGAACGCGCCCTGCGCAGCGAGGAGCGGGCCCTGCGCGGCGAGGAACGGGCCGATCGCGCCGAGAAGCGCGGCGAGGATGCGATGGAGATCCACCGGAAGAAACTCGCATTGACGGAAGCCCTCCTCGAGCAGCAACGCGAGACGAATCGACTGCTGGCGCAGCTCGTCGCGGATCGCCAGCAGCTCGTTTGACCTTCGATGAATGGCGGGACGACGGGAGCCGATTGCGATGAGGCCGATCGCCGAGCTGGCGCGGGAGTTGGGGATCGCGGACGAGCACCTCGAGCCGTATGGGCGCGACAAGGCCAAGGTGCGGCTCGAGGCGATCGACCGCGCCAGGGCCTCGAAGGCGCCGGGCAAGCTCGTGCTCGTTTCGGCGATCACGCCGACGCCGGCCGGCGAGGGCAAGACCACGACGTCGATCGGCCTGGCCCAGGGATTGAAGGCGATCGGCCGGCGCCCGGCGTTGGCGCTGCGGCAGCCGTCGATGGGCCCGGTCTTCGGCCGCAAGGGGGGTGCCACCGGCGGCGGCGCGAGCCGGGTCGAGCCGTCGGACACGATCAACCTCCAGTTCACCGGCGACTTCCACGCGATCACCGCGGCGCACAACCTCCTGGCCGCCGCGATCGACAACCGCCTCCACTTCGGCGACACCCCGCTCGACCCCCGCCACGTCCTCTGGAAGCGCGCGCTCGACATGAACGACCGCGCCTTGCGACGGATCGTGATCGGCCTCGGCGGCCCGGGCCAGGGCGTCCCGCGCGAGACCGGCTTCGACATCACCGCCGCCAGCGAGGTCATGGCCATCCTCTGCCTCGCCGACTCGCCCGCCGACCTCCGCGCCCGCCTGAACCGTATCCTCGTCGGCTACACCCGGAAGGGCGAGCCCGTCCTGGCCGAGTCGTCGAAGGTGACCGGCTCGATGGCCGCGATCCTCGCCGAGGCGATCCTGCCGAACCTCGTCCAGTCGCGCGAGGGGGTGCCGGCGTTCATCCACGGCGGCCCGTTCGCGAACATCGCGCACGGCTGCAACTCGGTCCTGGCGACAAGGATGGCCCTCGCGGTCGGCGACTTCGCCGTCACCGAGGCCGGCTTCGCCTTCGACCTCGGCGCCGAGAAGTTCTTCGACATCAAGTGCCGCGCCGCCGGCCTGAATCCCGCCGCGGTCGTCCTCGTCGCGACGATCCGCGCCCTCAAGATGCACGGCGGCACACCGCTCGATTCGCTGACCACTCCCGACCCGCAGGCCGTCGAGCGCGGGCTCGACAACCTCGCCGCCCACCTCGACGCCGCCGCGCACTTCGGCAAGCCGACGATCGTCGCGCTCAACCGGTTCCACGCCGACACGCCCGAGGAGATCGAGATCGTCCACGCCTTCTGCCGCGCTCGCGGCGTCGCCGGTGCCACCGCCGACGTCTTCGGCAAAGGGGGAGCCGGCGCGATCGACCTTGCCGAGAAGGTCGTCGCCGCGACGGCCGCGCCCGAGTCGCCTTATCGGCCCCTCTACCCGCTCGACTGGCCGGCCGAGAAGAAGATCGAGACGATCGCCAGGGTCATGTACGGCGCCGACGGCGTGACCATCCTGCCCGACGCGCAGGCGAAGCTCCGCAAGGCCCGCAAGCTCGGCTACGGGGCCTTCCCGATCTGCATGGCCAAGACGCAGGACTCGCTCTCCGACAACCCCAAGCTCCGCGGCCGGCCGCGCGGGTTCACCCTGACGGTCCGCGACGTCGAGATCGCCGCCGGCGCCGGCTTCCTCGTGGCGCTGACCGGCGAGATCGTCCGCATGCCCGGCCTCCCCGAGCGCCCCGCCGCCGAGCGGATCGACGTCGACGATTCCGGCACGATCACCGGCCTGAGCTGACCCCCATGAATCGACCACTCGACTGGCACGCGACGACGATCCTCTCGGTCCGACGCGGCGGCAAGGTCGCCGTCGGCGGCGACGGCCAGGTGACGCTCGGCACGACGGTCATGAAGGCCGACGCCGTCAAGGTGCGCAAGCTCCTCGAGGGCCAGGTCCTCGTCGGCTTCGCCGGCAGCGCCGCCGACGGCTTCGCCCTCCTCGAACGGTTCGAGGCCAAGCTCCGCGACCATCCCCACAACGTCCCCCGCGCCGCCACCGAGCTGGCCAAGCTCTGGCGCACCGACCGGCTCCTCCGCCGTCTCGAGGCCCTCCTCGTCGTCGCCGACGCCCGTCACAGCCTCCTCCTGAGCGGCTCCGGCGACGTCATCCAGCCCACCGACGGCATCCTCTCCGCCGGCTCCGGAGGCGGCTACGCCCTCGCCGCCGCGCGCGCGTTGCTCGCCCACACGGAGTTGTCCGCCGCGGACATCGTCCGCGAGTCGCTCGCCATCTCCGGTGATATCGACATATATACGAACAACAATATCACCGTCGAGGAGCTTGACAGCCAGGCCGCACCTTGATCAGCCCCGAATATGCTCTCAATCAGGGAGTTGGACTCATCGTCAGGAGTCGGACCGTGTCGCGGTAGAACTTATCGAAGGAGGAGGATCGCTCACGGGCGAGCTTCAGGGAGAACTGGCTGGTGAAGGCCGACTGATGGACCTTCTCGACATACTTCTTTCCCATCCGCTCCCCGAGCCACCCCTTCGCATCGCGAATGCCCTCGGGGTTCGCCGGTGACGCGATGCCCTCGGGTTAGGCACGACGAGGAAGTTCAGGGGGCCGAGGCGCACGTCGCACGACTCGATGCTCTTGAAGTGTTTCAGGACGACGCGGTTGATGAATGTCGAGTCAGGCATAGCGATCCCCCGGTCGCCGGTCACGAATCTCACAGGGGAATTGTACCGCGGAGGACGCTCGCGGCGGGAGTCGAAGAGAGACCATACCCGTTCGGATGATCGGACCCCGGAGCGTGCCGGGGCCCGATCGGATCCGCCGCGATTCGGGCTGGGTCGGATTACGGCTTGATCCGGGTGAGGACCGTGAGGGAGTCCGTCGTGCCGGCCTTGCTCTCGAGCTGCTTGGGTCGAGGCCGATTGGCCCCGGTGGAGCAGAGCGTGTACGTGTCGCCGTCGAGCACGTAGATGCCGATCACCGTCTTGCCGGCTTCGAGGCCCTCGGTGAAGACGACGTCGATCGTCTTGGGCGTCGCGGTCGGGTCGATCTCGGCGATGCCGCGGTAGGTGCCTCGCGGGTCGACCATCTCGAAGTGGTCGCCTTGATGAGGCGCATATCCTTCAGCGCACCTTCGGGCAGAGCGTTGCCGCCGACGATTAGCAAGTCGTAGCGCCAGGTCCCCTCGAACCGCTTCCGCTCCTCGGCGACGGCCTTCGCCGCGTCGGGGCCCAGGTCCTTGACGCGCCGGAAGACGCGGAGCGTCTGGCCGCTGCCGGCCTTCCGAGAACTTCGTCGGCCGATCCGCACCGGGCTTGGCGACGCAGGAGACGAGCGTGTCGCCCTCGAGCTTGTAGATCCCCGGGATCGTCTTCCCCTCGTTCGGCCCCTCGCCGATCGTGTCCGTGACCTGCTTCGGCGACTTCGTCGGGTCGATCTCGAAGGCGACCCCCCGGGCGACGACCTCGTCGCCGACCCGGACGCTGTGCGAGCGGCCGTCGATCGTGACCCGGACCGCACGCACGCGCTCCTCGGGCGTGCAGACCCCGTCCGACTCGGCCGACACGAGCCGCCACGTCCCCTGGAGCTTCGCCAGTTCCTTCTTCGCATCCGTCTTCGGCTGATCCGCACCGAGCAGCCCGACCGCCGCGACGACGAATAGCATGGATCGACGCATGACACACCTCCGAATCTGAGAGAAATCTCCAGCGGATAGTGTACATCCGATTCGTAGGGAGTCAAGGAGAAAAACGGAGGTCGTGCCGCTCGATCCCGCCTCAGGTCGGACCTGCGTCTCCCGGATCGCCCGAGAGGGCTGCGGCAGTCGCCGGGGTTGCATCGGTCGTGACGATCGTCGGGCGATGGGGCGGCTTCAACGTCGAGGGCCCGTCGAGGCGGATCGCCTCCGGCAAGGACACGCCGCCCGACCGGCGGCCGGACCAGCGGCGGACGTCGACGGCGCGAAGCAGGGCATCGAGCTCGGTGGGCTTGAGGAAGCAGAGGTAGGCGGCGAACATCATCTCGGCGAAGAGGGGGGCGTTGATGGTGACGGAGATGCCGAGATGGAGCAACACGCCGCACATGAGCATGAACGGTCGCGAGGCGCGGAACCAGAGCAGGAAGGGGAGCGCGAGCTCGATCAGGAGGGTCGAGTACGTCATGACGTTCGTCAGGAGCGGGTCGTTCTCGATGCCGAACGTGAACCGGCGGACCTCCTCGTTGTGGAGGATGTAGTGGAGCGCGGAGCCGTCGATCCAGCAGGCGCCGCCGAGCTTCATCGTGACGGTGCAGAAGTAGAGGACGCAGATCTGGAGCTGGATCAGGCGCTGGGCCCAGGGGGAGACGAGGGCCTCGGCCGGGCCGGCGCGGCGACGGGAGGCGCGGCGGGCGTCGAGCGAATAGGCGGCGCCGCAGGGGGAGAGCGCGGCGTAGAAGAGGAGGAGGACCAGCAGGACGTCCATCCCGCAGGTCGCCATCAGGTTGCGGTTGTGGATCGACAGGGTCCCCAGGTAGAGCAGGACCGCGAACAGGCGCGTCCGCCAGCCGAGGATGAACGGCACGGCCACGGCGCCGACGGCCATGAGGAAGATGCGGACCGAGGTCGGGTCCTGCACCCAGTGCAACGGCGACGGCCGCAAGGGGCCGGCGAGGATGCGGGCCTCGTGGCCGCGGAGCAGGCCGGCGTCGGTGAGCCAGGGGTCGGGGTTCGTGAGCAGGAGCAGGACGTTGGTCAGCGCGATCAGCCCGATCGCGATCCGGAAGGCCCCCAGCGGCCGCGCCGAGGTCGGCGCGAACCAGAACCGGTCCCAGGCGCGGAGCGGATTCACCACGGCTGCGCCTCCCTCGGGTCCTCGAAGCGGTATCGGGCCAGGACGTGGACCGTCGGCGGGGGTGGGGCCGCATCGGCCGGGGCGCCGACCGGGGCGGGCGCCCGCACCTGATAGCGGAACTCGAGCAGCAAGGGGTAGTCCGAATCGGCCAGGTCCAGGCTGCGCACGACGTGCCGCGCCAGCATCATGCGATGCTGCCTCATCGACGGGTGGAGCATCCCGGCCGTCAGCTTCGAGTCCCGCACGTGCAGGAATCGCTCCCAGGGGGGGACGTCGATCATGTGCAGGAAGCTGAACGTGTGGGAGATCCCCTGGTTGTCGTCGACGACGGCCTCGAGCTCCATCGTCGGTTTCATCGGCTCGGGGGCGAACATGTCCCAGACCTGCCCCAGGCCGAGCGGGAGGATATAGTAGGGGGTCCAGAAGTCGAGGCGTCGCCGAAGCTCGCAGGCGGGGAGGTTCCAGAGGACCACCGCGGCGATGTGGACGAGCAGGAAGGCAGAGATCGCCAGCCGTTTCAGCCTCAGCGTGGTGGCCAACGCGGGCACTCCTCCCGGTCCTCGGGCGTCGAGGTTCTGTCGCGCACTGCGCGGGGCAGGAAGGGGCCGGCGCGGGGCAGAATCGTGGGGTGGTTTCGGCGGCCGGCCGTCGCGGGGGCCGAGGCTAGGCGATGTCGCCGGGGGCGTCAAGGCCGGTCGGCGCGGCGATGGCACCTTCTGATGTTCTTCATCCAGATTCCCCTCGTCAGCGTCGCGGCCCGACGATAGGATGATACGTCCATGGCGCGATATTGCCCGCCGGGCGGCTGGCAACCCCGTTTCGGGCTTGTCGGTCGCCCGGCTTTTTCTTGCGCGGGGATCGTCGCATGCTCGCGGAGTTCCGGGCGGATTCGCTCCGGGTCGTCGTCTGCGAGGGCCGCGCGCAGGCGGGCCGAACCGCGGCCGAGGACGTCGCCCGGGCGATCGCCGCGCGCCAGGCCGAGGCCGACGTCGCCCGGATCGTCTTCGCCGCGGCGCCGAGCCAGGACGAGTTCCTCGCGGGCCTGGTCGCCGCGAAGGCGGTCGACTGGTCTCGGGTCGTCGCCTTCCACATGGACGAATACCTCGGCGTCGCGGCCGACCACCCCGCCTCGTTCCGCCGCTACTTGCAGGAGCACCTCTTCCGGCTCGCCGGACTCACCCCCGACCGCCTCCGCCTGATAACCGGAGAGCAGGTCGACCGGCCGTTGCAGACGTGCCTTGACTATGAAGACATGTTGCGGGCAGAGCCGCCTGACGTCGTCTGCGCCGGCATCGGCGAGAACGGGCACCTCGCATTCAACGACCCGCCGGTGGCCGACTTCCTCGACCCGGTCGGCGTGAAGGTCGTCCGGCTCGACGAGGCGTGCCGCTCCCAGCAGGTCCACGACGGCTGCTTCGGCGGCCTCGCCGACGTCCCCACGCACGCCTACACCTTGACCGTGCCGATGCTCCTCTCCGCCCCGATCGTCTCGGTCGTCGTCCCCGGCCCGCGCAAGGCCGAGGCCGTCCTCGCGACACTCCGCGGCCCGATCGCCGAGTCCTGCCCCGCCTCCGCCCTCCGCCGCCACCCCGGCGCAACTCTCTACCTCGACCCCGCCTCCGCCCGGCTCGTCCTCGACGCCTGAGCGGGCGTCGTGGGATCGGTGCACTTCCGATCCCGTTTTCCTTTGCACATTTGGATGATGCCTGCTATCGTACGGTTATCCCCTCCGTACCGCGATCTCCAGGGAGGTCCCGATGCCGGTCCGACCCTCTTTGCGCATGTCCCTGGCCGCTGCGGCCCTGATCCTGACGACGTCGACGATCACCCTCGCCGTCCAGCGCATCCCGCGCCGGCCCGACCCGAAGCCGCAGAACACCCCCCCGGCCGCGATCAAGGCGCCGGGCCGCCCCGCCGATCTCCCCAAGGCGCCGGGCCCGTTCCCGGACGACGGCCGTCCGCCCGTACCCCCGAGAGAACTTCCCCCGGAGCTCGCCCAGATCGAGGTCGATCTGGATCGGAAGGAGCTGGAGGCCTTGACGAGGCCCCAGCCGCCGCCGCCCATCCCCGACAATCCGCCGCCCCACGAGGGCGCGATGATCGTTTATCCGTATATCGTCCAGCCGCCCGACCTTATCCGCGTCGAGGTACTCGAGGCCGCGCCCGGCCGGCCGATCACCGGGCCCGATCGCCTCGTGCAGCCCAACGGCAAGATCAACCTCGAGTTCTACGGCGACGTCAGCGTCGTCGGACTGACCAGCGACCAGATCAAGGCGAAGGTCGTCCTCCACCTCGGGCGTTACCTCAGCGACGTATCCCTCGGCCTTGTAAGGATCGACGAGAACGGAGAGCCCGTCAAGGATGGGCGGACCGGGAGGCCGATTGCCGTCTCACCTTTCGACACCGACAAGGTGTACATCGAAGTCACCGGCTACAATAGCAAGGTCTATTATGTTCAGGGGGACGTCGCTCTCCCCGGCAGGCTGCCCTGGACCGGCAACGAGACCGCGCTCGATGCGTTAAACTATGCTGGAGGCTTCTTGCCCACAGCCGATCCGTGGAGTATCCGCCTTGTTCGCCCGGCACGCGGCAAGACGCCAGCGAAGGTCTACAAGGTGGATTACCAGGCCATCGTCGAGCGCGGCGACCCGACGACCAACTATCAACTCTTCCCCGGCGACCGGATCTTCGTCGACCGCGACGCGACCGTGAAAGCGACGGTCCGCGTCAACCGGATCGAGGAGCCGTTCAAGATCGTCATGGATTCACTTTACCGATATCACAATCTCATTACACTATTGGACAAGACCCTGACGCCGGCCCATCGCCAGGCGACGATGAAGGACTGGGCCGAATTCTGGTGGAGGTACGCCCGGGCCGACGGCCAGCCGCTCGACGAGAAGGCGTTCCACGAGGCCCTCGTGCGCAAGCTCATGGAGGACGCGAAGCCGCCCGAGAAGCCTGGCGGCGTAGAGAAGAAGTGAGGCGGTGTCGGGCTTCCGTAGGGTGGGCACCGCCCGCCTCTTCATGAGAATAGGA
>DASZMJ010000513.1:0-35873 GCA_035551935.1 Isosphaeraceae bacterium
CGCCAGCCGGGCCAGGGCGGTCGGCCGGCGGCGACTCCACTGGCGGAGGTGTTCGAGCGGGTTGCGGTGCGAGGCGCCGAGCAGGGGGAGATCGGCGAGCTGGCGGCGGAGGTCGGCGGCGAGATGGCCGGCGTCGGGATAGCGGGCCTCGGGGTCGTCGGCCAGGCAGCGGGACACGATCGCCGCGAGGCCGGGCTCGACGCCGGGGTACGATCGCCGCCGGCTCGGCCCCGCATCGAGCGGCACAGGGCCGCCGAGGGCCTCGTGCAGCAGGGCGCCGAGGCCGAAGAGGTCCGCCCGCGCGTCGACGTCGCGCGGGGTGGGCAATCCGGAGCGGGCGGCGTCGAGGGCGGCGCGCTGCTCGGGGGCCATGTACGACGGCGTGCCGCCGACCCGTCCCAGGCCGACGGCGCCGGCGGGGATCGGCCCGCGGGCGAGGTGGAAGTCCAGCAGCATCGGCCGGCCGTCGGCCGCGAGCAGGACGTTCGACGGCTTGAGGTCCAGGTGCAGCAGGCCGCGCCGGTGGGCCTCGTCGAGCGCGTCGGCCAGGCAGGCGCCGATCCAGCCGACGGCCTTCGCGTACGAGGCCCGCGCCAGGAACCGCCGCGCGGGGCCGTCGGCGCGGACCGGGTCGATCGGCGGCGCGGGGTCGGCTCGGCCGAGGGCATCGAGCAGGTCGCGCCCCCGTCGCGACGCGACCGGCACGTCGGCCAGCAGGTCGAGCACCCGCGACAGCGACGCGCCGCCGTGGTACGGCATGACCATCAGCCGCAGGTCGCTGCCGGCCGGCTCCTGCACGCCGAGCAAGGGGACGATGTGCGGGTGCTGGAGCCGCGCCAGCGACAGGTGCTCCCAGCCCTCGCGCGGGGTCGCCTTGAGGACCACCGGCCGGTTCGCCAGGCTCGGCTGCGTGGCCAGCACGACGCTCCCCCGCGCCCCGCGGCCGAGCGTGCCGATGACGACGAACTCGCCGATCGTCTCGCCCGATCCCGGCGTCGCCTCGCCCCCGAGCGCCGCGGGGTGGTCGGGATAGCCGTCGTCGAGCAGGGCGATGAGGCGACGATCCCAGCCGGGGAAGCGGGCGAGGAACTCGGCGGTCTCCACCGCGAGGCCGAGCGCCCGCCGCTGCGCGACCTCCTCGCGGATCAGCCGCGCGACGACCTCGGGCCGGTCGCGGAGGTCGGGGCGGTCGGCCAGCAGCTCGTCGGCCCGGGGCCGATCGCCCCGCGCCCAGGCGTCGGCCAGGGCGTGGGCGAGCTGCTCGGCCGGCCCGGCGGGGTCGGGCACGATGACCGTCTCGGACGTCGGCTCCGCCGACGTCGACGCCGCGGCCGGCGCCACCCCGAGCACGACCCGACCGGCCGTCGCCGACGCGTCCGGGTCGATCGAGGCGGAGACGGAGACGGACGGGGCGCGCGCGAACGCCTCGCCGGTCGAGGTCCAGCGGGGCCGGGCCGGGATCGGCTCGTCGTCGCTCATGCGTCCTCCAGCGCCGGGGTGAAGCCCGACGGGTCGGCCGGCAGGCCGTCGGGGTCGTCCTCGGCGAAGGTCTCGTCGAGCCGACGCGCCACGCGATAGGCCACCAGGCCCGCGGCGGCCACCGTCGCGGCGCCGGCGGCCCAGAGCCGCGGGTTGTCGAGGCTCAGGAAATCGCCCAGCGCCACGCCGAGGCCGTCGACCTCGTCGAGGTAGCGGTCGATCGCCAGATCCAGCGCCTCGACGTCGACCGCGAGCCCCTCGGCGAGCCGGTCGAGCCCGAGCGGCACCGCCTCGGCCGCCGCGACGACGGCGCGCGGGCCGATCGTCTGGCCGATCTCGGCGAACACCCGCAACGGCCCGGCCTCCTCGGCGCCCGCGAGCCCCTGGTTCGGCCGGAGCCGGTCGAGGACGCGCAGGAAGTCTCTCGGGTCGGGCAACGGCCCCGCGCTCGACGGCAACGTCGGGGCACCCGTCGCGGCGGGCAACGGCATCGCCACCGCGACCGCCCCCGGCGCGGCCGAGGTCGCCGTCGCGGTCGTCGTCGCGGCATCGGCCGGGATCGCGTTGTCGGCCGATCGCCCCGGGGCCGTCGCGGCCGGCCCGGCCGTCGCGACGACCGCGGTGGCCGAGCCGGCGGTCGTGGCGACGTTCGCGGCCGTCGCGGTGACGGCCGGGGTGGCGACGGCCCCGGAGGTGGTCGGGGTCGCGGCCGCCACGGTCGCCTCGGCCCCGCCGGTCGAAGCCGGCGCGGGGGCCGGTCCGGTGGTCGCCTCGGGGGTGGCGGCGGGGGTGGTCGCGTGGTCGGTCGTCGTCGTGGCCTGGGCGACGACCCGCCCCGACGGCGACGAGCCGCCGTCGGCGGCGACCGGCGTCGAGGCGTGCCCGGCGTCGGTCGTCGAGCCGCCCGAAGTCGTCCCGGGCGTCGAGCTCGACGAGGGGATGGGCACCGTCGTCGGGAGGCCGGTGCTCTGGATCGAGACGGTCCCGCCGCCGCCGTCATGCGAGGCCCCGCCCCGGCTCGCCCCCGGGCCACCCCCTTGAGTGGGCGCGGTCGTCGTGTCGGAGCCGGACGACGCGACGCTCGGGGTCGATTGCGGGCCGACCGGCGGGCCAGATGTCGCGTCGCTCGGGCCGCCGTCCTTCTTCGCCTGACCCGGCGGGGTGCCGTGCGGGTTCCCGCCGCCGGGGCCCGGGTTCGCGTCGTTGCCCTTCTTGGCCGGGCCCGGGGGTGTGTCGGGCTTGCTGGGCGGCGACGCGGGGCCGGTCGGACCCTGGGCGTCGGCCGCGGCCTTCTTGGCCGGGCCGGGCGGGGTACCGTGGGGATTGCCGCCGGGGCCCGGGTCGGAGGCATTCGCGTGCGCGGTCGGAGGGGCGGGCGGCGCCGAGGGGGCGTCGGCCTGCTTGGCCGGGCCGGGGGGCGTCGAGTGCGGGGGATTCGCGGGCGGCGTGCCGGCCTGGTCCTGGACGGCCGCCGGCCCCGGCCCCTTGTCGTGGCCGTGGCCGTGGCCGTGCGGGCCGGCGGCGGTCGACAGGAGGGCCCGGCCCTCCAGCGCCTCGAGCACCGCGCCCCGACCCGGGCCGCGCGGCCGGGCACGGCCAAGGCCCCCCGGCGCGAGGGGCGGACGGCGGAAGAGGTGGGACAGGGCACGACGGGGCTGGCTCACGGCGCTCCTCCTTCCGAGTCGGACTCGGTCGTTCCGTTCTCCGGTTCAGGTCCAGTTCCCCCGACCGCACGGGCGGCGGCCGGGCTGCGGGCTTGGATGGATTGAAGGTCGCAGATTAACCGAGACGTTGATGCAATTACGGTGCCCGCCGCGACGGTGTGACAAGTGCTCGGCGGTAGGGTCGCGCGGCGACGGCAACGGGCCGCTACAATGGGGGCCGGTTCGGGCGGGTCGCGGACCTGGAGTCGGCCTGGCGGGGGGGCGAGCGCGATGACATCGGGCGAGGGGGAATTGCCGGTCGCGACCGGGCAGGAACCGCCGTTGGAGGGCGGGCCGGGTGCGGTCGGCGCGGGGGTCGGGGGCAACGGCGAGGCGGCCCCGGAGGCCGGCCCCGGCCGCGGCGGCGGGCCCTTGGAGCGGGCCGACGCCGAGGCGCCGGCCCCGCTGGCGTGGGGTTGGGATGCGCAGGCGGTCGCAATCGACTGGGAAGCCGACGGCCCGCCGGCGTTGCTCGTCGGCGCCGGCGGCGGCCCGCGGGGACGGAGGACGCGGCTCTATCGCCCGGAAATGGCCGCGGGACTGGTCTATCGCGAGGGGGAGTTCGTCGACGGGCTCGACGGCCTGGAATTCCCTTGCCCGTTGCCGAACGGCCGCGATTCCCGGTTCGACCTCGTGGCCCTGGCGCCCGAGGGGCTGGTTTTCCTCCGCAACGTCGGCGACGCGGCCACGCCCTCATTCGGGCCGAGGCAACCGCTCGGGATCGCGGCCGACCTGGGCCTGGCGCATGCTCGCGTGCGCCAGCTCGTCGCGGTCGACTGGGACGGCGACGGCCTGACAGACCTCCTGGCCGGCGTCGACGACCTCGAAGGCTACTGGCCTGACGGCCCAGGCGTCCCCGAATCGCAGCAGGTCGGCTTCAACCAGAGCGCCGGCCATCCCGGCTACGACCCCCACGGGAACTGGCGCGGTCGCGAGCCCCGGGGGCGGATCGTCTGGCTCCGCAACGTCGGCACGGCCGAGGAGCCCCGCTTCGAAGGCCCCGAGGAGATC
Organism: Isosphaeraceae bacterium; assembly: GCA_035551935.1. GTDB lineage: Bacteria > Planctomycetota > Planctomycetia > Isosphaerales > Isosphaeraceae > DASZMJ01. The sequence goes on from DASZMJ010000513.1 coordinate 4,194, forward strand.
GCCCCAGAGGCCGGCCCGCTCGACCTGGCCCCCCGGCCGGCCCCCTTGGCGTTGGCCTGGGGGGGCGGCCGGACGCCGGAATTGCTCGTCACCGACGCCCGCGGCCAGGTCCGCCTCTTCCGCAACTTCGGCGGCCAGCGCCCTCCTGTGCTGATGGAGCCGCGGGCCCTCCGCCACGACGGCCAGCCCCTCGTCTTGCCCGACGACCGCACCAGCCTCGCCGCCGCCGACCTCGACGGCGACCGCCGCGTCGAGCTGATCGTCGGTAGTGCGGATGGCCGCGTCTTCGCCGTCCGCTCGAAGGGCCGCGACGAGGCCACGAGCCCGGCGCCGATCTTGACCAAAGGCAACGAGCTGCGGCTCGGCGGCCGGGCGGTCCTGGCCGTCGGCGACCTCGACGGCGACGGCGACCTGGACCTCGTCGTCGGCGACGGCCCCGGCCGACTCCTCTGGCTCGAGGACCGGGGCGGCCCCGGGCGGCACGTCTTCGCCGACCCCGTCCCGATCGAGGCCGGCGCCGCCCCGTTCCGCCTCGACCCCGGCCCCGACGGCCTCCTGGCCGGCCCCATCGGCCTCCGGCTCGGCTGCGCCTGCCCGACCGTGGCCGACTGGAAGGGCAATGGCCGGCTCGACCTCATCGTCGGCGGCGCCGGCGGCGAGATCCTCCACCTCCGCAACAACGGCAGCCCCACCGACCCCCGCTTCGACCGCCCCGAACCCCTGCGTTGCGACGGCGGCCCTCTGCTCACCCCGCCCCGCGTCCGCCCCGCCGTCGTCGACTGGGACGGCTCCGGCCAGGCCGACGTGATTGCCCTGGATTTGCAGGGCTTTTTGTGCGTATATCCCCGCGCCGGCACGCTCGACCTCGGCCCACCGACGCCTTTGGTCGACCGCCTCGGCCGCCTGATCCGTCTCGACGGCGCCTTCGGCTCTGCCGGCCACGTCTCCCTCTCCGCCGCCCCCTGGACCGGCTCCGGCCGCCCCGACCTCCTCGTCGGCCTCTCCCGCGGCGCCCGCCACGTCGTCCCCGCCCTCACCGGCGAGCCTTTCTTGGATTCGGACGACCTGCCCACCGTCCTCCTCCTCGAGAACCTCGGCCGCAACACCTTGATCCCCCGCCCCCTCCGCCTCGCCGACGGCCGCCCGCTCTCCCTCGGCTCCGACGGTTGCAGCCCCACCGCCGTCGACTGGGACGGCCGCGGCGTGCTCGACCTGCTCGTCGGCACCGACGACGGCCGGGCCGTCCACGTCCGCCGCGACGAGTTGCGGTGGTGATCCGGGAAAAAAAGGGGGGAAAGGTGTCAGGAACGAATTAATGCTTAAGTAAACTCATTATCGGTTCCTGAAAAAGAGCGTCTACGTTTGGGTCGTGGAATGTTGACTGCATCATATGGCGAGGTTAGATTGGGTTCAGGTTTGATTTGTCTAATTCCTCGAGGCGGGAACCCCTCTCTTCCAATAGACAAATGAAGCTACAAATCAAATTACTGTATCTAATCTTGTTCGTGGCATTTATCGCCGTGGGTCTCGGTATTCATAATAGCTGCACATATCGAGAGCATCTTGCTAATCACTACGCTCGGGTCGAAACTCAATGGTTGCAGAGGGCCGCGGATGCGACTGATGAGGTGGACCATCAACGACATCGCTTCCTCGACGCTATCCGAGTCGAGTCGGAGCGTGAGGCCCTCCGCTTGGCACTGGAGGCGGAACTTAGAGAGAAAGAGTGCCTCTCCCTAGCAGTGTACTATGGACAATTAAGGGAGAAGTATCGACTCGCCGCCCGGTATCCTTTCCTCCCAATCATGCCCGATCCTCCGCCACCTGATGTTCACAGGCTAGGAAAGGCGTCTGAAATGCTTATAGATATGTTTACTAGACCATCAAAGATGGATGATCCTTCGGTAACGGGAAAGGCGGATAATCGAGGCTGATAATCGGAGGCGGGGGACTCAAAAGGGGACATCGCTGAATGCCACGAAGTTAAGCCGCAAGTCCTTCGCCCAACAAGTCCTTGTGGTATTCTCGCCGGGGCTTGGTCATGCGGAGGTACTGCTTCGGAGACGGGAAAACGGGGACATAGCGGAATGGCGTTAAGGAACTCGCGCTAACCGGCGACCTGCCAGGGACTTGAGGGGATCGGGGGCCTCCCGGCATCATGGCGTTGTCACACGACCCGTGATGCAGGAGTCCCCCGATGGCCCAACGGATTCATATCGCACTGCGCGGGTGGCCCGGACGACCTTCCGAGGTCGTCCGGGTCGCGACAGCGACAAGAAGTCCAGGAATCCGCGGGGTTTGGCCCTACAGTTGCGCGAGGAGCTGGTCCTAAGCGGCATGCGATCCGATCCAGAACCACACGATCGTATTCCCGTCGCGGACGCCGACGGCCCGATAGCTGATGCCGACCCGCGCCGAATAGGGCGGCGGGTCGGGATGGACCTGCTTGAAGTGGAGTCCCGGATGCGACGGGTCGCGCTGGAACAGCCGATACGACTCCCGGGCCTGACGCTGGACGTGGGCCGGTAGGGCCGCGTACATTTCGCGGAACCGGCGAGTGGTGCGCGAGTTCATAGCCGATCCGGGTCCAGCTCCTCGGTCAGCCCGGCGCGATGCTCGGCGAGGGCCTCGGCCGCAAGCTGTGCGAGCTTGTCGGTGGAAGCGGCGATGGCGCGATCGAAGTCGTCCTCGGCGGCGAGTTCGGCGAGCAGCCGGGAGGCGAGCAGTTCCTGCTCGGCGGCCGGCCGCTTGGCCGCCTCGGCAAAGGCCCGTTCGAGCAGCTTCGTCATGGGGAGATCCTTCCTTCGAGGTCGGGGCGGCCCGGTGGCTCGCACGCGAATCCTCCACGAGTCTACAACAGACACGGTCGGGCCTGCGAGGGGGCGGGATCGGTCAAGGCCGGGCCGACTCGGCCATGATGCGGATGAGCTGCGCGCCGAAGGCGAGGCGGTCGTCGGGGGTGGGGGGGCGGCGGGTGCGGGGGTCGCGGGCGATGCGCCGCTCCATGAGGAGGACGAGGACGCCGGCCTCGGGGTTGAGGGAATTGGCGGTGCCGTCCTTCGGGGCGCCGACGACGGGGCCGTAGCTGGGGTGGAAGCCGGCCTCCTGGGTGAGGCGGCGGTCGAGGCGGGCGACGACGACGCGGGAAGCGGCGTCGCCGGCGGAGGTCTGGAGGTATTCGCCGGTCTCGGTGTTGTGGAGGTTGACCATCAAGGCGATCGGCCCGACCGTGGCGAGGTGGTGGTGGATGGCCTTCTTGACGTACCAGATCTCCGGCATCCGGGCGAGGAAGCGCTTCTGACGGAGGTCGACCTCGTCCCAGTGGCGGTTGACGTCGAAGCCGTTGGCGTTGAACCGGACCTGGCCGTTGGCGCAGCCGTCGGGGTCGACCATCGGGGTGAACTTGAAGACCGCCCGACGCCGCAAGGCGCGGGCGGCGGGGTCGTCGGAAATCACAAACCGCAAGGCCCCCTCCATCACGAACGAGGTCCCCGACTCCCAGGCGTGCTGGCGAGCCTGGAGCCAGACCGTGACCTTGTCGCGGTCGGGGACATCGGCGTCGGTCACGGTGATCAGGTGCAGGTCGCGCCCCTGCACGGTCTTGCCGATGACCTCGACCCGGGCGTCGTCGCAATGATCGACCTCCTCCAGCAACCGGGCCAGCCGCCGGGTCGTGTACGGCGGCTGGTGGGCGATCCAGACCGAGTCGGCCTCGGCGCGGAGGCGGATCGTCGCCTCCTTGGCGCGATCGTCCCACGACACCGAGGGGACCTCACGCCAGTGCTCGCCGTCGTTGCTGAACACCGGGACGATCTCCGGCCCCATCGGGCAGGCCCCCGGCTTCCCGTCGTACTCGCCGACGAAGTCGGTCATCGTCAGCGTGAGGTCTCGGTCGCGGACGCCGTCCATCCGGAAGAAATACCAGCTCGCCTGCCGGTTCCTCCCGCGCTCGTCCTGCTGCCCCTTCACGTGACAGCGGAAGGAGGATTCGCCGAGCACCTCGACCGTCCCCAGCGACGCGCCCTCGAAGTTCGTGTTGAACCGGACGGGTTCCGATGCCATCGCGAGGGCCACGCCGAGGCAAGGTATTATCCTCATAAGAACAGATATCGGCATGGATACCTCCTGGTTCAAGGCCCGGCCGCCGGACGTCGCCCCCATACTAACCCGAAGCGCCAGCGAGGGCCTTCCATTTCCCCCGATCTGGGACACGAGGGGGACAGGCACCTCGAAGACTCGGAGCCAGTCCCCTCCCGTGATCGGACCCCCAGGGAAGAGGCCGCGGCCGGGACCCGAGGGTCGTCCATCTGGATCCCGGCGCTGTTAAGATCGGCCCCGCCGCGACGGGTTGAGGGCCAGGAATGGCATGGGAAGGGGATAGCCGCGATGAGCGTTGAGAAATGGGATGCGATCGTCGTCGGCTCCGGGCCGAACGGCCTGGCGGCGGCGATCACGATGGCGAGGGAGAACCTGCGGGTCCTGGTCGTCGAGGCGAGGGGGACCGTCGGCGGCGGGATGAGGTCGATGGAGTTGACCTTGCCGGGATTCGTCCACGACGTCTGCTCGGCGGTGCATCCGCTGGCGGTGGCGTCGCCGTTCCTGAAGTCGGTGCCGCTGGCGGAGCATGGGTTGGAGTTGATCCATCCGACCGTGCCGCTGGCCCACCCGCTCGACGGCCGACCGCCGGCCATCCTGGAACGGTCGGTCGACCGGACGGCGGCGGGCCTCGGCGACGAGGCCGACGCACACGCCTATCGGCGCCTCTTCGGGCCGTTGACGGAGGACGCCGAGAAACTGTACTCCGACCTGCTCGGCCCGCTCCGGCCGCCGAGGCACCCGGTCGCGGCCTTGCGATTCGGGCGGGTCGCGCTGCGGTCGGCGCGGGGGTTGGCCGAGTCGAGGTTCCGGGGCGAACAGGCCAGGGCGCTGATGGCCGGGATCGGCGCGCATGCGATCCTGCCCCTGGAATGGAGGCCGACGGCCGCGTTCGCGCTGATGCTCGGGATCGCCGGCCACGCCGTCGGCTGGCCGGTGGCGAAGGGGGGCTCGCGGGCGATCGCCGAGGCGTTGGCGTCGTACCTGCGATCGCTGGGGGGGACGATCGAGACGTCTCGACCCATCACGACCCTCGACGACTTGCCGCCCAGCCGGGCCTACGTGCTCGACGTGACCCCGCGGCAGGTCGTCGCGATGGCGGGGGACCGATTGCCATCGGGCTATCTTCGGCAACTGTCGCGCTATCGCTACGGGCCGGGGGCGTACAAGCTCGACTGGGCGCTCGACGGGCCGATCCCGTGGCGGGACGAGGCGTGTCGGGGGGCGGGGACGGTCCACCTCGGCGGGACGTTGGCCGAGGTCGCCGCGTCCGAGGCCGCCGTCTGGCGCGGCGAGCACCCCGAGCGGCCGTTCGTCTTGCTGTCGCAACCCAGCCTCTTCGACCCCACCCGCGCCCCGGCCGGCAAGCACACCGCGTGGGGCTATTGCCACGTCCCGAATGGCTCGACCGTGGACATGACCGACCGGATCGAGGCCCAGGTCGAGCGGTTCGCCCCCGGGTTCCGCGACCGCATCCTCGCCCGATCGGTGATGAACCCCGCCGCCCTGGAGCGCTACAACCCCAACGACATCGGCGGCGACATCAACGGCGGCGTCCAGGACTTCCGCCAGTTCTTCGCCCGCCCCGTCGCCCGGCTGAATCCGTACGCGACGCCGAATCGCTCCATCTCCATCTGTTCCTCCTCGACCCCTCCCGGCGGCGGCGTCCACGGCATGTGCGGTTACCACGCGGCGCGGGCGGCCCTGCGAAAAGTGCTGAGTGCTGAGTGACGAGTGCAGAGTGGGGCTCCTCGTAGGGCAGGGCTCGCCCTGCCTCTTCCGCCTCCTCGTAGGGCAGGGCTCGCCCTGCCTCTTCCGCCCCGTGGTCGAAGAGGCAGGGCGAGCCCTGCCCTACTCCGCACTCGTCCCTCCGCACTTTTCTCGCGACCGTTGCGATCGCGCGGCCCTCGTGCGACATTCGACGCCGATTTAGGCATGAATCGGTCGGGGGCGGCCCCGCGACAGGGCGGCGGGGCGATCGCGAGAAGAAAAAGGCCGAGGCCGGGGGATGCGAGCCATGGCGACGTTCGCGGAGGTCCTCAAGGATGAGCTCGAATTGATCCGGGTCCGGCGCAGGGAGGTGTACGGGCTCGACGGCCAGGAGCCGCCGATCGCGGTGGACCCGGGCGCCGACACGGACCGGCAGGTCACCGACGTGCGGGTGCAGGCGCTCGACGAGCACCTGATCGGGGTGTCGTTCTCCGGCGGCGGCATCCGGAGCGGGACGTTCGCGGTGGGGTTCTTGCAGGGGCTCTCGCGGCTGGGCCTGCTGCGGCGGATCGACTACCTCTCGACGGTCTCCGGCGGCGGCTACGCCGGGTCGTGGCTGGCGGCCTGGCTGGCGCGCGAAGGCGAGGTCCGCAACGTCGAGCGGCAACTCGACCCCAGCCGGGTCGACCAGCGGCGGGCCGATCGGGCCTTCCTCGGCGTCGGGCGGGTCGTCGACGAGGAGCCCGAGCCGCTCCACCACCTGCGGTCGTACAGCAGCTACCTCACGCCCCGCGCCGGCCTGTCGACCGTCGACACCTGGACGGTCATCGCCATCTGGCTCCGGAACGTGACGATCAACCTCCTGATGCTCGTCCCCATGGCCGTGACGGCGGTCCTGGTGGCGCGGATCGTGATCTACCTGTACGGCTACGTCAGCCCGGCGGCGATCGACGGCGACCCGCTGGCTCAGGGCCTCGGCTACGCCTGCCTGGCGGCGGGGCTGACGTGCTTCCTGATCGCGTTCCTGACGTGGGCGGTCTCGCTCGGCGAGTTCCGGACGCGCGACCCTTCGCAACGGATCGGGCAGATCGCGCAGCGGGTCAAGAACCAGGTGCTCTGGCCGCTGCTCGCGGCGACGGTGTTGCTGACGGTGCCGATCCGGGCGGTGTCGTGGTGGGCCGGCTCGTGGTGGGCCGGCGACGGCGGCCCGAAGGCGGGCGCGGGCTGGGTCGGCGACGTCGTGGGCGCGCACCCCGGCCTCGCCGACTGGCCGAACATGGCGCTCAACGGCGCCGTCTTCGGCGTGGCCATGATGCTCGCCGCGATCGTCGTGAACCTCCGCAACCGGAGCCTCTTCATCGCCCGCGGGAGCTGGTTCCAGTTCCCGTTCGCGGCGCTCCTGGCGGCCGTGACGGGGGGCGTCCTCTTCGCGCTGCTGGAGGCCCTGATCCGATACCTGAACGACGTCGGCCGGCCCGACCTGGCCACGACGTTCGTGCCGCCGCTGAACCTGATGATCATCGTCGTCGGGACGACCGTCGAGGTCGGCCTGCTCGGCCGACTGATCACCGAGGCCGAGCGCGAGTGGTGGGCGCGGCTGGCGGCGATGCTGCTGGTGGCCTCGATCTGCTGGGTGGCGACGATGGCGTCGATCCTCTACCTGCCGGCGCTCTTCCTGGCGGCCGGGCCGGCGGCGCGGGCGGCGATCGCGTCGGGCTGGCTGGCGGCGACGGCCACCGGCGTCCTGTCGGCGAAGACCGCCCCCCGGGGCCCGGGCGCGACGAAGGGCCTGTCGCTGGCGACGATCGCCGAGCTGGCGCCGCCGATCTTCCTGGCCGGCCTGCTCGGGATCGTCGCGCTGGTGGTGGCCTACGTCGTCAATCAGCCGGCGATGGCACAGCCGCGGCCGGGCGACGACTGGACGGCCGTCGCCCGCTACATCGACGGCCTCGACGGCACGTCGGTCTGGACGCTCCTGGCCGCGCTGGCGGGCACGCTGGTCATGCTCGCGATCGCCTCGCGGCTGATCGACGTCAACCTGTTCTCGTTGCACGCGATGTACGCCAACCGCCTGATCCGCTGCTACCTCGGCGCCTCGCGGCCGCGGCGGCGATGGTCGCGGCGTTGGGGGGGCCGGCACGACCCCCGCGCCAACGGCGGCGCCCCGGCGTTGGAGTTCCGCTCGCCCCTGCCGGAGCCCCTGCCGCCGCTGCGGAACGCCAACCCCGTGACCGGCTTCGACCCGCAGGACGACCTGCCGCTGCGGAGCCTCCGGATCGCCCCGGCCGACGGCGGGCGGGCGTACCAGGGGCCGCACCTCCTGGTCAACACCACCTTGAACCTCGTCGGCGGCTCCGAGCTCGCCTGGCGTGACCGCAAGGGGGAGTCGTTCGTCCTCTCGCCGCTCTACTGCGGCGCCCGGGGGGTCGGCTACGCCGCGGCGGGCGACGATCCTGAGTCGCTCGACAACCTCACGCTCGGTCGCGCCATGACGATCTCGGGCGCGGCGGTCGACCCGAACATGCGGTTCTACCAGTCGTGGTCCTTGACCGCCTTCCTGACGATCTTCAACGCCCGGCTCGGCTACTGGCTCCAGAACCCCCGCGCCGACGGCTGGAAGGCCGAGAGCCCGAAGTACGGCTACCTGCTCGTCAAGGAGCTCTTCGGCTCGACCGACGGCAAGGGGGACTTCGTCCACCTCTCCGACGGCGGCCACTTCGAGAACCTGGGCGTCTACGAGCTGATCCGCCGCCGCTGCCGCTACATCGTCGTGCTCGACGCCGGCGAGGACCCCGACGCCGCCGACGACAACCTCTCGGACCTCGTCCGGCTCTGCCGGATCGACTTCGGCGTCCGGATCGAGCTCGACACGACCCCGCTGGTCGCCGAGGGGCCCGACCGCCTCAGCCGGGCCCACGCCGTCGCCGGCCGCGTCCGGTACGACGACGTCGACAACGGCCAGCTCCCCGGCATCCTCCTGTACGTCAAGATCTCGATGACCGGCGACGAACAATCCGACGTCCGCAAGTACGCCAAGAAGGACCCCCTGTTCCCGCACCAGCCGACCGACCTCCGCCAGTCGTTCGACGAGGAGCAGTTCGAGTGCTACCGCGCCCTCGGCGACCACATCGCGCACGACGTCTTCAAGGACGCCGTCGACCGGGTCCGCGACCGGGGCTTCTGGACCAACCCGGGCGACCGCGCCGGCTACATCGAGGGCAACCAGCGCCTCTTCTCGGCCCTCCGCAGCCGCTGGAGCATGGCGCCGACCGGGCACATCGAGCGCTACCTGGCCGCCTCCCGCGAGTGGGGCCGGCTCCAGCACCAGATCCGGACCGAGCCGGCGCTGGCCGAGCTGACCCAGGATCTCTACCCCGAGCTGCCCCCCGACGGCCACGGCCACGGCCACGGCCATCACCATGGCAACGGTGTCGTCCCGGTCATCACCGAGGCCGAACGCCGACGGGCGGAGCTGCTGGCCGTCGGCCAGATGCTCCAGGTCGTCGAGGACGCCTGGATCAGCCTGGGGCTCAAGTCGCGGTACGACCTGCCGATGGACCGCGGCTGGCTGAACGTCTTCCGACGCTGGACGAGCACCGCGACGTTCCGACGGCTCTGGCCGACGTTGCGGTCGGAGTGCAGCCCCGACTTCGTCCACTTCTGCGAGGACGAGCTGCATATGACCGCCGCCGAGCCCGACATCCACCGCGTCGGCGCCGGCTTCGCCGCGGAGACGGGCTTCGAGGCGCAGGCCGTGGCGGTCCTCGCCGAGGAATACGGCATCGAGTGGCCGGCCGAGGCCCGCGACGGCCGCGGCATCCGCGACTGGCTCGACCGGTCCGCGGCCCTGGCCGCCGACGGCCGGCTGCCGGCCTGGCTGATCGTGCAGGCCCCCTCGGGCCCCGAGTCGGCCGACAGCTCGCCCGACCGGTTCGCCTGCGGGATCGTCGTCGCGGCGCCGTCGCCGGACGTCGAGGGGGTGGTCGACCTGCTCGTCTGGGTCCGCCGCCCGCACCGCTCGGTCGGGCTCGGCTCGCGTTGCTTCCGCCCGGCGCTGGACGTCCTCCGCGCCGAGCTGGCGGCGGCCCACGGCGGCCACGCGCCGCGGTTCCGCGTCCGCTACCCCAAGTCGGGCCGCGGGGCCGACACTGACATCGAGCTCGGGATGTGGAAGGGTTTCTTCTCGCTCTACGATTTCCGACCGCTCGTCCAGGCCGACGCCGCGACGTCGCGGGAGACGATCCTCGAACTCCGGCCGTGAAGCCGAACGGGGGAAACGCATGGGCAAGCGATGGCGGGTGCTCCTGGCCGCGATCACGGCGATCGTCGCGGCCGCAGCGGTGGTCGTGTACGTGGTCTTCGACATCTACGAGGTCGGCGGCGTCCGGATGCCCCGCTTCGACCGGGTCGACGAGGCGCGGCACGTCGTGCGGCTCTCGGCCAAGCAAGGGTGGCCCGACGGCTGGCGACCCGGCCAGGCACATTGGTTCCACCACGCGAGCCAGGGGACGCGCATCCTGCCGCGCGACTGGTTCCTCAACCTCGAGCAGCCGTCGCTCTCGCCGTACCACGCGCCGCGGCGGATCGTCGAGGACGGCTACCTCCGGCGGTTCGGCTTCCTGCCGAGCGAGGCCGACGGTCGCCTCAACCCCGGCGGCGAGCTGCCCTTGGGGTTCGCCATCGAGGACGACTTCGACGCCCCGTACGCCAACCCGCCCTCCAGCGGCCCGGTCATCGGCCTGACCTGCGCCGCGTGCCACACCGGCGAGGTCCGCTTCCGCGACGACACCGGGGCGCTGAAGGCCGTCCGGGTCGAGGGGGGCTCGGCGATGATCAACCTCGTCGCCTTCCAGCGAGCCATCGGCATGGCCCTCTACTACACGGACGCCTTCGACACCCGCTTCGAGCGGTTCGCGCGGGGCGTCCTGAAGGACCGTTACAACACGCCCGGCGAGCGCGAGCGGCTCCGAGACCAGCTCCGCCAGTTCATCCAGACCGGCCTCACCAGCCAGAATTACTTGAAACAACACAAGCTCGACGGCACCGAGGGGGGGTTCGGCAGGACCGACGCCCTGGGCCTGATCGGCAATCGCGTCTTCGTGGCGCTGGGCAACGAGAACCTGATCGTCGCCGACGCGCCGGTGAACTTCCCGCCGCTCTGGGACACGGCCTGGTTCGACTGGGTCCAGTACAACGCCTCGATCCGGATGCCGATGGTCCGCAACATCGGCGAGGCGCTCGGCGTCGGCGCGCCGGTCAACGTCGTGGAGGGGCGGGGCAAGCTGTTCGCGAGCACGGTGGACGTCAAGGAGTTGCACGCGATGGAGGACCAGCTCGGCGGCCACGAGCCCTTCGCCGGCCTCCGCCCCCCGCGCTGGGCCGACACCGGCCTGCCCGCCCCCGACCCCGTCCGCGCGGCCCGCGGCGCGACGCTCTATCGCCAGCAATGCCGGCGCTGCCACCTGCCACCGATGGCCGAGATCGAGGCCGACGCCCGGCTCGATCCCCCGAAACTGGACATCTGGGAGATGGATAAACAGTCGAAGAAGCGGTTCCTGAAGCTCGTCCTCTGCGACCTCCAGGAGGTCGGCACGGACCAGAACCAGGCGCTCAACTTCTACCGCCGCGTCGCCGTCTTCAACGGCCGGACGACCTCGGCGGCGCTCGGCCTGTTCGTCGTCACCGAGATGATCCGCGAGGACAAGTACGCCGCCCTCGAATTGGATTCCAAGCAGATCAACGCATATGACCGCTTCCGCTCCTTCGACCAGGGGACGCGCGCGGACGTGCTCGCGGGCAAATCCATCGAGGAGGTCCTCGTCGCGAACCTCGGCTACAAGGCCCGGCCGCTCGACGGCGTCTGGGCGACGCCGCCGTACTTGCACAACGGCTCGGTGCCGAACCTGTACGAGCTGCTCGTCCCCGTCGAGCGCCGGTCGAAGTCGTTCCACCTCGGCACGACCTTGTACGACCCGGTCCGCGTCGGCTACCGCACCGAGGGCGTGCCCGACGACTTCACGCTCGACACGAATCTCACCGGCAACCACAACGTCGGCCACGAGTTCCGCAACCTCTCGCTCGAGGAGCTCGAATCCGTGCCCGAGACGATCCCCGGCGGCTCCGCCGCGACCGGCACGGCCGCGTCGCGCTGGGCGCGGGTGCTCGGCCTGACCGAGCCGGAGTACCTCCGCCTCGACGACCCGGGCCGCCGGGCCATGGCCCGCGCGGCCACCCGCGCGGCCCTGGAGGTCGGCCGCGTCGAGCGCGAGCGGCCTTTCAAGGGCGTCCTCGGCGCCGAGTTCACCGAGGAGGAACGGCTCGACCTGATCGAATACCTGAAGACGCTTTGATTCTTCCCGTAGGGTCCGCTCTTGCGGACCTCTGCGGTGAGGAATGGGAAGAGGTCCGCAAGAGCGGACCCTACGGGGAAGGGAACCGTCGAGGCTTCGACGATCAACGCGCCAGGATCTCCGAGAGCGACGTCCGCCGGGCCGAGGCGCGTCGGCCGCCGCCGGGGAGTTCCTGGGAGTTGACGGTCCGCCAACTCGACGGGTCGCGCAGCGGGGGCCTGGTGCGCAAGGCGACCCGCGTGTGCCGGGCGAAGGCGAGGTCAAAGTTGCCGCGGACGCCGGGGTGGTCGTAGTCGGTCGGGTAGAGCAGGAAGACCGCCGCGAGCAGGGCCGCGAGCGCGGCCAGCCGCCGCGGCGCCGCGGCCCCGTGCCCGGCCCCGAGCGCCGCCAGCGCCAGCAGCGCCGGCACGTAGTGGAAGGCGTAGCCCGCGACGCCGAAATGGATCAACAGGTGCGAGGCCAACGCGGGCAGCATGCTCAACGCCAGCAAGGCGCCCAACGACACCCCGCGCGGCCGGCGCGCCAGCCGGACCAGGCCGAACGGCACGAGCAACAGGCCGGGGCCGAGCGTCCAGGCGAGCGCCATCCCCCCCTTGACCGCGTACCGCACCGGGGCGTCGATCACGCCGAGGTTCCACACGGAGTTCAGATACCCCGCGTTATAGGCGAACTCGCGGCTGGCGGCTCGATAGGCATCCCAGCCGCCGACGTCGCGCAGCATCGGCAGGGCCCACGCCAGGTTCAGCGCCCCGAACAGCACCCCCGCCCACGCCGATCGCAGCCAGCGGTGTTGCCAGAGGACCACGAGGAAGACCGGCATCCAGAACGTGCCGATATCCTGTCGATATCCCGTGCCGATCGCCAGCACCGCCGCCGCCGCGAACGGGTGCCAACGCCTCGGCGCCCGCGCCCCGCGCACCGCCAGGCCGAGCAGGATCGAGCCGACGAGCGGGATCGCCGTGTAGTTGCCCGCCATCGCCCCGTACGACCAGAAGACCGGCGCCGACCCCAGCACCAGCGTCGCCGCCGCGGCCGTCGCGGGCCGGACCAGCGCCCGAAGCCACCACCAGACGCCGACGAGGGCCAGGGCGCTGACGGCCATGTCGAGGATCAGGAAGCCGCGATAGGAGTTGCCGACCCATTCCCCGACGGCCCGCGCCGCGGCGAGGAAGAGGGTGTGGTGCATCGGGAACCGATAGGCGGCGATGGTCTCGAGGTAGCCGACCTCGTCGAAGTCGAACGCCGACGGCCGCCAGACCGGCACGCGCGTCGCGACCATCCCGACGGTCGCCAGGGCCAAGGCCGCGAGGACCATGCGCGCGGTCGGCTCGGCAACCCCCTCCCCCTCCCGATCGATCGTTGCGCCCTCCATTCCTTCCGCCGCTCCCCCTGGCCACTTTCTGGCGCAGGCCGAACCCGGCCGGCCGCTGCCCAAGGGGCCATCGGAATCGGGCCCGACGGGCCGACGCGCCGACTTGGACTTGCCAGTCGGGTGGGGCCGGGGTAAGGTTCCGGCCGTCCCGTCTCGACCGGAGCAGGTCGCTTGAGCCGGGCCGTCGCCGCGCCCAGGGAAGGCCCGCGCGACGCCCGAACCACCCCGAGACCCCCGATCCTCGTCGTCGCGATCCCGCGGCCGGGGGCCCGGGACGGTCCGATCCACGAATCAACGGAGTGGCAATCATGCCGAGCTGGTCAAGGATGGCCGCGCTGACGATCGCCGCGGGCCTGGCGACGGCCGCCCTCGCCCCCGGGGCGCGGGCCTCGGGCGACGAGAAGGTCGTCAACACCGTCCGGCTCGAGCTGAAGGTCGCCGGCCTCGGGCCCAAGGGCTGCGACGTCGAGATCAAGCCCGGCCACGCCGCCTGCCGGTTCGCCACCGTCAAGAAGCACGTCGACCCCGGCGGCAAGCTGCCGCCGCTCTCGATCGTCGCCGAGAGCGTCGGCGCCGACCACGACTGCTCCTTCGCCATCACCGTCACCGAGCCCGGTCGGCCGCCCAAGACCTACCGCCGCGGCCTCCCGCTCTCCACCGCCAAGGCCGGCGGCAAGGCCCCGACCCAGTCCCTGACCGTCTACGTCTCCAGCCCCACCCTCGCCGCCAAGGAATCCAAGCCCGGGGCCCGCAAGCGCTGAGCCGCCCTCGCCCGTAGGGTCCGCTCTTGCGGACCTCTTCCTTTCGTTGGATGGAAGAGGTCCGCAAGAGCGGACCCTACGAATGATATATTCACACAATTCCATTTAATGCCGGAACAGGAACTCCTTGGAGTTGATGAGCACCCAGCCCAGGTCCTCGACCGCCTGCCGGCGGTCGGGGGCGGTGGAGAGGTGCTTGACGGCGGCCTCGATCTCGCCGGGGCTCGGGTCGCGGGCCAGCGCGACGAGGTAGAGCTCGCGGGCGATCTGCTCGGGGGTCGCGTCGCTCTTGGCCAGGCGGGCCATCCGGCCGTGGTCGTCGCGGAGCTTGTTGTTGACCGTGGCGCCGCCGATGAGCTGCAAGGCCTGCGAGAGGTTGGCGTCGCTCTCGCGCTCGCACTCGCAGGCGAGCTCGCGGGCCGGCCGGCCGAAGGTCTTGAGGAACGGGTCCTCCATCTTGCCGTCGGGGATCTGCGTGGCGCGGGTGCCGGCGGGCAGGCCGTCGAACTTCGAGGTCGCGCCGGTCACGGCCGAGATCGCGTCGAGCAGCACCTCGGCCGGCAAGAGCCGGGTCGCGGCGTGCGAGAAGTAGATGGTGTCGTCGGCGTTCAGCTCATTGGTCCGCGCGCTGAGCTGATAGGTGCGGCTGGTGAGGATCGTGCGGACCAACGGGCGGAGCCGGAAGCCGCCGCGGGCGAGCTCGACGGCCAATGCGTCGAGCAGCTCGTCGTTGGACGGCGGGTTGGAGTCGCGGAAGTCGTCGACCGGCTCGACCACGCCGCGGCCGATCAGGTGGTACCAGATCCGGTTGGCCAGGCTCTTGGCGAAGAACGGGTTCTGCGGGCCCGTCAGCCAGCTCGCCAAGCGGCCGCGGCGGTCGCCGGCCGAGTCGTCGCCGAAGACCGGCCCGCCGAGCGCCTTGGGGGGCATCTGCTTGCCCGAACGCGGCTGCCGGACCTCGCCGCCGGGGGAGCCGAAGACAACCTCCTCATTCGCCTGGGAACCCTTCTTGTGCCGCACGCGGGCGAAGAAGGCCGCGAAGCCGTAGTAATCGTCCTGCGTCCAGCGCTCGAACGGGTGGTTGTGGCACTTGGCGCACTGGATCCGGACGCCGAGGAAGAGCTGCGCCGTCGTCTCGACCGAGGTCTCCGGGTCGCGGCTGATCCGGTAGTAGTTCGCCGCCGGGTTGGTGAAGGTCGAGCCGTCGGCGGTGAGCAGCTCCCTCACGAACTGGTCGAGCGGCTTGTCGCGGGCCAGGCTCTCGCGGATCCAGCGGTGGAAGACCATCGAGCCCTTCGGCTGGATCAACCGGCCGTTGGCGCGGAGGACGTCGGCGAACTTCAAGGTCCAGAAGTCGACGAACTCCGGCCGCGCCAGCAAGGAATCGACGAGCCGGTCGCGCTTGTCGGGCGACGGGTCGGCGAGGAAGGCGCGGACCTCATCGGGCGAGGGAAGGAGACCGATCGCGTCGAGGGAGACGCGGCGGATGAACTCCTGATCCGTCGAGAGCTCCGACGGCTTGATCCGCATCCGGTTCAGCTTGGCGAAGACGGCGCGATCGATCGGGTTCTCCGACGGGACGGGCGTCGGCGAGAAGCCGGGGACCTCGACGAGGTACGTCAACCGGACGTTGGCCACGAGGTCGAGGTAGTGGGCGATGACGGCGGCCTCGCCCTTGCCCTTGAAGGTCACGAAGCCGTCGACGCCCACCTCGGCGATGTCCGGGTTCGACGAGTTGTAGTAGCAGATCGGCGTCACGTCGCGCGTGCTGCCGTCGGCATAGTGGACGATCGCCGCGACCTGCTGCGTCTTCGCCGGGTCGTTCAGCAGCCGCGGGCCGGGTAAGAGCTCGAGCTTGACCGCGGCCGGGGCGTTCGGGTCGTCGTGGGCGCCCTCGGCGATCCAGTCGTGCAGGTATTCGAACGTCTTCGACCCGCGTCGGAGCCGCAGGCCGCCCTCGTGGGGGACCTCGCCCAGGGGCTTGCGGAGGATGAGGCTGGCGTCGACCTCGAACGGGTCGATGCGACGGCCGCCGGCCTCGCGGGAGAGGACGGTGTAATCCTGGTCGGGCAGATACCCGCGGAGGCTGAGGCGGAAGCCGCCCTTGCCCGTCGGCGTGCCGTGGCAGGCTCCCATGTTGCAGCCCGCCTGGCTGAAGGCCGGGATCACGTCGCGACGGAAGCTGATCGGGGCGGGCGCGTCCATCTTATCGACCGTCACCGTCGCCTTCGCCTCGACTGGCCCCCGCCGCGCCACGATCGTCGCCCGGCCGTTGCCGCGCGGGACGACCTGGCCGGTCGGCTTGACCTCGGCGACCTCCGGGTTGAGGCTGACCCACTCCAGAGCCCGGGTCAGGTCGCGGGTCGTGCCGTCGTCGTAGGTCGCGGTGGCCAGGAGCTGCCTCGTCGCCCTCCTGCCGCTCAGGGTCGACCCGGCCTGCTCGATCGCCACCGCCTTCGGCGTCCCGATCGCCTCCGCGGCCTTGTCCGCCCCCGCGAACCCGAGCCCCGGCCACGCCAGCGCGGCCACCAGCCCGAGCATCGACCCGACCCGTCGGCATCCGTGTGGATTCATCGTTGCACGACTCCCGAGCGAACCCTAACAACCCGCCCGCGACCCCGGCCCACGGACGCACTTCCCTATCGTGCCCGCCATTCTCCCTCACTCCCGCCCAGTATTCAAGCATTATCCAACATTTTTCCGGGCGACCTCGCTGGACATCGAGAAGGCTCCGGTCATGGCTGACGTTTTCGTCTGGAAACGTGAAAAGAAATGAGGCACGGTTACCGGTCCTTCTTGGCCTCGATGATGGAGGGCTCGGATCGACTCTCGGAGCCGATCGCGCCCCATGAACCGGGCGACTGGGTAGCCCGGGCAATTCCGGCCGCCGGCCCGCGCCGGCGCGGGCCGGCGGATCACGCCAAGATCCGCACGGCCGGCGGTTTTCCGATGCTTGACAGGGGCCGGCCGATCCACTAGATTGACCGATCTCTTTTGCCGTGAGGGCCGCCCCGCGCGCCGATTTGGCCAATACCGGGCCGGCCTTCTCCGGAACGTCGCCGTCACGCCCCGTCCCCAGGTACTCGAGCTCATGGACACCCCGATTCAGGTCGACCTTGGCCGGATCGCGCAGGACCTTCAGATCCGCCGCGTCCAGGTCGAGAGCGTCGTCCAGTTGCTCGACGAGGGCAACACGGTGCCGTTCATCACCCGCTACCGCAAGGAGCGGACCGGCAACCTGAACGAGGTCGTCATCCGCGAGGTCCAGCTCCGCGTCGGCCGGCTCCGCGAATTGGCCGAGCGCAAGGAGACCATCCTCAAGGCCATCGAGGCCCAGGGCAAGCTCACCGACGAGCTCCGCCAGGCGATCCAGGGGGCCGAGAACCCCAAGCGGCTCGAGGACCTATACCTCCCGTACAAGCCCAAGAAGCGGACCAAGGCGTCCGACGCCCGCGACAAGGGCCTGGAGCCGCTGGCCTTGCGGATCTGGAACCGCGACGAGTCGCTGATCGACCTGAACGCCGCCGCGGCCGAGTTCCTCAACCCCGAGAAGGAGCTCGACACCGCCGAGAAGGTGCTCGAGGGGGTCGGCCACATCCTCGCCGAGTCGATCAGCGAGCTGGCGCCGGTGCGCGAGGCGGCGCGGCGGGTGGTCTGGAAGACGGCCAAGGTCGTCACGACCAAGGCCGAGAACCTGCCCGAGGCCGAGGGGCTGGACTACCGCGATTATTTCAACTACTCCGAGCCGGTCCAGCACATCCCGCCGCACCGCGTCCTGGCCATCAACCGCGGCGACAAGGAAGGCCCGCTGAAGGTCAAGCTCGACGTGCCCCGGCCCGAGCTCGAACGCGCCGTCTTCAACCAGTTGCCGCTGGAAGGGCACCCGCAGGCCGAGTTCTTCACCCGGGCGACCGTCGACGCGATCGACCGCCTCCTCCTGCCCAGCCTCGAGCGCGAGGTCCGTCGCGACCTGACGGAGATGGCCGAGCGGCACGCCGTCGAGGTCTTCGCGCGGAACCTGCGGAGCCTGCTGCTCCAGCCGCCGATCCCCAAGCAGATCGTGCTGGCCATCGACCCCGGCTTCCGCACCGGCTGCAAGGTCGCCGTGCTCGGACCCAACGGCAACCTGCTGGCCCACGAGGTCGTCCACCCGCACCCGCCCCAGAACCGCCGCCACGAGGCGAAGCAGGCACTCAAGGAGCTCGTCGGCAAGCACCAGGTCGGCGTCGTCGCCATCGGCAACGGCACCGCCTGCCGCGAGACCGAGGAGCTGATCGCCGAGATCATCGCCGAGGGGACCCGGTTCCACCACGAGGCCCTCGGCATCGCCCCCGCGCCCGCCGAGGGCCAGGCCGAGGCCGAGGGCCAGGCCGAGGCCGAGGACCAGGCCCATCCCGAGCCCATGCCGGAGCCCGAATCCGAACTCGAACCGGCTCCGACGGCCGAGACCCCAGCCCCCGAGGCTCACGCCGAGGCCCCTGCCGAGCCGATCGCCGGGCCCGAGCCGACGCCCGCCGAGCCCGAGCCGACGCCCGCCGAGCCCGAGCCCGCCCCTGCGGCCGGCGAAGAACCGCACGGCGGCTCCGAGGCCGGGGGCAACGGTACCGCCTCGAACCCCGCCGACGCCGTCGAGGCCCTCCCGCCCCTCTCCGGCGGCGCGCCCGACGAGGAAGATCACGACCACCACGAGTCGCACCAACCGCCCGCCGAGACCGCCGAACCTTCTCCGACCGCCGAGCATGCCGAGCCCGCCCCGGCGGCCGAGATGACCACGGTTGTCGAGGCCCCGCCCGCGGCCGAGCCGACCGAGGTCGCCCCGCCACCCCCGGCGGCCGAACCCGAGCCGGAGCCGGAGGCTCCTGCCCCGGTCGAGCCGGCCCCCGAAGCGCCGCCGGCCGTCGCCGCGGAAGGGCCGTCGCAGGACAACGGCCAGGAGCCGGCGATCGGCGAGCCCGAGCCGACGACGGACGAGCCCGAGCCGACGCCCGGCGAGGCCCCGGCGACGGCCGCCGTGGTCAGCCTGAGCGAGCCCCCCAAGGGGAAGCCCAAGGGCGAGCACGCGCCGCGGCCCCCACGGCCGAAGCAGCCGCCCCCGCCGCCGGCCCCGCACTCGGCCGACCCGCAACTGGCGCAGCTCGCCTACGTCATCGTCAACGAGGCCGGCGCCAGCGTCTACTCGGCCAGCCCGGTCGGCCGCGAGGAGTTCCCCGACTTCGACGCCACCCTCCGCAGCGCCATCTCGATCGGCCGGCGGCTCCAGGACCCGCTGGCCGAGTTGGTCAAGATCGAGCCGCAGAACATCGGCGTCGGCCTGTACCAGCACGACGTCAACCCGAAGCACCTCAAGGAATCGCTCGAGACGGTCATCGAAAGCTGCGTCAACTTCGTCGGCGTGGACCTCAACACGGCGAGCGTGCCGCTCTTGCGGCACGTCTCGGGCCTGAACCAGTTGACGGCGCGGCGGATCGTCGAGCGTCGGGCCGAGAAGGGGCCATTCGCGGCCCGCGAGCAGCTCCTGGAGGTCGACGGCGTCGGCCCGGCGACCTACACGCAGGCGGCCGGCTTCCTGAAGATCCCCGGCGGCGAGAACCCGCTGGACCGGACCTGGGTCCACCCGGAGAGCTACGGCGTCGCCACCCAGGCGCTGGAGAAGATGGGGTTCGCCCCCGACGTCATCCGCCAGCGGGACCGGTTGCCGGAATTGCACGCGAAGATGAATGAGGCCGACGTGCCGACCCTGGCGCAGGAGCTGGCCGTCGGCCGCGAGACCTTGCACGACATCTTCGAGGCCCTGGCTCGCCCCGAGCGCGACCCGCGCGACGACCTGCCCAAGCCGATCTTCAAGAAGGGCGTGCTGAAGCTCGAGGACCTCTCGGCCGGCATGGAGCTGAAGGGGACGGTGCTCAACGTCGTCGACTTCGGCGCCTTCGTCGACATCGGCCTGAAGGACTCGGGGCTCGTCCACATCAGCCAGCTGGCGAACAAGTACATCAAGAGCCCGCACGACGTGGTCAGCGTCGGCGACGTGGTCACCGTCTGGGTCCTGGGCGTGGACCAGGAGCGGAAGCGCGTCTCGTTGACGATGGTCAAGCCGGGGACCGAGCGGCCGCGCGGCGAGCGCGGCGGACGCCGGCCGCCGCAAGGGCAAGGGCAGGGCGAAGGCCGGCCCGGCGGCGAGCGTCGCGGGGGCGGGCCGCCTCGGGGACCTCGCCGCGAAGGGCCGCCGCCGGCCGGGGCGGGCGCCGGGGGCGAGGCGGCCGGCCGGCCGGGCGAGGGGCGACCGGGCCCGCGCGGGCCGTCGCACGGCGGCCGGGTGTCCGGGCCGCCGCCGCGGGGCCCGGGGAGTGGCCTGACCCAGAGCGGCCCGAGGCCGTTGCGCGGGCCGGGACGGCCCGCCACCACGCCGGCCCCACGCCCCCAGGCCGCCCGGCCGTCGAAGCCCGCGACCCCGCCGCCGCCCCTGTCGAAGGACGCGCTGGCGGGCAGCGTGCCGCTCCGCACATTCGGCCAGCTCAAGCAGTTGTGGCAGGCCCGCGAGGAAGGCCCCGCCGAGGAGGGCGAGGGGGCGCCGCCGGACGCCCCCGAAACCGCCCCGGCGCCCGAAGCCCCGCCGCCGGCCGAGCCGACGTCCTCGGAGTCGGAGCCGGCGTCGATCTGACGCGGGACGGCCGGCGCGGGATTCGCATCAACAGGATCGAAAGGATCGCCCTTGGCCGGCCGAGACGGCCGGCTACAATCCGAGCAAGGGCCTCGCGGGGACCGATGGCCGGCCCCCGCGACCGTTTCGCCCGCGACGCCTGTCTGTCTGGAAAGGAGCGCCGGGACCGCATCATGTGGACTTTCGCCTGGCGGAACCTCCTGACCCGCCCCTTGCGCACGGCCCTGGCCCTCGTCGGCCTGTCGATCCCGATCCTCGGCGTGCTCGGCCTGTTCAGCCTCTCCAACGGCCTGCGGAACCTCGTCGGCGATACCCTGGGCAAGATCCAGGGGGTGATGGTCGTCCGCGAGAACGCGCCGACGCCGGTCTTCAGCACGTTGCCGGCCGGCCTCGCCAAGACCCTCCGCGCCCTGCCCCACGTCCGCGACGTCGCCCCCGAAGTGCTCCAGGTCGCCCCCGAGATCGAGGGCCGCGGCGTGATCCAGAAGCTCAGTGCGTTGGCCGGGGGCGGCCGGAAAGCCGCGCAGTCGTTGCTCGACCAGCCGATCATCCAGGGGCAAGACATCCCGGCGCACGCCAACCTCCGCAGCGCCGTCTTCCCCTCGCACCTGCTGCCGCCGGATAAGGGAGGGGGTCGGTTCCTCAGGACGATCGACGAGGGCCGGCCGCACATCGTCGTCAGCAAGAAGATCGCCGAGATGTACCGCAACAAGGACGGCCGCGCAAAGAAGGTCGGCGACTCGCTCCTGATCGCCGGCAAGCCGTTCGAGATCATCGGCATCTACCGGACGAACTCGATGTTCCTCGACGTGATGATCATCATGGACATCACGACGGCGCGGCGGCTCCTGGGGATCTCCGACGACACGGTCTCGAGCTTCTACGTCGAGGCCACCGACCCCGGCAAGGTCGAGCAGGTCTCGGCGGCGATCGAGCAGGCGGTCAAGGAGCCGCGGGTCGACGCGCGGACGATGGGGGAGTTCACGGCGAACTTCGGCCGGATCTGGGGCCAATTCGACACGATCCTGATGATGGCCGTCAGCCTCGCGCTGGTCGTCGGCGTCGTCGGCATCATCAACACGATGCTGATGAGCACGACCGAGCGGTTCACCGAGTTCGGCGTGTTGCGCACCAACGGCTGGTCGAAGTCGAACGTGCTCACGCTGGTGACGGTCGAGAGCGCCGCGTTGGGCCTGCTCGCCGGCCTGATCGGCTGCCTGCTGGCCACGTCGGGGACGGCGCTGGCCAACCCGTTCATCGGCGAGGGCTTGAAGCTGTCGATCACGCCGGAGATGCTCGGCATGGGCCTGGCGTTGTCGGTCGTGATGGGTACCCTCGGCGGCCTCTATCCCGCCTGGCGCGCCGCCGGCCTCGTGCCGATGGACGCGATCCGCCAGGGGGCGCGGTGACCGCACACGGCCGGCCGGGGAGACCGCCTCGATGATCGAGGTCCACGACGTCCGCAAGTCGTTCAAGAGCGGCGACCGCACGGTCGAGGCGTTGCGCGGGATCACCTGCAAGATCCCGCGCGGCCGCTGCGCGTTCATCGTCGGGCCGTCGGGCTCGGGCAAGAGCACCTTGCTCTATCTGCTCGGGGCGCTGGACCGGCCGACCTCGGGCACGATCGTCGTCGAGGATCGCGACCTGACGGCGATGACCGACGCCGAGCAGGACGCCTACCGCCGCGACAAGGTCGGCTTCATCTACCAGGCGTTCAACCTGATCAACAACCTCTCGGCCGTCGACAACGCCCTCGTCTCGTACATCCCCCGCGGCGTGACGCCCGAGCTGCGCCGCAAGGCCGCCGAGCTGCTCACGGAGGTCGGCCTGGGCGACCGGCTCGACCACCGCCCGCGGCAACTCTCCGGCGGCGAGATGCAGCGAGTCGCGATCGCTCGGGCCCTGATCAAGGACCCGGTGCTCGTCCTGGCCGACGAGCCGACCGGCGAGCTCGATTCCAAGACCGGCGACGAGATCTACCGCATCCTCCGCCGCCTCCAGCGCGAGCACCAGAGCACCCTCGTCGTCGTCACCCACGACCGCCGCTTCATCACCCCCGACGACCTCGTCCTGGAGATCCAGGACGGCCACCTCCTCGACGGCCACCACGAGCGGCGGAATTGAGGGCTTATCTCGTGTTAGTCGTCATGCCGCAAGCGGCACCCTGAGGCCTTGAAAATGGGCAGGCTACCGGCGACTCGGCAACTCAACAGGGCCCAGTTTCATAGCAGGGAGTGGGACACTGTTGGACCGAGCGGCATTTGCTCATAGACTACTGCACGCCGTCATCGGGTCTCTCGCCGAATTCCGTCGGCAGATACCCGATGAGTCGCCGTATGCGTTCGCCCTCATCCTGGGCCAGTGCGGCAACTACCTCGGTTATGCTGTCGCCACCGAGGAAGGCTTACGACGGGTCGCTTCCAATTACGCCGCGATGGGATATCGCTATCGAGGGCGTGAGTGGGAGAAGTTCGATAACCAAGAGCGCCTCGCCGCGTGGCTCCGTTGGGCCAACCCGGACGATGGCTGGCGGTATGGTGACTTCCCCGAGACTTTCGAGATCGCCGATGCCCTTACCCTCTTGGTCCAGGCCGGGGCGTTCGGCGTCGACGCCGAGGAGCTGGAGGAGTTCTGCACGAATGTCCTTGCCGAGCTGCGGTCGGACACCGCCTGGCTGGGGGTCTTATCCGGCGTTCGGGTGGTCGTCGGCGTGACCTCCGGCGAGGACCCGCGTGATTTCCTCCGAACAGCGACGAGGGCCAACGAATATCGTTCCGTCCGGCAGCTCTGGGCGGAATACTGGCGCGGCGAGCAATTGAACGCTCGGATAATGGCGCCGCGCTCGGGGCCAGCATGAGGTCGGGGCGGGGTGGCCGGGCCAGGGCGAGCGCAGCGAGCAGGCCCGGGGCACTGTGGCGATCTCAAGCGTTCTGGACCCGGGTCGTCGCCCGACCTTCGGGCCGGGCCGGCCGGATGATGATCTCGACGTCGCGGCCGAGGGCGTTGAGGAAGCGAAAGAGTCGACCTGTGGGAAACCGGCTGAGCTCGCCGCGCAAGAGGGCGGTCAACTCCGCTCGCGATATGCCGAGGACGGATGCTGCCCGCGCCTGATCGAGCTTCCGCTCGGCGACGATCTCGCCGATCTGTCGGGCCAGCTCCGCCCTGGCTAGCATCTCCTCGGGATCGTCGAATCCGAGGTCGGCGAACACGTTGCCGCTGCCCTCGACGATCGCTTCCCGATCGTCAGCTTTCGCCGCCCGCGCGTCGTCGAGACTCATGGTGTTCCTCCGCTATCCTCAGGCGGCGACGGATCATCTCCCGGTCTGCTTGCGGAGTCTTGATTCCCGCCTTGGACTTCTTCTGGAAGGCGTGGAGGATATAGACCGCCTCCGCGAATCGGACCGTGTAGATGAGCCGGAAGGCGTTCCCGTGGTGGCTCGCGACGACCTCCAGGACCCCCGCGCCACCGAAGCCTCTCAGCACCTTGGCATCGACGTGCCTACCGCCGTTCTGGGCCAGCCAGAGGGCGAAGCCGAAGACCTGCCGGACCTCCCGAGGTAGGGCCAGCAGGTCGTCCCGGCTGGACCCGACCCAGAAGAGAGGCCGAGGCGTGGGAGTCCCGACGCTCATCGATCGCCAAGGTGGAGTATGACGAAGGACGCCGAGGCCGACAAGTTCGCGGAGATCGCTCGCCCGCTCAATCGGCCAGGAACGTGGCCGAGAGCTTGCCGAGGGCCTCGTTCTCGATCTGGCGGACGCGCTCGCGGGTCAGGCCGAGCGACTCGCCGATCTCCTTGAGGGTCTTCGGCGGGGTGTCGTTGAGGCCGAACCGCATGCGGAGGACGGTGGCTTCGCGCTTGTCCATCTCGTTGAGCCGGTGCAGGACGAGCTTGAGGTTGTCGGCCTCGACCATCTCGACGTCCGGGGCGCGGGTGCGCTCGTCCATGAGCATCTCGCCGAGGCTCCAGCCGTTCTCGGGCTGGTCGGTCTGCGGCACGAGGTTGTAGACCTTGATCGCCTTCTTGACGATCGCCAGCTTCTTCTTGGGCAGCTCCAACGCCCGCGCGATCTCCTCGACCGTCGGCGGCCGGCCGAGGCTGTCCTGCAATTCGGCCGCGGCCCGGCGCCACTTGCAGAGCAGCTCGACCATGTACGCCGGGATCCGGATCGGCTTGGCCGTGTTGACCAGGGCCCGCTTGATCGATTGCTTGATCCAGTAGCTGGCGTACGTGCTGAACCGGGTGCCGACCTCGGGGTCGAACCCCTCGACGGCGCGGAGCAGCCCGAGGTTGCCCTCCTCGATGAGGTCCTGCAACGCCAGCCCCTTACCGACGTAGCCGCGCGCAATATTGACGACCAGGCGCAGGTTGGCCCGGACCATCCGGTCCCTCGCCGACTTGTCCCCGTCGGCGATCCGGTGCGCCAGCATCTTCTCCTCGTCCGCGGTCAGGAGGGCCATCTCGTTGATCTCCCGGAGATACGTCTCCAGGGGGCTCTGGACCGTGTCGCGGCGATGTCGGCGAATTCGAGCCATGAGGATCCTCGTCGGGTCGATCTCGAGGGTCGTGTCGTGTCGTCTCGTCTCGATCGTCTCGATGCGGGCCGGATCGGGCCATGCCCTCCCCGTCCCCGGAGTCAAGCGGTCGCCAGGCGGCCCGGAGGTCACGCAATCCGCCGCGGTCGGGCCGGCCCCGCCGTCCCGTCCCGCCCCACCCCGGCCGAAACCCCGGACCCCTCGCCCCCACGATCACCTTCTGTATCGGACCCCGGTGCTTGTGAATTTAGGAGGGTTTGAGAATTTGGGAACTCTTCATAAAATGTCGGACATAGCAGGTATGGCGGCTCTGCGTCTTCGGCGGTCCACAAAGATCGGGAGGGCCCGAGGGGATAGGCAGGGGACCCCTCGCGGCCGACGAAACCCAACCCGCTCGAAGAACCGATCACGTCGACGACGAGATTACTATCTTGCAACAATGATTGCAAGCAATTTCCGCGCGGTCTTTTCAATCGATCCGGCCGGGGCCATTGCCGGCCGGGGGCCGCTGGCTTAGAGTCGGGCGCGAGGGGGATCGAATTGGCCTGGAAGAGTTAGAGGAGGGACGTCGTGTCGCGAGCCGCCCACGATCCCGTAACGAGCCGGCGCCGCTGGCTCGGCGACGCCGGCCGGTCGGCGGCCGGGCTCTGGCTGGCGGGCGGGTTGGCCAACGCCCGGGGTGACGACCATCCGCGATCCTCGCCGCCGGACCCGAGGCGCGGGGCGGAGCGGAAGAAGGTGGCGGCGGTGGTCACGGCGTACTATCCGATGAGCCACGCCTACCACATCGTCGGCCGGTTCCTCTGGGGCTATCAGTGGCGGGGGGTCCACCACCGGCCCGAGTTCGAGGTCGCCTCGCTCTACACCGACCAGGTCCGCGGCAACGACGTCGGCCAGGGGCTCGCGCGGCGGTTCGGCGTCCGGGTCAGCCGCGACGTCGCCGACGCGATCACGCTCGGCACCGGCGGCCTGGCGGTCGACGCCGTCCTGCTGATCGGCGAACACGGTGACTACCCGAACAACGCCAAGGGCCAGAAGTTGTATCCGCGGTTCGAGCTCTTCCAGCAGGTCGCCGCGGTGATCGAGCCCGAGAAGCGCGGGGTGCCGATCTTCGTCGACAAGCACCTGTCGTATGACACCGCCAAGGCCCTGAAGATGGTGGCCGAGGCGAAGCGGCTGAATTGCCCGCTGATGGCCGGCTCATCGTTGCCGGTGACGTGGCGGCATCCCGAGCTGGAGCTGCCCGTCGGCGTCAAGCTCGACGAGGCGCTCGTCGCCGGGTACGGGCCCGACGAGATCTACGGCTTCCACGCGCTGGAGACCCTGCAATGCATGGTCGAGCGCCGCGACGGGGGCGAGTCCGGCGTGAAGGCCGTCACGGCGCTCCGCGGGCCGGCGGTCTGGGAGGCGGGGGACAGGAAACTCTGGTCGTGGGACCTGCTCGAGCACGCCCTGGGACGGAGCGAGACGCTCAATCCCGGCGACATCCGCGCCAACGTCGCCGAGCCGTTCGCGATCCTCGTCGAGTACCGCGACGGCCTGAAGACCGCGGCGCTGTTGCTCAACGGCCAGATCGCCGACTTCAACTTCGCCGGCCGGCTCGCCGGCGGCGGCGGGGTCGAGTCGTGCATGTTCTACCTGCCCAACCCCCCTGCGGCGAACTTCTTCACCCCGTTGACCCACCACATCGAGACCTTCTTCGCCACCAGCACCCCCCCGTACCCCATCGACCGCACGCTCCTGACGACCGGCATCATCGACGCCGCGATGGCCTCCGCCGCCGACCGCGGCCGCCGGGTCGACACCCCCGCTTTGGCGATCGCCTACCGGCCGCCCGACTCCTCCGGCTTCGCCCGCGGCACCCCCGCCAGCCCCGTCCCCGAGCCGGCCCGACGGCCGGCATAGGCCGGGGATGCGGCCGGGACGATCACCGCTTCGTGGCGGAGGCGGAGCGCGAGCGGCGCGACGGGGTCGGCGCGGATTCGGGCACGTTGGCAGGCTCGGACTCGGGCTCGGGTTCGGGCGGCAAGGCGGACTTCTCGTAGCCGAGGCTGCGGAGGACCTCGAGGACCTCGCTCCAGGTGGGGAACATGCGGCCACTGCGGGACTTGTACTCGTGCATGGCCTGCATGAACTCGATCTCGGCGGCGGAGTAATCGCGCTCGCAGGTCGTCGGGTCGACGAATCGCCTCCGCCCGCTGACCTGTCGCGCCTGGGCGGCGCGGAGGGCTTGGGCGGTGGCACGGCGGTTGGACCACTCGTCTCGGTCGGTCCGTGACAGGGTCGCGGTGGCCTCCTCGCACCGCACTCGGGCCGTCGACAGTTCCTTCATCGGCGAGTTGGCTCCTCAATGAGGCCGCGGACGGGTCGCGTCTGAGCGGGTCGTTCCTGGTGCTCGGGCCCCGGGCCGTCGTCGGCACGGACCCTCCAAGGGAGACCCTACGCCGCGGCTGTGCCATCCTGTTGTCAAGGGTCCCCGCGGTTACCAAAAAAGAACGACCGAAGACTTTGCGCGAAGTCGCTTGGTAGGGCAGGGCGAGCCCTGCCCCTTCCGTACCGCGGGGAGAAGGAGCAGGGCGAGCCCTGCCCTGCGAAGGGCGTTTTCGCCTCGGCGGCGGCGCGGTAGACTCGGGGCCGGACACGACCCGGTTGCCGAGCGTCCCGCCCCATGGAAACGGTCGAGCCCAGGCCCTTGCCGCCGAGCCCCGAGCCCGAGCCGACGGCCCACCCGCTGACCGCAGGGGTCCTGGCCGCGTTCCTTGCCCGGTCCGAGGGCTGCCTGGTCGGCCGGATCGATGCGCGCGGGGCCGTCGTCGAGGCCAACCCGGCGTTGCGACGCTGGCTGCCGGCGGGGGACGAGCCGCTGTTGGCCGAGGCCCTGCTGCCGACCAGCGCCGACCGGTTCGCCGAGGTCCTCGCCTTGCTCGACGCCCCCGGCCGCCACCTGGCCGTTCGCCTCGACTTCGGCCGCCTGGGCGCCCCGTGTGGCAGCTTCCGCTGCCTGGTGCATCGCGACGGCCGCGGCCTCTGGCTCTTCGGCGAGCGGCTGGCCGACCTGGCCGAGCCGCTCCTGCGCGAGGTGCTGGCGCACCAGCACGACCTGCTCCGGCTCAACCGCCAGCTCCACAAGAAGACGACCACCCTGGAGCGCGACCGCGCCGACGTCGAGCGGCTGGCGCGGACCGACCCCCTGACCGGCCTGGCCAACCGCCGCCAGGGGGACGAGTGGCTCCAACAGCTCGTCGCCCTGGCCGACCCGGAGGGGGCGCCCCTGGCCTGCGTCATGGTCGACATCGACTATTTCAAGGCGATCAACGACGCCTTCGGCCATCCGACCGGCGACCGCGTGCTCCGCGGCGCGGCGCGGGCCCTGGCCGAGAACGTCCGGCCGCTCGACCGGCTGGCGCGGGTCGGCGGCGAGGAGTTCCTCGTGCTGTTGCCCGAGACCGACCTGGCCGGCGCCGTGAGGTTGGCCGATCGGCTCCGCGTCGAGTTCTCGGCCCGCGTCATCCCCCCGCTCGGCCGCGGCCTCAGCGCCAGTTTCGGCGTCGCCGGCCTCCGCCCCGGCGAGGCCCCCGACGACCTCCTCGCCCGCGCCGACAACGCCCTGCTCCGCGCCAAGCGCAACGGCCGCGACCGCGTCGAGGCCGACGAGGGCTGAGGGCGGGAATCGCCGCGCCCCGTCGTGTAGGATGGGGCCATCCCGAACCAGGCCCGGAGGCGCCCCATGATGCCGATGATCCGCCACGCCCGCGCGCTCGCGGGGGCCGTCCTGTTGTCGTTCCAGGTCGGCTCGCCCGCCACGGCGCAACCCGCCCGGCCGAAGGCGGAGGAGGTCGCGAAGCTCCGGGCGAAGGTCGAGGAGCTGCTGACGTCGGAGCTGACGAATCATTGGTATCCGCGCGCGCTCGACCGCGACCTCGGCGGCTTCCACCAGGGTTTCGCCCGCGACTGGTCGCCCCGGCCCGATACCGACCGCTTCCTCGTCTACCAGGCGCGGATGACCTGGACGGCCGCCGCGTTCGCGAGGTTCGCGCCGGAGCACCGCGACGAGTACGCCGGCTATGCCCGGTACGGGGTCGCGTACATCGACGCCACGATGCGCGACGCCGACCACGGCGGGTTCCACTTCGTCCTCGACCCGCACGGCAAGGTCGACGCGAAGCTCGGCGACGAGAAGCACATCTACGGCACCGCCTTCGTCCTCTACGCCGCCAGCGCCGCCCGCGCGGCCACCGGCGACGAGCGGGCGCTCAAGGTCGCGCGCGACGCCTTCGACTGGCTCGAACGCCACGCCCACGACACGGAGCACGGCGGCTATTTCGAGGCGATCACCCGCGACGGCAAGCCGATCCTGTCGTACGACCCCAACGCCCCCGCCTGGCGACGGACGGATCGCCTGGGCGTCTACTACGGCTTCAAGTCGATGAACTCGCATATCCATCTCCTCGAGGCCCTCGCCGCGTTCTCGAAGGTCGAGCGCACGCCGATCGTCGCCGAGCGGCTCCGCGAGACCCTCGCCATCGTCCGCGACAAGGTGGCCGTCGAGCCGGGTGCCTTGAACCTCTACCTGACGCGCGACTGGCGGGCCGCGCCGGCGCACGACTCGTTCGGCCACGACGTCGAGACCGCGTACCTGCTCGTCGAGGCCGCCGAGGCCCTGGGCGTGCCCGACGACGCCCGCACCCGTCGCGTCGCGCGGAGCCTCGTCGACCACGCCCTCGACTTCGGCTGGGACGGCGAACACGGCGGCTTCTTCGACAAGGGGGACGTCTTCGCCGGTCGCCCCTACGACACCACCAAGGTCTGGTGGACCCAGGCCGAGGGGCTCAACGCCCTGCTACTGATGCACACGTTGTATGGAGAGACCACGGATCGTTACTGGGCCGCCTTCCTCAAGCAGTGGGACTTCATCGCCAGGCACCAGCTCGACCCCGACCACGGCGGCTGGTTCGGCGACGTCACCCGCGAGGGCAAGCCCCTCGGCGACGGTGCCAAGGCCACCCCGTGGAAGGCCAATTACCACACCTCCCGCGCCCTCATGAACGTCGCGACCATGCTCCGGCGGCTCGAGACGGCCGCGCCCCCGGATCGAAAGGATAGGTGACGGACCGTCGCACCTTCCAACGCCGTTGACGCAGACCAGTCGCCGTCGACTCGCGCCGGCTCGCTCCCCGGAATCCGTGGTTCGTCGGCCGCGGAACGTCGTCTCCTTCGAGTAGGTGCCGTTTCCCAATGACCGACGTCGCCGCGATCCTCGAGCCGTACCGCAAGTACCTCAAGGTGCTGGCCGAGCTGCACCTCGACCGTCGCCTGCGCGGCAAGCTCGACCCGTCGGACGTCGTCCAGCAGACGATGCTGCGCGCCTACCCGGCGCTCGGCGACTTGCGGGAGCGTGAGCCGGCGGTGCTCGTCGCCTGGCTCCGCCGCATCCTGGCCAGCACCCTGGCCGACGCCGTCAAGCACTATGAACGCGACAAGCGCGACGTCAAACTGGAGCGATCGCTCGAGGCCGACCTCGACCGCTCCGCCACCGGCCTCGGCGCCTGGCTGGCCGCCGACCAGACCTCGCCGAGCCAGAGGGCCGAGCGCAACGAGGAGCTGCTCCGCCTGATCGAGGCCCTGGCCGACCTGCCGCCGGCGATGCGCGAGGTCGTCACGTTGAAGCACTGCCAGGGTTGGACCCTCCGGCAGATCGCCGACCGCATCGGCCGCAGCGTCCCCGCCGTCGCCTCGCTGCTGCGCCGAGGGCTCGAAGAGTTGCGACATCGCCTCTCCCCGTAGGGTCCGCTATTGCGGACCTCTTTTATGAATGTGAACGAATGGTCCGCAATAGCGGCAGGGCAAACGCATCTAATTCACAAATCCTTGTCTGCAAAGAACTTGCGACTAGTTGAATTCCGTGCACTAGATTGCAAATCCTTGCAGGACAAGGATTTGCGAAACACGTGCGTTCGCCCTGGCAATAGCGGACCCTACAAGAGGCTTCCCATGACGACCCCCGACGACCCGACGCGATCGATCGACTCGCTCGATGCGGTGATCGCCGAGTATCTCCAGCAGGGCGACGGCATCTTATCTCACGTGCTGAATAGGACTTTCTCCCTGTAGTCATCGCTCAGGGCACACTTGAGCCGCTTCGTCTCGATCCCGCGCCGGCAGCCGGTCTCGCGTCGGAGTCGCCCGAGGGCGAACCGGCG
>DASZMJ010000514.1:0-24617 GCA_035551935.1 Isosphaeraceae bacterium
GACGTCACGGGTCGACCCCGACTGGCGCCACAAGCGGCGCCGCTGCCAGCCGTTGAGCTTGAGTCGTTCCATGGCGTGCCTCCGAAAGATCGGGCACGCAACGGATGGGCCGTGAAAAAACTACTGCGGACCTGCTTAGTGTACATCTGACAGACAAGCAGCATAAGTACTTACATCCATGCCTGTTGCTGCATGTACCTGAACGCCTGACGAATGATTCACAGTCTCTCAGGAGGGGTCGAGGAACCGGGCGTCGAGCCCGGCGTAGGCGTCGATGCGGCGATCGCGCAGGAAGGGCCAGTGGCGGCGGGTGTCCTCCATGAGGCCGGGGTCGCAGGTCGCCATCACGATCTCCTCGCGGTCCTCCGAGCCCCGCGCGAGGACGCGACCGAAGGGGTCGGCGACGAACGAGCTCCCCCAGAACTCCAGGCCGCCGTCGGCGGGCCCTTCGTGGCCCACGCGGTTGACGACGGCCACGTAGACCCCGTTTGCGATCGCGTGGGCCCGCTGGATCGTCTGCCAAGCGTCGGCCTGGGCGGCGCCGAACTCGGCCTTCTCGGAGGGGTGCCAGCCGATGGCCGTCGGGTAGCAGAGGACGTCGGCGCCGCGGAGGGCGGTCAGGCGGGCGGCCTCGGGATACCACTGGTCCCAGCAGACGAGCGTGCCGACGGTCGCGTGGCGGGTCGCGAAGGCGCGGAAGCCGAGGTCGCCGGGCGTGAAGTAATACTTCTCGTAATAGAGGGGGTCGTCGGGGATGTGCATCTTGCGGTAGCGGCCGCAGAGCGTGCCGTCGGCGTCGAGGACGACGGCCGTGTTGTGGTAGACGCCCGCGGCGCGGCGCTCGAAGAGCGAGCCGACGACGACGATCCCCGACGACCGCGCCACCTCGGCCAATGCCTCGGTCGTCGGGCCGGGGACGGGCTCGGCCAGGTCGAACCGCGCGGGGTCCTCGACCTGGCAGAAATACGGCGTGCGGAAGAGCTCGGGCAGGCAGGCCACCTTCGCCCCACGGCGGGCCGCCTCGCCGATCGCCCCGTCGGCGCGTCGGAGGTTGTCGGCCGGGTCGGCCGAGCAGCGCATCTGGATCAAGGCGATCACGAACGGTGCGGGACGACTCATCGGGATCGGGCCCGGCGCGGGGGACGTTGCCGAAAGCCCCCAGCATAGCGGCCCGTCGGCCACACGACCACTCCGGATCGACGCAAGCAAAGGCGATGACACACATGAATCGAGGTTTCGGCGCCGACGGTGCGACCGTGGCCTAGGTTCTCGGTAGGGAACCGGCGCGTCCGGGTGCCCGGATTCTGCCCCAAGGGTCCGCAACGTCGGGACTGGACGTGGATCGAACCCGAACACGACGCGCCCCGCTCGTGACGACGAGGGCGGCGGTGATGGCGACGGCGGTCGCCTGGCTGACCCTCGCCGACGGCATCGGGGCCGCCCGGGCCGACGGGCGCGACCAGCCGGGGCTGCCGCCGGTGCTCGTCAAGCACTGGCAGCTCGACGACGGCCTGCCGCAGGCCCACATCCAGGCGATCGCGCAGACGAGCGACGGGTACCTGTGGGTCGGCACCCTGAACGAGGGGCCGGCGCGGTTCGACGGCGTCCGGTTCACGGCGCTGCGCGACCTGGACCCGTCCTACGCGCGGCACTCGCATCGCGACCAGGTCGTCAACGCCCTGCTGGCGACGCCCGACGGCGCCCTCTGGATCGGCACCGAGGGAGGGGGGCTCTGCCGCTGGCGGGACGGCATGTCGACCTTCTTCGGCCGGGCCGAGGGCCTGCCCGACGCCCGCGTCCGGTGCCTCGCCGCCGGGGCCGAGGGCACGGTCTGGGTCGGCACGGCCGCCGGCCTGGTCCGCCTTCGGGAAGGGGCGCCCGTCCACATCGACGACTGCCGTCGCCGGGTCGCCGCGCCGGTGACGGCCTTGCTGGAAGGCCGCGACCGCACGCTCTGGGTCGGCACCGAGAGGGGGCTCTACCGGCTCCGGGGGGAGCAGACAACCCTGCTGACCCCGAGCGACGGCCTCTCTCACCCGTATATCAAGTCGTTCGTCGAAGGTCGCCGCGGTGACCTCTGGGTCGGCACACAGTTCGGCCTCAACCACCTCGTCGACGGCCTCTGGACGAGCTTCGGCATCGATCAGGGCCTCGTGCGGCCCGACGTCCTATCGCTCCACGAGGACGCGGCCGGCTGGCTCTGGATCGGCACGGTCGAGGGGCTCTACGTCCGCGACCCGGCCGGCGGCCGCATCGCCCCCCATCGGGCGCCGGTCGCCCTGGCGCGGAGGGGAGTCCTCGCGATCGTCGGGGACCACGAGGGGGACCTCTGGCTCGGCTCGCAATTCGGGCTGTTTCAGCTCCGCGAGCGGAAGCTGACGGTCCTCGGCGCCGCCGAAGGTCTGCTCGACCTCACGGTCAACACGGTGGGCGCCGGCCGCGGGGAGGACCTCTGGGTCTCGACCGGCAGCGGCGGCGTCGCCCGCTACCGCGACGGCCGCTTCGAGCCGCTGTCGACCACCGAGCGGCTCTCGTCCGAGTACACGACGGCCCTGCTCGTCGACCGCGCCGGCGCCCTGTGGGTCGGCACCTGGGGCCACGGCCTGAACCGCGTCGCCGACGGCCGCTGCACCATCTTCCGGGCCGGTGCCACCGACGGCGAGGCCGTCGACATCATCCGCTCGGTCTTCGAGGACCGCCGCGGGACGATCTGGATCGGCACCTGGGGGGCGGGCCTGCGGCGCCTGAAGGACGGCAAGTTCACCACGTTCACCACCCGCGACGGCCTGGTGCACGACCGCGTCCGGGCGATCGCCGAAGACCCCGCGGGGGCGCTCTGGGTCGCGACCCACGGCGGCCTGAACCGCCTGAAGGACGGCCGGTTCACCGCGTTCACCACCCGCGACGGCCTCGGCGCCGACTCGGTCTTCAGCCTCCTGATCGACGCCGACGGGACGGTCTGGGTCGGCACGTGGGGCGGGGGCCTGAGCCGGATCAGGGACGGGCGCGTCGCCACGATCCGGGCCCGCGACGGCCTGCACAGCGACACGATCACGCAGGTCCTCGACGACGGCCGAGGTGGGCTCTGGATGGGCTCCCCGCGCGGCATCTTCCGCGTCGCCAGGGCCGAGCTCGAGGACTGCGCCGAGGGGCGGACGCGAGCCATCATCCCCCTGGTCTTCGACCGCGAGGACGGCCTCGAGTCGAGCCAGTGCAGCAGCGGCTCGCAGCCGGCCGGCTGCCGGGGCCGCGACGGCCGGCTCTGGTTCCCGACCGTCGCGGGCCTGGTCGGCGTCGACCCGCGCCGCGCCGCCGAGCCCGGGCCGGCGCCGCCGACGGTCATCGAGGAGGTCCGCGCCGACGGCCGCCCGATCGCCCTCCGAGCGGACCGGCGGCTGCCGGTCGGCCACGGCGACCTGTCGTTCCGTTTCACGGCCAACACCTTCGTCGACCCGGAGAAGGTCCGCTTCCGCTACAAGCTCGAGGGCTACGACGCCGACTGGATCGACGCCGGCGCCCGGCGGGTCGCCAACTACACGAACCTGCCCCCCGGCTCGTACCGGTTCACCGTCCGGGCCTGCAACGCCGGGGGCACGTGGTCGCGGGACGGGGCCACGCTGGCCGTCGAGCTGGTCCCGCGTTTCGAGCAGACGGCGGCCTTCCACCTGCTCTGTATCCTCGGCCTCGTCGGCGCCGGCGGGGCGTTGGGACTCTGCCGCGCCAAGGACCTGAGGCGGCACGAGCGGCAGCTCCGCGATCAGGTCGACGCCCGCACCGCCGAACTCCGGCGCGAGGTCGCCGAGCGGCGGCGGGCCGAGCACGAGCTCCGCGACAAGTCGGACCGGCTCGCCGCGATGCACGCGACCCTGGCCGCGCAGAACCGCCGGCTCGCCGAGCTCGCCGTCACCGACGGCCTGACCGGCCTGAAGAACCGCCGCTACTTCCACGAGTCCCTGGAGTCGACCCTGGCGCTGGCGGCCCGGATCGGCACGCCGACGTCGGTCGTCCTGCTCGACGTCGACCACTTCAAGTCGTTCAACGACACCTTCGGCCACCTGGCCGGCGACGAGGTCCTGCGCGGCGTCGGCGTGGCCTTGCGGGCCAACGTCCGCGACCACGACGTCGTCGCCCGCTACGGCGGCGAGGAGTTCATCATCCTGCTGCCGGCCACCGCCGCGGCCGACGCGTTGGCGATCACCGAGCGGCTCCGCGCCGACGTCGCCGGCCGCCCCTGGCCGCACCGGGCGATCACCGCCAGTTTCGGCGTCGCCACCGCCTGCCCCGGCCTGTCGCACCCCTCCGAGCTGATCGACGCCGCCGACCGCGCCCTCTACCGCTCCAAGCGGCTCGGCCGCGACCGGGTCACGCACCACGACGATTTCACCGCCGTCGGCCCGCTCGCCACCGCCCTGACCTGATCGGGACCGGTCCCCGCCCTTGCGAAGGCCGCCTTCCCCGACGCCCCGCGTCGGCGGGCCGCTTCCCGACCGGGCGCAGCGCGGTGCGCGAGCCCGCCGACGCGCCGTCAAGATGGCCCGCCACCCGGTCGCCGCCGCGAGGCCGTCGCGACCGCGACGGCCCGGCAATCCGGGGGGTCGTGCCTCAATTCCGATGATGGAATGAGAATTGCTCGGGTGACAGGGGCCCCGCGGGACGCCGCGCTCGACACGGAATAGAGACGAATCCCCGCGGGCATCGGGAAGTCGCGGCGAGCCGGGACCCCTGCGCGCCGTCGGCTCGAATCGGATATATCGCATTCAGGTTGATATGAGAGACCAATCGATGGATGCCGCGCGCCGGCCGCCGGTGCCGCCGCGGCGGGTCCTCGTCCTGCGCGCGCTGAAGCTCGGCGACCTGCTCTGCGCGGTCCCGGCGTTCCGGGCCCTGCGCGCGGCCTGGCCGGGCGCGGAGATCGTGCTGGCGGGCCTGCCCTGGGCGCGGGAGTTCGTCGGCCGCTTCGGCGCCTACCTCGACGGCTTCCGCGAGTTCCCCGGCTATCCCGGCCTGCCCGAGTGCGCGCCCCGGATCGGGGCGATCCCGGCGTTCCTCGCGGCGATCCAGGACGATCGGTTCGACCTGGCGATCCAGCTCCACGGCAGCGGGCCGATCGTCAACGAGGTCGTCGCCCTCTTCGGCGCGCGGCGGTCCGCCGGCTTCCACCTGCCCGGCTCGTATCGCCCCGACTCGGGCCTCTTCATGCCGTGGCCGTCGCGGGGACTCGAGGTCCGCCGCCTGCTGGCCCTCGTCGAGCACCTCGGCCTGCCGACCCGCGGCGAACACCTCGAATTCCCCGTCGCCCCGAGCGACCGCGCCGCCTTGCATTCGATCGAAGGCATCGGACCCTTGAAGGAACATCCATACGTTTGCGTTCATCCCGGCGCGAGCGTCCCCGGCCGCCAGTGGCCGGCGGATCGGTTCGCGGCGGTGGCGAGGGCGCTGGCGGATCGGGGCTTCCGGGTCGTGGTCACGGGCACGGCGGCCGAGGCCGGGCTGGCCGGGGCGATTCGTCGGGAAGTGCCCGGCGCCCTCGACCTGACGGGCCGCACCGACCTCGGCTCGCTCGGGGCCTTGCTGGAGGGGGCGCGGCTGCTGGCCTGCAACGACACGGGCGTCTCGCACGTCGCGGCCGGGCTGAAGCTGCCGAGCGTCGTCCTCTCGACCGGCGACAACCCGTCGCGTTGGGCGCCGGCCGACCGCGAGCGGCATCGCGTCCTCTGCCGCGACGAGGGGATCGAGCCGGCCGAGGTCATCGACGCGGCCTCGGCCTTGCTCCGGGCGTTCCCGGGGCCGGCCGTCGGCCGCGGGGAGGTCGTCGCACCATGCACCGCTTGCGCGTCCTGACCTGGCACATCCACGGCAATTACCTGCTCTACCTCGCGCGGGCGGGCGTGGACTTCTACCTCCCCGTCGCCCCCGGCGGCCGCGAGGGCTACGGCGGCCGCGGCTCGACCTTCCCGTTCGGCCCGAACGTCGTCGACGTGCCCGCCGAGGCCGTCCGCGAACTCGACTTCGACTGCATCCTCTTCCAGTCGAAGACGAACCACCTCATCGATCAACATGAAATCCTATCCGAATCTCAGAAGAAGACGCCGCGGATCTACCTCGAGCACGACCCGCCGCAGGAGCACCCGGTCGACCAGCGCCACTGGTTCGAGGACCCGGAGGGCCTGCTCGTCCACGTGACGCCGTTCAACGCGCTCATGTGGGACTCGGGCCGGACGCCGTCGCGGGTGATCGAGCACGGGGTCTTCGTGCCGGAGGGGGTGTCCTATTCGGGCGAGCTCGACCGCGGCATCGTCGTCGTCAACCACCTGCGGTCGCGGGGGCGCCGGCTCGGCGTCGACGTCTTCGAGCGCGCCCGGCGCGCGGTGCCTCTGGACCTCGTGGGCATGGACGCCGAGTCGCTTGGCGGCGTCGGCGAGGTCCATCCCCCGGACCTCCCGGCGTTCGAGGCGCGGTACCGCTTCTTCTTCAACCCGATCCGCTGGACCAGCCTCGGCCTGGCGGTGCTCGAGGCGATGACGATCGGCCTGCCGATCGTCGCGCTGGCGACGACCGAGATGGTGACGGCCGTCGAGCACGGCGTCTCGGGCTACATCGACACGAGCCTCGACCGCCTCGTCGAGCCGATGCGACGGCTGCTCGACGACCCGGCCGAGGCGCGCCGACTCGGGGCCAACGCCCGGCGTGCGGCCCTCGAGCGCTTCCACATCGACCGCTTCGCCCGCGACTGGGAGGAGACCTTCGCCCTGGTCGCGGGCCGTCCCGCGGCCGGGCGCGCCTCGGTCGCGCCCGGATATGCCGCGACGAAAGGAGCCGCAACGTGAGCCGCATCGCCCTGATCAGCGAACACGCCTCCCCGCTCGCGACGCTCGGCGGCGTCGATGCCGGCGGCCAGAACATCTACGTCGGCCAGCTCGCGCGGCGGCTCGCGGCGTTGGGGCACGAGGTCGAGGTCCTGACCCGCCGCGACCGCCGCGGCCTGCCCGAGGTCGTCCCCTGGGCCGGCGGCGCCCGCGTCGTCCACGTCGCCGCCGGGCCCCCGTCGGCCGTCCGCAAGGAGGACATGCTCCCCTTCATGGACGAGTTCGCCGACGGGGTCCGCGCCCGCGTCCGGCGCCGGGGGCACTACGACCTGATCCATGCGAACTTTTTCATGTCGGGGATGGTCGCGGCCGAGTTGAGGCGCTCGTCGGGGACGCCGTTCGTCGTCACCTTCCACGCCCTGGGCCGCGTCCGTCGGCTGCACCAGGGGGACGCCGACGGCTTCCCCGACGAGCGCCTGGCGATCGAGGACCGCGTCGTCGCCGAGGCCGACGGCATCGTCGCCGAATGCCCGCAGGACCAGGACGACCTCGTCCACCTCTACGGCGCCGACCGGGGGCGGATCACGGTGATCCCCTGCGGCTTCGACCCCTCGGAGTTCTGGCCGATCGACAAGCCCCGCGCGCGGGCCGCGCTCGGGATCGGCCCGGGGGGCCCGGTCCTGCTCCAGCTCGGCCGGATGGTGCCGCGCAAGGGGGTCGACAACGTGATCCGCGGCCTGGCCCGGCTCCGTCGCGACCGCGGGATTGCGGCCCGCCTGCTCGTCGTCGGCGGCGAGTCGGAGGTCCCCGACCCGGCCATCACCCCCGAGATCGGCCGCCTCCGGTCCATCGCCCAATCCGAGGGGGTCGCCGACGCGGTGACGTTCGTCGGCAGCCGCGGGCGCGACGTCCTGCGGTATTACTACGCGGCGGCGGATGTCTTCATCACCACCCCCTGGTACGAGCCGTTCGGCATCACGCCGGTCGAGGCGATGGCGTGCGGGACGCCGGTCGTCGGCGCCGACGTCGGCGGGATCAAGGCGACGGTCGTCGACGGCAAGACCGGCTTCCTCGTGCCGCCGAACGACCCGGCGGCGCTGGCGGGGCGGCTCGCGTTGCTGCTCAACGACCCGGGCCTCCTCCGCGCCTTCGCCCGCCGCGCCGTCCGCCGCGCCAACGAGCACTACACCTGGGGCCGCGTCGCCGAGGCCGTCGACGGCCTCTATTCCTGGGTCCTCGCCGCCGGCTCGACGCAACGCAACCGCGGCCGACTCGCCCACGTCGGGGCGGGGAGGTCCGATGCGTGACCGATCGCCCGACGGCCGCCGCGCGGTCTTCCTCGACAAGGACGGCACCCTGGTCGACGACGTGCCGTACAACGTCGATCCCCGCCTCATCCGGCTCGCGCCCGGCGCGGCGGAGGGGCTGGCGCGGCTGCACGACGCGGGATACCTGCTGCTCGTCGTCTCGAACCAATCGGGCGTGGCGCGCGGGCTGTTCCCCGAATCGGCGCTGGCCGAAGTCGAGGCGCGGCTCCGCGAACGGGTGGCGGAGGCCGGGGCGGAGCTGGCCGGGTTCGAATACTGCCCGCATTTTCCCGGGGGGATCGTCGCCGAGTCCGCCGTCGCCTGCGGCTGCCGCAAGCCGGCGCCGGGGATGCTCGTGCGGGCCGCGAGCGGGCTGGGCATCGACCTGGGGCGTTCATGGATGGTCGGCGACATCCTCGACGACGTCGAGGCCGGCCATCGGGCCGGCTGCCGGTCGATCCTCCTGGACAACGGCCACGAGACCGAGTGGGGCCTCGCGCCCGGCCGCCGGCCCGAGTTCCTCGCCGACGACCTCGACGGCGCCGCGCGGCGGATCGTGACGGCCGATCGCGCGGCGGACTTGCTGATGATCGGAGGTTTCGCATGAAAACGGCGCTGCGCCCCTGGATCGATGCGTTCGCCGGGCTCGAGGTGACGGTCATCGGCGAGGCGATGCTCGACACGTACCTCGAGGGGACGAGCGGCCGGCTCTGCCGCGAGGCGCCGGTGCCGATCGTCGCCCTGAGCGGCCGTCGCGACGCCCCCGGCGGCGCCGCCAACACGGCGGCCAACGCCCGGGCGCTCGGCGCGAAGGTCCGGCTGATCTCCGTCGTCGGCGACGACCCCGAAGGGGCCGTCCTCCGCCGCTTGCTGGCGGATCGCGGCGTGATCGTCGATGAACTCCTCGCCGACCCCGGCCGAACGACCCTGGCCAAGAACCGCGTCGTCGCCGGCTCGCAACTGCTCGTCCGGTTCGACCAGGGGAGTACCGGGCCGATCGGCCCGGAGGCCGAGGAGCACATCCTGCGGCGACTCGCCGAGGCCGTCCCGCGCAGCGAT
Source organism: Isosphaeraceae bacterium (assembly GCA_035551935.1). Classification (GTDB taxonomy): domain Bacteria; phylum Planctomycetota; class Planctomycetia; order Isosphaerales; family Isosphaeraceae; genus DASZMJ01. Next base: position 9,173 of record DASZMJ010000514.1, read on the forward strand.
GCCGTGATCATCTCCGATTATGGTTATGGAATCCTGACTCCGCGCGTGGTCGCGGCCCTGGCCTCGTTGCAGGCCGAGGCCCCGCGCGTGATGGTGGCCGACTCGAAGGACCTGGCCGCGTACCGCGCGGTGGGCCTGTCGGCCGTGAAGCCGAACTTTGGCGAGGCGGCGCCGCTGCTGGGCCTCGACCCGGATGAGGTCGCGGGCCCGAGGGCCGAGCGGGTCGCCTTGCACGGGGCCCGGTTGCTGGAGGCGACCGGGGCTCGGATCGCGGCGGTGACGCTCGACACCGAGGGGGCCCTCGTCTTCGAGCGCGGCCGGCCGCCGTATCGGACCTTCGCCCGGCCGGCGCCGCACGCGCGGGCCGCGGGGGCGGGCGACACGTTCCTCGCGGCGATGGCCCTGGGCCTCGCCGCCGGGGCCGACGCGCCGGCCGCCGCCGAGCTCGCCTCGGCCGCCGCCGCCGTCGTCGTCGGCCGCGACGGCACCGCCGCCTGCAACGCCGACGACCTCCGCGACCGCCTCGACCTCGACCGCGCCCCCCGCGACGACCGGGCCCGCCTCGCCGACTTCCTCGACGACTGCCGCCGCCTCGGCCGTCGGATCGTCTTCACGAATGGATGTTTCGACATCCTCCATCGCGGCCACGTCACGTACCTCAACCGCGCGCGGGCGCTGGGCGACGTGCTGGTCGTCGGCGTCAACTCCGACGCCGGCATCCGCCGGCTCAAGGGGCCGGGGCGGCCGATCAACACGCTCGAGGACCGCGTGCAGGTGCTCGAGGCGCTCAGTTGCGTCGACTTCGTCGTGCCGTTCGACGACGACGTCCCCTTCGAGCTCATCCGCGCCGTCCGGCCCGACGTCTTCGTCAAGGGGGGGGACTACACCCGCGAACGGCTCCCCGAGGCCGGGCTGGTCGAACGGCTCGGCGGGGTCGTCGAGATCCTCCCCCTCGTGGCCGACCGCTCGACGACCAACCTGATCGAGCGCATCCGCGTCACCGTTGGCGACGGCGTGCCGGCGCTCGTCGCGTCGGGACAAGGGGGCGGACGATGATCGGCCGCGAGGCGTGGGAACGTGCCCGTCGCATCCTCTGCGTCCGGCTCGACAACCTCGGCGACGTCCTGATGACCACGCCCGCCCTCCGTGCGCTCAAGGAATCGGCGGAGGATCGGCGGATCACGTTGCTCGCCTCGCCCGCCGGCGCGGCCGTTGCGCGGCTCGTGCCCGAGATCGACGACATCCTCGTTTATGAAGCCCCCTGGATGAAGGCCACGGCACCGCGTGCCGACGGCGACGCCGACCTCGCGATGGTCGAAACCTTGCGCCGCGGCCGGTTCGACGCCGCGGCGATCTTCACCGTCTACAGCCAGAGCCCCCTGCCGTCGGCGCTGCTCTGCCACCTGGCGGGCATCCCGCTGCGACTCGCACATTGCCGCGAGAACCCGTACGGCCTGCTGACCGACTGGGTCCCCGAGCCCGAGCCCGAGCGGTTGACCCGCCACGAGGTCCGCCGCCAGCTCGACCTCGTGGCCGGCGTCGGCGCGACGTCGAGGAACGAGCGGCTCTCGTTGCGCGTCCCCGACGAGGCCCACGAGCGCGTCGCGGGCCTCTTGCAGCGCCTCGAGCTCGGCCGGCGTTGGGTCGCGATCCACCCCGGCGCCTCGGCCCCGTCGCGACGCTATCCGCCCGAGCACTTCGCCGCGGCGGCCGGGGCCCTCGTCCGCGAGCACGGCGTCCGCGTGGTCTTTACGGGGAGCACGTCGGAGCGCGACCTCATCGACGCGATTCGCCGGGCGATGAGGGCGCCCTCGGAATCGCTCGCCGGCGCGCTCGACCTCGGCGAGCTGGCCGCGTTGATCGAGTGGGCGCCGGCCCTGATCGTCAACAACACCGGGCCGGCGCACATCGCCGCGGCGCTCGGGACGCCGGTCGTCGTCCTCTACGCCTTGACGAACCTCCAGCACACCCCCTGGCGCGTCGCGGGCGCCGTGCTCTCGCATGATGTCCCTTGCAAACCTTGCTACAAGAGCGTCTGCCCGCTCGGGCACCACGATTGCTTGCGACTCGTCCCGCCCGGGGAGGTCGTCGCGGCGGCACTGGGGCTGATCGACGGCAAGGACTCGACCGAACCTTTTGACATTCCCATTGATACTTGGCAAACCGACCCTCACCCCGGCCGTCTCCCGGGGGGAGAGGGGATCATCTCCCTCCCTCTCCCCCCGGGAGAGGGCCGGGGTGAGGGCCTGCCGATCCGTGGTTGAGGAGGACCGGCGATGTACACGCTCGGGATCAACGCCGCGTACCACGACCCGGCCGCCTGCCTCGTGGCCGACGGCCGGGTCGTGGCCGCGGCGGAGGAGGAGCGGTTCACGCACATCAAGCACGGCAAGCGGCCGGTCCCGTTCTCGACCTGGGAGCTGCCGTTCCACGCGATCGACTATTGCCTGCGCGCGGCGGGCATCGAGCTGACGGACGTCGATCACGTCGCGTACTCGTATGATCCGTACTTGCTTATCGGCCGACACCGGGACGCCGCGACGATCGAGCTGCCGATGCGGCCGGCCGAGGCGACGGCGACGGAGTGGGAGTCGCCGTGGGACCCGCTCTTCCTCGCGTCGATGGTCAACGCGCCGGGGCAGCTCGTGGACGGGGCGCCGCACCACCTCCGGGAACGGTTCCGGGGGGCGAAGGTGGCGGGGTTTCGCTGGCATTACGTCGCCCACCACCTCGCGCACGCGGCGAGCGCCTTCCACGCCTCGCCGTTCCGGAGGGCCGCCGTCCTGACCCTCGACGGCCGCGGCGAGAAGGCGACGACCGGCTACGCGATCGGCGACGGCAACGACCTCGAATGGCTCGGCCAGGTCCACGTGCCGCACTCGCTCGGCATCCTGTATGAACAGGTCACGGATTATCTGGGATTCTTGCATTCCTCGGACGAATACAAGGTGATGGCCCTGGCTTCGTACGGTCGGCCGAGGTTCGCCGACGAGTTCCGGGGGATGATCCATGTCGGCCGCGACGGCCAGTATACGATCGACCCGCCCCGACTGGAGGAGCGGTTCGGCCCGGCGCGGTTGCGGGGCGGGACGCTGGAAGAGCGGCACTTCGACCTGGCGCACTCGCTCCAGGTCGTGCTCGAAGAGACGGTGATCGAGCTGGCGCACTGGCTCCGCGGCACGAGCCGTTGCGAGGACCTCTGCATGGCCGGCGGCGTGGCGCTCAACTGCGTCATGAACGCCCGGCTCCGCGACCGCGGCCCGTTCCGGCGGATCTGGGTCCAGCCCGCGGCCGGCGACGCCGGCACCGCGCTCGGCGCCGCCATCTGGATCCACGCCCGCGAACGCCCCGAGGCCGGCCGCGACTATGTGATGGAGCACGCCTACCTCGGCCCCGAGTTCGCGGCCGACGAGATCGAGGACTTCCTCCGCTGGACGGCGGTCCCGTACCGCCGGCTGGCGGATATCGCCGCCGAGACGGCCGAAATCCTCGCGCGAGACAAGGTCATCGGCTGGTTCCAGGGGCGGATGGAGTTCGGCCCGAGGGCCCTGGGGGCGCGATCGATCCTCGCCTCGCCGATCCACGCCGAGATGCAGGCGAGGCTCAACGAGATCAAGGACCGCGAGGACTTCCGCCCCGTGGCGCCGGTGGTCCTCGAGGAGGCCGCGGCCGACTGGTTCGTCGGCGCCGGGGCGGGAGACGATGCGTCGCCGTTCATGCTCTTCGTCCACGACGTCCGCCCCGAGAAGGCCGACCTGATCCCGGCCGTCCGTCACGTCGACGGCACGGCGCGGATCCAGACCGTGAATCGCTCTCAGAACCCCTTGTATCACGATCTGCTGAAGGCTTTCCGGGATCGCACGGGCGTGCCGGTGCTCGTGAACACGTCGTTCAACACGCGCGGCGAGCCGATCGTCTGCACGCCGCGCGACGCGGTCGAGAGCTTCTGGACCTCGCCGCTCGATGCGCTGGTCATCGGGCCGTTCCTGCTGGAGAAGCCCGCCACGTCGGGCTGAATCGGGGCCATGCGCGTCACCGTCGTCGTGCCGACGTTCCGGCGCCCCGACCTGCTCGCCCGCTGCCTCGAGGCGCTGGCGAGGCAGGACGTGGGCCCGTCGTCGTTCGAGGTCGTCGTCGCCGACGACGAGGCCTCCCACGCGACCCGCTCCCTCGTCGAGGGCCTGGCCCGTCGCTTCCCCGCGCCCTCGCGGTACGTCGCCGTGACCGGGCCCCACGGCCCGGCCGCGGCGCGGAACGCGGGCTGGCGGGCGGCGACCGGAGAGGTGATCGCGTTCACGGATGATGATTGCGTCCCCGAACCCTGCTGGCTCCGCGCGGGGCTCGCGGCGCTGGCCGGGGGCGCGGCGGCGGCGGCCGGCCGCGTCGTCGTCCCCTTGCCGGAGCCGCCGACGGACTACCAGCGCAACGAGTCGGGGCTCGAACGCGCCGAGTTCGTCACGGCGAATTGCCTCGTCCGCCGCGACGTCCTCGAATCGCTCGGCGGCTTCGACGAGCGGTTCTCGGCCGCCTGGCGCGAGGACAGCGACCTGCACTTCGCGCTGCTCGCCGCCGGCCATTCGATCGTCGCCGCCCCGCTTGCCGTCGTCGTCCACCCGGTCCGCCCGGCCCGTTGGGGAGTGAGCCTCCGGCAGCAGTGGAAGTCGTCGTTCGACGCCTTGCTCTTCAAGAAGCACCCGGACCTGTACCGCCGTCGCATCCGCGCGAACCCGCCGTGGGATTACTACGCGATCGTGCTCTTCGCGGCCGCGGCCGTCGGCTTCGCGTGCGCTCGACTCGTGTGGCCCGCGGCCGTCGCGGGGGCGTCGTGGGCCGCCTTGACGGGCCGGTTCTGCGCGCGGCGGCTCCGGGGCAATTCGAGGGCGACGGGGCACGTCGCCGAGATGGTGTTGACGTCGGCCCTGATCCCGTTCCTGTCGGTCTTCTGGCGACTCTACGGGGCCGCCCGGTTCCGGGTCCCCTTCCTCTAAGAATCGACGGTTTTTAACATGAAACTCCCCGGGTTCTTGCAGGTCGAGGCCGTCGGCCAGTGCAACCTGCGCTGCCAGATGTGCCCGATCCAGTTCCGCCGCGACGGCCCGCCGCACGGCCCGCCGGCGTTCATCGAGTTCGAGGCGTTCACGCGCCTGGTCGACCAGTTCCCCGACCTCGAGGAGCTCCAGCTCCAGGGCCTGGGCGAGCCGATGATGCACCCCAGGTTCTTCGACATGGTGGCCTATGCCGCCGGCCGGAGAATCAAGGTCAGCACGAATACGAATCTGACCTATCTCAGCGACCGCCGCGCCGAGCGTTGCGTGACCAGCGGCCTGGCCGAGCTGCACGCGTCGGTCGACGGCGCCTCGGCCGAGGTGTACGAGGGGATTCGCGTCCGCGCCCACTTCGAACAGGTGGTCGCCAACCTCGAGGGGATCGTCGCGGCGCGGCGGCGGCTGGCGAGCGAGACGCCGAGGGTGCGGATGGTCGTGGTGGCGATGCGGCGGAACCTGCACGAGCTGCCGGGGCTGGTGCGGCTGGCGCACCGCCTGGGGATCGACGCCGTGTTCGTGCAGCACCTCTGCCACGACTTCGGCGAATCGAGCCTGCCGGCGCACTACGCGCCGATGCGGGCGTTCGTGGACCGCGAGACCCTGCTGGGCGAGGACGCCGACCGGATCGATCGATTCTTCGCCGAGTCGCGCTCCGAGGCCCGGGCCCTGGGGGTCGACCTCCGCCTGCCGCGGACCCGGCCCCGCGCGCATCCGCCGGGCACGCCGGGCCCGGCGCGCTGCGACTGGCCCTGGCGCCGGGCGTACGTCAGCTATCAAGGCATCGCGATGCCGTGCTGCATGGTCGCCACCCCCGACCGCGCCCACCTCGGCGACATGGCCCGCGACGGCGCCGAGGCCGTCTGGAACGGCCCCGAGTACCGGGCCTTCCGCGACGCCCTCTCGTCCGACGAACCGCCCGAGATCTGCCGCTCGTGCGCCGTCTACTCGGGGACGTTCTGAGCCACCACGTTTGACCCGCCTGCCGGGTTGAGCTAGCCTTTTCGCGCCGGACTGCTATGATGACTTCATCAAGGTCGATGTTCGCGGGGCACGACGGGGTGCCGCTGTGGAAGGGAACGCGCGGGCGGTGGGACTCTGGGACCGTGGGGGGACGTGCCGTCGCGTCCTCGGCTGGATCGCGCCGTATCGGCGGCGGGTGGCGCTGGCCGTCGCGTTGACGGCGCTGGCCTGCCTGCTGAACCTGCCGACGCCGTGGCTCATCCAGAGGGTCGTCGACCGCGCGGCGGCCGGCGAGGTCGGGGCCTTGCCCCGGTTCGCGGCGGCGTTGCTGGCGGTCGTCCTGTCGCAGGCCGGGGTGGCGTTGGCGGTCGCGCGGGCGATCGGGCCGGTGGGCCTGGGGGTCGTGCGCGACCTGCGACACCGCTTGTATGATCGTTTGCAGCGAATCGAGATGGCCTATTATGATCGCACGCCCGCCGGCGCGATCCTGTCGCGCCTGACGGACGACGTCGACGCGGTGCAGGCCCTCATCAACGGCCAGACGCTCGCGGCGTTGACCGACCTGGGGACGATGGCGGTGATCGCCGCGGCCTTGCTGGCCCGGGGGGGCGGGATCGCGGCGGCGGTCGTGGTCATGGTCCCGTTGCACGCGGTCGCCGTCCGGCTCGTCTCGAGGCGGATCCGGGCCGAGAGCGACGAGGTCCGGCGGCGGCTCGACGCGATCTTCGGCCGCCTGAAGGAGACGCTCGACGGGGCGTTGGCCGTCAAGGCCTGCGCCGGCGAGGAATCCGAGGTGGCCGCGTTCTCGACCCGGCTGGCCGAGGCGCACGCGCCGAGGCTGCGGGTCGGGCGGCTGTCGGCGGGCCTGTCGAACCTCGGCGCGGCGCTCGGCGGCGTCGGCGGCGCGGCGGTCTTCGCCGCCGGGGCCTGGGCGGTCGTCGGCGGTTCGATGTCGCCCGGCCAGGTCGTCGCGACGACGGCCCTGGCGGCCCTCCTGTTCGGCCCCGCGGCGCGGCTGGCGGACCTGGCGTCGCTGTTCCAGCAGGCCGGCGCGAGCGTCGACCGGCTCGGCGACCTGCTCGACCTCGACGCCGACGCCCCCGACCCGGCGCGGCCCGTCGCGATCGGCCGACCCGTCGGCAAGGTCGAGTTCGACCGCGTCACCTTCGGCTACCGCCCCGGACGGCCGGCCGTCGCCGACATCAGCTTGACGGTCGAGCCGGGCATGAAGGTCGCGCTGGTGGGCCCGACGGGCTGCGGCAAGACGACGCTCATGAACTTGCTGCTGCGATTCTATGAGCCGACGTCGGGCGAGATCCGGCTCGACGGCGTGCCGATCGGGCGCCATGCCGCGGCCGAGCTGCGGCGGCAGGTCGGCGTGGTGCCGCAGGAGCCGGTCGTCTTCCGCCGGAGCCTCGCCGAGAACATCCGCTACGGCACGCCCGAGGCCGACGCCGACCGCGTCGAGGCCGCGGCGCGGGCGGCCCTGGTCCACGGCTTCGCGACGGCCCTCCCCGACGGCTACGCGACGATCGTCGGCGAGGGGGGGCATGCCCTGAGCCAGGGGGAGCGGCAGCGGCTGGCGATCGCCCGCGCCCTCTGCAAGGACCCGGCGTTGATCGTCCTCGACGAGGCCACCAGCGCCCTCGACCCGGCCGGCGAGGCGCTGATCCAGGCCGCGCTGGCCAACCTGCTCCGCGGCCGGACCGCCTTCGTCGTCGCCCACCGGCTCGCCACCGTCACCGACGCCGACCTCATCGTCGTCCTGGCGGGGGGCCGGGTCGTCGAGGCCGGCACCCACGAGGCGCTCCTGGCCGACGCCGACGGCCTCTATCGCCGCCTCCACGACCATCAAGAGAGCCTGGCCGGCCCCGTCGCCGACGGCCGGATCCTCGAGCTGCCGCCCCGCTTCCACCCCGACGGGCTCGTGCCCGGCCGGGTTTCTGCATGATCGCCGAAGAAGATCCCTAGCTATGGATACGATGGACGTCCCCCGCCCGATGCCGGGCGCCGACCCGCTCCGACGCCTCGAAGGCCGCTTCCTCCGGCCCCACCGCGGCGCGATGGCCGCGGCGCTGGCCGCGTTGCTGGCGCAGTCGCTGCTGATGCTGCCCGTCCCCGTGCTCCAGGGGCGCGTCCTCGACCGGATCGCCGCGCCCGGGGCGCGGCGGACCATCCTGCTGGCGATGGCCGCGATGCTCGCCTGTTACGCATCGCGCGCCGTGCTGGGCTGGGCGGCGGCCCGGCGGATGTCGCGGCTCAGCCTGGAGGTCGTCCGCGACCTGACCGACGCGATGCACCGCAAGCTCCAGCGCCTGCCGCTGTCGTACCACGACCGCCGCGAGACGGGCCGATTGATGTCCCGGATCACGAGCGACGTCGGCTCGCTCCTGATCTTCCTCAACGCCGGCTCGCTGCAACTGGCCGCCGACCTCGTCCTGGCCGCGGGGGTCGCGGCGGTCCTGCTCTGGCTCCGCTGGCGGCTGGCCCTGGTGGCGTTGGCGGTTGCTCCTCTTTATATTTGGAACCATCGACATCACTCGTCTCGGGTGCACGCGCTGACGCGGACGGTCCGGGCGCGGCTGGCGGCGATCTACGCGCTGTTGAGCGAGCGGATCTCGGCCGTGCGGGTGGTGCGGTCGTTCGCGAGGGAAGCGGCGGAGGTCGCCGAGCTCGACGCCCGGCTCGACGCCCACCGCGACGCCTCGTGGGCGGGCCTGAAGGCCGGGGCGTCGCAGGGGGCCCTGGCGACCGCCATCGGCGGACTCGGGACGATCGGCGTCGTGGCCCTCGGCGCGGCCCTGGTGGCGCGGGGGACGATGACCGTCGGCGAATTGCTGGCGTTCTACGGGCTCGTCGGCCAGCTGCACGGCCCGATCGCGCGGCTGGCCGGGGCGCAGGGGATGCTGGCGGCGACGCGGGTGGCCGTCGAGCGGATCGTCGAGGTGCTCGACGAGCCCGAGGGCCTCGCCGATCACCCCGGCGCCCGGCCGATCCGGGAGCCGGCCGGGGCCCTGGCCTTCCGAGGGGTCCGCTTCGCCCACGACCCCCACGGCCGGCCGGCGCTCGATGGCGTGGACCTCGAGGTCGCGCCCGCGACGACCCTCGGCCTGTTCGGGCCCAGCGGCGCCGGCAAGAGCACGCTCCTGGCCCTGGCCACCCGGCTCTACGACCTCGACGACGGCGGCGGGGCGGTCCTGCTGGACGAGGTCGACGTGCGCGACTCTCGCCTCGCCGACCTGCGACGGAACGTGCTGCTGGTGCCGCAGCAGGCGACCCTCTTCGGCGGCACGATCCGCTCGAACCTCCTGTATGCGGCCCCCGATGCGACCGAGGCGGCCATCGGCCGGGCGCTCGAGGCCGCCGACCTCGCCGCGACGGTGGCCGCGTTGCCGCTCGGCCTCGACACCCCCGTCGGCGACCGCGGCCTGACCCTCTCCGGCGGCCAGCGGCAGCGGCTCGCCCTGGCAAGGGCCCTCGTCGCCGACCCGCCCGTCCTCCTGCTCGACGACTGCACCAGCGCCCTCGACGCCGAGACCGAGGCCCGCGTCCATCGCGCCCTGGCGACCCTCCGCGCCGGCCGGACGACCGTCGTCGTCTCCCACAAGCCCGCCACCCTCCGCCACGCCGACCGCGTCGCCGTCCTCGACCGCGGCCGGGTCGTCGCCCAGGGCACTCCCGCCGAGGTGCTGGGACGACCCATGGTCTTCTCAACGCATCATCCCATCCTGGAACTCCCGGGCCCTCCCGTCGTCCCCGCGATCGGGGTAAGATGAAGGCCGGCGACCGCGAGCGACGCGGGCCGGGGTGTCGGGGTCGATGGGAGGGGATCGCCAGCAACGCTTCGACCCGCGCGGCCAGGGGTTCCGGTCCCTGGCCCCGGTGGCCGACGTCCTCGCCCGGATCGACGCGACGGTCGGCCCGCTCGGGGTCGAGCCGGTCCGGCTCGCGGATGCCGCCGGTCGGGTCCTGGCCGCCGAGACCAGGGCCGCGGCGGACATCCCCCCGTTCGACCGCTCCGCGATGGATGGTTTTGCCGTCCGGGGGCGGGACGTCCAGGCGGCCGGCCCCGAGGCGCCCGCGGCCCTGAGGGTGATCGGCGAGGCCCGCCCCGGTCGGCCGTTCTCGGGGGTCGTCGGGCCCGGCGAGGCGGTCGACATCACCACCGGGGCCCCGTTGCCGGCCGGGGCCGACGCGGTCGTCCGCGTCGAGGCGACGGTGGCCGCGGCCGGCCTCGTCCGCGTCGTCGAGCCCACCCCCGTCGGCCGCCACGTCGGCCGTCGGGGCGAGGACATCGCCGCCGGCACCGTCGTGCTCCGCGCGGGCCGGGTCCTCCGGCCGCAGGACCTCGGGGCCCTCAGCGCCCTGGGGCGGGCCGAGGTCCCCGTCGTCCGACGCCCGGCCGTCGCCGTCGTCATCACCGGCGATGAATTACTACCCCCCGGCACGCCCGCCGTGGATTCACGCATCGCCGACACGAATTCGGTGATGCTCATGGCATTGATCGCCCGCGACGGCGGCCTCGCGCGGGTCGTCGGGCCCGTCCGCGACGACCGCGCCACGCTCCGCGATGCGATCGCCGCGGCGGCTCGGTCGGCCGACGCGGTCCTCGTCAGCGGCGGCTCCTCGACCGGCGCCGAGGACCATGCCCCCGGCATCGTGGCCGACCTCGGGACCCTGGAGTTCCACGGCGTCGCCCTCCGCCCCGCCAGCCCGGCGGGGCTCGGCCGCATCGGCGAAGTGCCGGTGGTCCTCCTGCCGGGAAACCCCGTCAGTTGCTTGTGTGCTTATGATTTCTTCGCCGGCCGGGTCGTGCGGCGGCTCGGGGGCCGGGCGTCGGGGTGGTCGTATGTCGCGTGCCGTGCCCGGCTGGCGCGGCCGATCGCGTCGGCCGTGGACCGGGTCGATTACGTCCGCGTCCTGCTGGCCGACGGTCGGGCCGAGCCGATCACATCCGGCGGGGCCTCGATCCTGTCGAGCGCGACGCGGGCCGACGGCTTCCTGGTCGTCCCGGCCGACGTGCCGGGCCTCGCGGCCGGGGATGAGGTGGTCGTCTGGCGGTACGACCCGCCGGTCGGGGCGACGGTCTCATGAAGCCCGGCGCCGTCATCCTCTGCGGCGGCGAGAGCCGCCGGATGGGCCGTCCCAAGCCCTGGCTCCCCTTCGGCCCCGAGCGGCTCCTCCCGCGCGTCGTCCGGCTCGTCTCCGAGTCGGCCGGCCCTGTCGTCGTCGTCGCCGCTCCCGGCCAGGATCTCCCCGCCTTGCCTCTCGAAGTGGCCGTTGTCCGCGACCCCGTCCCCGGCCTCGGACCGCTCCAGGGCCTCGCCGCCGGCCTGGAGGCCCTGCCGGACGCCGTCGCATTCGCTTATGCGACGGCCACCGACGCCCCCTTCCTCGCCCCGGGCTGGATCGACCTCCTGGTCTCCCTCATCGGCCCGCACGACCTCGCCATCCCCTTCGTCGCCAATCGCCTCCATCCCCTCGCCTCCCTCTATCGCCGTCCTCGAGCCATCGACGCGATCCGACAACTCCTCGCCAAGGGTACACTTCATCTTTCTTCCCTATCTTCACTCTTGGGTTCGTTTCGAATTCCGCACGACGCGCTCCGGGCGGTCGATCCCGACCTCCGCACCCTCATCAACCTTAACACCCCGGGCGACTACCACCGCGCCCTCCGCGACGCCGGCCTGCTCCCCCCGGACCCGGACGATCCTCGTTCGGCTTAGTTCCGATCCTCACGACCCTCTGAGTCGCGGACCCTCCCCCTCCGCTCCCATTCCCACGCCCCCAGGCGCCCGAATCGTCCCTTGCGTCGACGGGCCGAGATTGGGTTCGTTTTGGCGGCGCCGAAGGCCGAGATTGGGTTCGTTTTGGGCGCCGAACACCGCGCCGTGGGTTCGTTCGGCGCCGACTCGGTCCCCAGCAAGACTTGCCCAGGATCTCCAACATACCGTTCGGTTCGTTTCGAATCCGGGCCTGTTGCCGGCACGGCTTCCCCAGCCCACCCAATGCCCCGTTCGCTTCGTTCCGAACAGCCGGGACCAGTGGCCGAGGGAGCTTCGGTTCGTTCCGCGCCGCCGCACGGGCCCACGACGGACCTCTTCCCCGGCCCCAACCCCCGGCCCCCTTTCGAAGTGGGTTTGTTTCGCGCCGCGACGGCCCCGGCTTCGTCGTCCCAAGGCCCCCGATCCCCGACCCCCGACCCCCGAGCGAAGCGAACCAAACCGTCCCGTCGGTTCGTTCCGCGCGGCGCGCGGTGCGTCCGTTTCGCGCACGAACCTCCGTCCTCTGACCTTTGTTTTCTGCGCTCTGGCCTCGACCATCTGGCATCTCCCCTTTGCCCTCTGTCCTCTGCCCTCTGCCATTTGCCCTCTGCCATTTGCCCTCTGCCCTCTGTCCTCTGCCATCGATCCCTGACCCCCGTCCCCCTCCAACCCAACCCGGCGCGCAGCACACCCCTCCCGCGAGGAACCGCTGACTCCTTAGTTGGAATCCCGGCCCAAAACCGGCAGGAATTCTGTCGGAATGGCCCGGTGCCTCCTCGACGCTCCCCGGCCGGGGCCCGGTCGGGAGCCGGGCGGATCGAGGCCGGGGCACGACCCCGGCCGTGGCGCGCCGCCTCGTGCGACTTCGCCGCCCGGACGCCGATCGGCGTCCGGGCCACCCGCAGTCTCCCTCGACCCGGTCGCTCCGCGGCTCATGATCGCCGATCGGTCGTCGTGGTCTCCTACCAACCCGAGGCGCGAGCGAGGGCCTCCATCCCTCGGACAGGACACGGCCAGCTCGCGGAGGATGGTCGCCCTCGCTCGCGCGTCGGCTTCGCGGCCGCGGCCGACCACCGCTCCCCCACCCCGAGCCCGGTCCGTTCCGCGCCGCCGAGGTCGCCAGGTGGCTTCGTTTCGCGCCGCGCGGGCCCCTCGCCGATTCGCTGCCCGCAAACTCGTCCCCGCCTCCCCAATGTTGGGTTCGTTCGGCGCCGCGGGGCCGCCGTTGGGTTCGTTTTCTCCGCCGCGGCCCTCGAAGTGGCTTTGTTTCGTGCCGGCCCCGGGCCGAGTTGGCTTCGTTCCGCGCCGGGTCGGGCGGCGGCGACGTCGGCAAGGTCCCCCGGACTTCCCCAGAGCCCCGTGGGTTCGTTCGGCGCCGGACCCTCCGCTTCGTGCCGCGCCGGCGCGGGTCGAAGTGGCTTTGATTCGTCGTCCCCGGACTGCGCCGCGGTGGGTTCGTTCGGCGCGCGCGGGGATCGGCCGTCGCGGTCGTGTTTCGAGGAGGTCGGGGGTCGGGGACCATCATCGCGGCTCGGGGGTTCTCGGCCGCTGGCGGTCGGGGCGCGCACACTGCCCCTCCCGCGCGCGGCCTCTCCCCCCCTAGTTGGAATCTCGGGCGAAAACCGGCAGCAATTCCGGGAGAATCGCCCGGCGGGCTCGTCCCCGTCGCCCCCCGGCCCGGAACGGCGATCGTGCCCATCGCGGTCGGGGGGACGATCCCGATCGTCGTGAGCCGCCGCTCGCGGCGTCGCCGCCCGGACGCCGATCGGCGTCCGGGCCACCCGCGTGCCGGAAGTTGGCACACGTCAACCCCACCTCGACGATGTGATGCCAAGGTGTCTGGTTCAGAAGGTGTCGGCGCTGACGATGTCTCCGCTCGACCGCGTGGAGATCGCACGCCAGACTTTAATGTCGACCCCATCGCGCGTAAACCGAACGCTGCCGTCCATCAAAAGCACATTCACGCCGCCGGGATGGTAACTGCGGGCGGAGAAGACACCTTCGCGAATGGCGCGAGAGTGCAGAGCGTCATCGCCGACGTAGGGATTTAGTGAACAGTCGAGGATATATGAATTTGGTGGGAGGCAATGGTTGTAGTTGGTGAAGTGGTAACCGGAGACAAGCCAACTTTCGCCCGAACGGGATTCAACCGGGAGACCTGGCGTCGTGGATGCTTCGGTGCAAACGCTGACGACCCACGCGATCGAGAGCGGGTTATGGTTTGTCCCTGCTCCCGTTAATATATAGTCACCGGGTCCGTAAGACCCTTTCGTCCAATCGCCTTGCATCCGCTCCGAGGCACCAACGGTCTGCGAGAGCCCGTCGGTGAAATCTGCGGGGCCATAGAAACGGTGTGCGGTGAACGGGCCATCCCACGACCCTTCCTTGTCACCGACGGGGGCAATCCAGGGGCTCGGGCCGATGTTGAAGCGATAATTCACCCGCCCGTAACCCTCGATCGGGACCACCGGATCGGAGGGGCAGGTGAAGAGGCCGACGGATGCTGTCATTACCGTCTGGTTGGCGGAGAGGCCGACGGCGATCGTGGGAATCAGGGTGAAGTTGATCGCGTCGTAAAGGTTCTCCTGCTCCAGCTCGGGAAGCAGCCGCGCCAGTGGGCTATAGGCATGGGCCGAATAGTCCTTAGGTTCGACGGCGGTCTGTCCGATGACGCCGGGAAAATAGCCCGAGCCGCTCGCATACGACTGGAGGGCGATGCCGATCTGCTTGAGGTTGTTGACGCATTGAAGTCGCCGGGCGGACTCTCGCGCTCCCTGGACGGCGGGCAAGAGAAGAGCGATTAAGATCCCAATGATAAAAACAACAATCAATAGTTCTATAAGAGTGAATCCTGTCGGCCGGCGTGAACTGGTCGTCCCGAGGTTAGGCACGACGCCACCTCCTATAAGCCAGGAGACTCGTTATCAAAACGAGGACAGCTCCGAGGATCATGAGCGGGATGGCCCACGTCGGGGTCGGCTCGCGTTCACCAGGCATCACGGGCTCCGCCGCGGACGCGGCGACTGTGATCGGTTGCGCCTGCGCGGCTGCGGCAGGCGAGAGCGCCTCGAGGTCCCAGACCTTTCGAGCCGGGTGCTTTCTGAATGTCGAGCCGTTAACGATAGTCCTTGCCTCTGGAAGTTCGAGTACGAACACTGATCGATCCGGTCGATGTTCGAAGTCGGCCTTCTGGATGACAATCTCCCGGACGCTCTCAACGCGCGGGCGTCCCCCCGGCGGCAAGATGCCGATGAACGTGAGCTGACGGAAGGGAATCCAACCTCGATCGCCGACCCGATGTATATCGGAGAAGTCCAGTTGGATGCTACGTTCGTCGTTCCCGAGATCCTCTCGAATTCGCAGCGGGATTGCGCCGTGCTCCAAATCAACCCAGTATTGAATGCGGGGAGCCGACGCATTTCCGCTCCTCTGGAAATCTAGTTTTACTACGCTAATACCGTCAATTTGGCAGTTTTCCTCGACCGCCTTCAGCGTCCAATCGGACCGATCCTTCTTGGCCCGTTGGATATCATAAGGGCGTAACCCGCTGAGCGCTATGCCGCAGGTCTCGTGTACAGTCGGGCTTGCTCCCTCTCCACACGGTGCTCGTGGAACTCCTCCCACTGGTCGTTGAGGTAGAGAGCCCGGACGTGGAGCATCGCCTGTGCCCCCTCC
>DASZMJ010000515.1:0-8846 GCA_035551935.1 Isosphaeraceae bacterium
TCCCCCTTGGGGCGGAAGCCGATCGTCGCGCCGCCGGGGACGGCGACCCAGCGGCGCTTGCGGGCGCCGTCGGACCAGAGCGGCGCATTGACCTCGTATGGGATCACGCCCGGGCTCGGCGAGAGGTCGTCGAGCGCGGCGAACAGGCCCGTCTCGGAGAGATGTGCCGGCAGGCCGGCCGGCGTCGGCGGGATGCGGAGCCCGCGCGGGGCCTCGCGGACGGCCAGGCCGTACGGCTTCGATCCACGGATCTCGTACCTCGCCCCCACCGCGAAATCGACCGGCGCCCCGGCCGTGTTGAACGACCGCGCGCGGACCGTGGCCGAGCGATCGAGCTTGATTGGATGTTTGTAGATCGGCGAATCTTTGGATGGTTCCGAGCCGTCCGTCGTGTACCGGACCGTGTCCCCCGCGACGCCGAGGCGGACGACGACCGTGATCGGCCCGGTGTACGTGCCGGAGGCGGGGCTCAACGTCGGCAACGGCGGCGGCGGCGCGAAGGCGACGGGGACGGCGGCGGCCTTCGGGGTCGGCGTGTTCGCGTCGTAGCGGATCGCGATCAACGAGCCGGTGCCAGGCTTGAAGGCGTCGTCCTTGACCCAGGCGTCGCGCAGGAGGACGAGCAACGAGCCGTCGGGCGCGAACTTCAGGTCCACGGGCCGGGGGAGACCCTCGGCGAAGTCGCGGACGCGGTCGGGGTGGTCGGGGTCGAGGGTCTTGATCCAACCCTTCATGAAGTCGGCGAAGAAGAGTCGACCTCGGTCCGCGGCCGGGAAGCCGCCGGGCCGGTCGGCGACTGGGCAGAACGCGCCGGCGATCACAGAGCTGGTCGGATACCAGTAGACCGGCCCACGGAACCGCGCGTCTTTCGTCGGCCCGTGCTCGACGGTCGGCCAGCCGTAGTTGGCGCCGGCGACGACCTCGTTGATCTCCTCCGCGTTCCCGCCCACGTCCCCCGCGAGGATGCGGCCGGTCTCGGCCTGCACGGCGAAGGTGAACGGGTTCCGCAATCCCAATGCCCAGATCGCCCGATACTTGCCCGTGTTCCTCCGGAAGAACGGGTTATCCTCCGGGATCGACCCGTCCCCGTTCAGCCTCAGCATCTTCCCCAGGAGCGTGTCGAGCCGCTGCGACGGCGCCCCGGCCGTCTGCTCGCCGAGGGCAACATAAAGCTTGCCATCGATCCCGAAGTGGATCGCCCCCCCCTGGTGTCCCGCCGGCACCTCGCCGCCGAGCCGGCGCTGGTCGTCCCCCTCGAACAGGACGACCTCGCTCCCACCCTTCGCCACGTCCCCCTCGGCCGTGAACCGGCTGATCCGGTGGTGCGGGTACGGGTCGGGCGTCACGTAATTGACATAGACGTATTGATTTTTATCGAACTCCGGGTCGATCGCCACGCCGATCAGGCCCCGTTCCCAGAACGAGTCGACCTTGAGCGTGAGGAACGGCCGCTCCAGGAGCGTACCGTTCTTGATGACGCGGAGCGTCCCCGTCTGCTCGCAGACGAACACCCTCCCGTCTCTGGCCACCTCCATCGCCGTCGCCCCCGTCAGGCCGGCGACGACCCGCGACGCCGTGTAACCCGACGGCAAACTCAACTCGCCGGGGACGGCGAGCAGGGCCAGGAAGGAGACAAACACGTGGGACTCCTCGGAGGTCTCGGGAGGTGGCCGCGAACGCTTCGTGGGGGTGATGCTCGGTCTATCGCGTCATTCGTACTTGAGTCGCGGCCGGTGCGAAGGCGGGGAATGACCGGGCGACCGGCTCGCGGAACGGGTTCTTGCCGTTGTAGAGCCCCAGCCGTTCCTCGGCCCAATGACGGAGGCCCGAGCCGTCGTCGCGGAAGCGGGCGATGGCCTCGTGCTGCCATTTGACGGCCGCCTCGAAGTCCCCGACCTCGGCGTTGGCGGCGGCGAAGACCTCGAGCACGACGGGGTCCTGCCACTTCGTCAGCTCACACGCCTTCTTCGCCAGGACGAGGGCCTTCTTGCCGTCACGATACTTCGCGTCGGGGCAAGCCGCCAAGATCTCGGCCTGATCGCGGTAGGCCTGGGCGTCGTCCGGGTCGAGACGGATGGCCTTCTCGAGATCCGCGAGGGCTTGCTCGAAGTGGCCGAGGATGTGCAGGGTCATCCCCCGGCCTTGAAACGACCGAGCGATCGTCGGATCCAGCCGGATCGCCTCGTTGTAATCGGCAAGCGCACGGCCGCTGTCTCCCCGGGCGAGCCAGACGTAGCCGCGAGCGGAGTAGGCCCACGCCAGCTTCGGGTCGAGCCGGATGGCTTCGCTCAGGTCGACGAGGGCCCTGTCGAAGTCCCATTTGGTGTACCAGGCATTGCCGCGACGATCGTAATGGAGCGCATTCTTGGGCTCGAGCCGGATCGCCCGATCGTAGTCGTCGATCGCGAGGTCGATCTCTCCCTTCTCTTGCCACGCCTGGCCGCGATTGAGGTAGGCCAGGGCCGTGTCGGGCTTGAGCATGGTCGCCCTGGTGAAGTCGAGGATCGCCCGGTCGAACTCGCCCTTATCGGCCCGGGCGACGCCCCGCCAGACGTAGAGATCGACGTTCTTCGCGTCGGCTCGGATCGCCTCGTCGTAGTCCGCAATCGCCTTGTCGAGCTTCTTCAGGTCGTGCCAGGCCTGACCGCGGGCATAATGATAGCGCACGGATTCCGGGCCGGGCCGGGCCAGCGTGATGGCCTCGTCGTACTCGGCGATCGCCCGGTCGTGCTTCTTCATGACGTGCCAGGCCGAACCGCGGCAGTAATGGGCCTCCGCGTCGCCCGGCCGGAGCCGGATCGCCCGATCGAAGTCGGCGAGGGCGGCGTCGAGCTGCCCCTGGTCACGCCGGACGTTCCCGCGCACGAGGTACGCCGCGACGCAGTCCGGCTCGAGGCGGAGCGCCTCCGACGCGTCGGCGACGGACCGTTCGAAGTCCTGCACGACCTGGCGCGCCGAGCCCCGATTGACGAAGGCGTAGACGGCCTTCGGGTCGAGGCGGATGACCTCGGAATAGTCGGCGATGGCTCGATCCCATTCCCCGAGCTTGTGCCGGATCAGGCCCCGGCCCAGGTAGGGGACCGGGTTGGTCGGCTGGGCCAGGATCTGGGCCGAGTAGTACTCGACGGCCTGCTCGTACCGGACCACCTGTTCGACCTTGGACCAGCCGCGGAGGTCGCGCGACTCTCCCACCAGCCAGAGCCACGGACCGCTCACCATCTCGACGCGAAAGATTCCGAAGTTCCCGTAGTCGTGGCCGAGGGACGCCGCCTGCGGCCGGCCCGTGTCCTTCACGACCTGCTTCCCGATGCGAAGATCGGTGCCGAGCCGCATGACGACTTTCTTGCCGATCCACCCCTCTTCTCCCCTGACCTCCGGGCCAATCGCCAGGACGACCAGGATCGCCATCGCCCACAGCCCGTCGCCGAGTGATCGCATCACCGAGGCCTCCGAGATGCCTTAGAGCGGACCAACACTCCGCGAGACATGCAACCAGTCTCAAGCATACTCATACCGGCTTCAAGTCCCGACGGGAAGGGGCAAGACTCCGAGAAATCCGCGCGGGCCGACCGGGGTGCGTTTGACGTGTTAGATTAGGGCAAGGGGGGATGGCTCGGGCCCGGAACGGGAGGGCGTCCCTACCGATTGCACGTCGCCAGGAGAGGGGCCCCGATCCTCCGGGGCCGGAGCCCTCAAGGAGCGCCAGGGAGGTTCAGGAGCGGACGGGGCGCGCATGCGCCCCGGGTTCGCGGTCCGCGCAGGGGAAGGGTCTCGGAGCTTGGGGAAGGGACCGAGAGGGATTCGGCCAAGAACGAGCACGTTGCGCACGGACGGGGCAACACACCGGGAGTCGCAGTCATGAAGAGAACGGGAAAGCGCCCCGTCCGTCCGACCGTCGATCGATTGGAGACGCGGCAGGTCCTGAGCGGGCCGCCGTCGGGGACGTGGATCGGGCAGGACGGGCACGACCTGGTGGGGTCCTCGAGCACGGCCGGCCCGGACGGCGTCCAGGATATCCACGTCGCGCTCAGCGGCCTGCCCGCGGGCAACCCGGTGGCCTTCGCCGACATCCAGGGCCTCGGCGGCGGCGAGTGGCAGTTCCACGGCCAGCCCGGCGGCCCCTGGGCCGCGGCGCTCGTCCAAGGCCAGGGGGCGACCACCGCCGACCTCTATTTCGACCCCACGCAGGTCGAGAACGGCCGCCCGTTCTCGATCCAGTTGACCTATGCCGACGGCACCACCTCCAGCCTCTGGGTCCAGGGCGGGACCGCCGATCCGAACCTCCGGATGCCGGACGCCAGCCTGGCGGCGAAGTGGCTCGGGCAGGACGGCCACGACCTCACCGGCCCCGGGGCGAGCGTCGGCCCCGACGGCTTGCAGGACGTCCACCTCGCCCTCACCGGCCTTGCGGCCAACGTGCCGATCACCGCAGCGACGATCGTCGGCCCCGGCGGCGAGACCTGGGCCTTCGGCCTCAACCCCACCGGCGACCCCGACGCCGAGCTCGTCCGGAGCGCCTCCGACCCGACCAGGGGCGACTTCTACTTCAGCCCCAAGACCAACCTCGCGGGTGGCTCGCTCAGCCTGACCATCACCTACGCCGACGGCCACACCGACTCCGCCACGCTCACCGCCGGCGCGACCGACCCCAGCCTCGCCATGCCCGCCCCTGCCCCCCTGCCGATCGCGTGGAACGGGGTGACCGCGCAGTGGTCCGGCCAGGACGGCGCCGGGTCGAGCACGCCGGGACTCGCCCACGTGGCCGTTTCCGGCCTCCCCGCCGGCCGATCGATCGTCGCCGCGGCGCTCACCGACGGCGTCGCCGGCTCATGGTCCTTCGCAAATGTAAATGCAGCCACAGGATCCTTTATCCCCGATCCCAACGCCGCACCGCTGACCGTGGCCCAGGGTGGCGGCTCGGCCAACTTGTCGTTCGCCCCCGTCCGCAGCGAGGCCGGGACGACGTTGACGTTGCGCCTTTTGCTCGACGACGGCACGACCGTCGCCACCCAGTTCGCCGGCGGCGCGGCCGACCCCGGCCTCGTGGCGCCTTTGCCGGAAAGTACGTCGATCGTCGCCCATCCCGGCGATGACCTGAATGCGCTTGCCAATCAATACGGAACAGTCCACCTGGCGCCGGGCACCTACACGCTCACCCAGGCCCTCGTCCTGAATTCGCCGGTGACCATCAGCGCCGACCCCGGCACGACGCTCCTCTTCTCACAGCCCCAGGGCGCAGCCCCCTGGTCGGCGGCGATCAAGATCAACGCGGGGCACACGACGCTCGAAGGGTTCACGGTCCGGTTCTCGGGGCCGGTGAACTGGGCGTCGAACGTCAGCTACGGCCCGGCCGTGATCGGCACGACCGACAACCTCGACGCAGGGCCGAACCTCGCCAAGCCCGCCATCACGATCGCGGACCTGGACCTCCAGGGTCCCCCCGTGCCGGCGGGCTCGTCGGTCGAGGCGCCGAGGCTCATGCGCCTCGTCACGGCCACCAGCGGCATCGTCACCGGCAACACCCTCGACGGCGGCACGACCGAGTTCATCGGCGGCCCCTGGCAGATCACGAAGAATCGTTATATCGGCACGCCGTCGGGCACGTTCACCTACGCGATCTTCGCCGGCCACCAGACGCATGACCTCGTCCTCTCGGACAACTCCGCCCAGCCGGCGGCGGGCTCGGGAAAGGCGTGGCGGTTCCTGGTCCTGACGGACTCGGGCGTCGGCGACGTGGTCAAGAATAACGTCGCCGTCGGCGTCGGCCCGCAGGACACGGACACGACCTCGGCGAATGCGGCGGAGGTGGTCCTCACCGAGGCGTACCAGATCCATTTCGAGGGGACGCCGTCGGCGATCTCGGCCGATGGCCGGGTGCTCCAGATCAACAACGCGCAGGGGACCCCGGCCCGCGCGGGAGATGTCGTCGCGATCCTGTCGGGCCCGGACGCGGGCCGCTGGTTCCGGATCGCGCAGGCGATCGGGCCGGACGCCTTCCTGATGGCCGACCCGTTGCCGCGGGGTTCCTATGCGATCTCGATCAGCACCGGGTTCGTCAACGAGACGTATCAAAATAATACGATCGACACGCGCGGCAGCTCGGTGGCGGCGGACATGGTGCTCCTGGGCAACCAGTTCGGCACGAGGGTCGTCGGCAACCAGCTCCTCGGCGGCAACCAGGCTCTCTTGCTCTCGGCCACTCCGACCGAGCAGCCGGTGCTCTGGGGCTGGTCGCACTCGCCGGCCTTCGGGGCGGTCGTCTCGGGCAACACGATCACCGACGCGATCACGGCGATCACGCTCAACGTCCGGCACGACGTCTCGACGATCAAGTCCGACGCCGGCCGCGTCTACCTGACCGCCGCCGTCGTCGGCAACACGATCGCCTGGTCCCCGAGCTTCCTCGCTGCGCGGGCGAAGGCCACCGGCACGACCGCCGACCCGACCGCCATCACCATCGGCGACCCCGGCGCGCTCGACCCGCGCGAGCTGGTCGCCGGGTTATCCCGCAACGAGCTCGCCGTGCCCGCCGGCGACGTGCCCGGGCCGGCGCTGCTGGTCAACGACGGACTCGTCAACGGTCAGACCCTCGTCGCCCAGTCGCTCTCGTTGCCGACCGTCCCCCCGGCCGCGCCGGCGGCCCTGGCGCTCGTGAACGACACCGGGATCAGCGCGACCGACGGGATCACCAGCGACGCCCGGCTCCGGTTCGCGCCGGTCTCCGGCGCCGTGGGCTACGAGTACTCCGTCAACGGCTCGACCTCGTACGTGCCGCTCGCCGCCTCGACGACCTTCCTCCCCGCCGGGCTGGTCCAGGGATCGAACACGGTGGCCGTCCGCGCCTTCGACGCGACCGGACATCGCGGCGCCGGCGCCTCGATCCATTTCACCTTCGACAACGTCGTTCCGCACCCCGCCCCGCCGACGCTCGCCCCCGGCAATGACAGCGGCCTCTCCGCCAACGATAACGTCACCAACGTGACATCGCCGACGTTCCTCGTTTCCGGGTCGAGCGGGGACTACTTCACCCTCGTCCGCGACGGCCTCGCCGTGGCGATGCGCCAGGGGCCCGGCCCCCTGAGCGAGCCGTCGACCTTGCCCGACGGGACCCACGCCTACAACGTCATCGAGGCCGACCCCGCCGGCAACACCGGCACCTCGTCGCCGACCTTCGTGACCATCCAGACTCGGCCCCCCGCGGCCGTCGGCTCGTTGACGGTGACGCCCGACGGCCACATCGTCTTTCAAGGAGTCGCCGGCACCGTCGGCTACGAGTACCAGGCTACTCCCAGCGGGCCCGAGGTGCCGATCGGCGTCGTGACTTCCTTCATCCCCTCGAACATCCCCGCCGCGCTCGACACGATCGCCGTGCGGGCGATCGACGCCGCCGGCAACGTCGGGCCCGCGGCCACAGTCGCCTATGACAATCGCACGTTTCAGCCGAGCGGCGTCTGGCTCGGCCAGGACGGCCACGACCTCGTCGGCCCCTACCCCGTCGCCGTCCCCGACGGCTCCCAGGACGTCCACGTCGCGCTGTCGGGCCTGAATCCCTATCGAACGATCACGTATCTCGAAGTCGATGGCCTCGGCGGCGGCCAGTGGACGTACAACGGCCCCTGGGGACCGTGGAAGGCCGCGCTGGTCCGTGCCCCCGGCGCGACGACCGCCGACCTGTACTTCCAGCCCTCCCAGGCCGAGACCGGCCGGCCGTACTCGATCACCCTCCGATACGACGACGGCACCACCGCCAGCTTCTGGGTCCAGGGCGGCACCGCCCTCCCCCATCTCGCCGACGTCCCCACGTCGCCCCGCCCCACCGCCCTGACCCTCGGCGTCCCCCACCCCGCCGGCACCGTCGCCACCCGCCACGCCCGGTTCCATCGAGCCAATGCGACCCACCCCGCACACCCCTCGCGGGCCCATGTCGCCCAGGCCCGGGCCGAGCACGTCGCGAATCATCCGAGGGCGCGGCGTTGAGGTCGCCGGAGGGCTACGGCACGAGCAGGAACCGGAATGGCAGCCCCCGTGCGACCGCCGATTCGAGGACGGTGTGGCGTCTCGCCCTCGGACCGGTCGCGGACATCGGCCCAGACCGACGCCCCCATCGCCGAGTCCCTCACGCCACGTCAGGGTCATCCGAAAGCGACGGCCGTCACTCGAACTCGTCGCCCACTGGGCCCATCGTGGTCGATGACTTGATCCGAAAGTCACGCCAGAGCTGCCAGCAGAACCAGGGGACGAGCACGGCCATCCAGACCAACCCACCCCAGTCGATCCAGTAGCGCCCGACCCAGAAGCCGCCGAGCTGCGGCCAGCCGTACAGCGAGGCGACGTTGTCGTATCCCACATACGCGTAGTACGGGCCGCTGAGGGCACACCACGCGAGCACCGTCAGCACGCTGGGCGTGACGGACCTGGGCAGCTTGTACAAGGTCTCGAGCCAACTGAGGGGGCGGCCATAAATGAACGAGGTGACCAGCTCGCGCACCGAGTCCACACGCTCGGGGTAGTAACGCCGACGGCGCACCAGGAAGGCCCTGAGGCCGACGGCGGCGACCAGACAGAGCGTCGCCTTGCAGGCGATGACCAACGGCCAGTTCAACCGCAGGCCATAAGGCCGGAGGGTGAGATAGATGGGATTGCCCTCGTGCTCGAACTGCGGCTGGGCGATCCGGGTGCCGATCAGGTCGAGCGCGTGGCCCGCGACTAAGCAGGTCCGCAGTAGTTTTTTCACAGGACTGATCTCAGCCAGAATTCCTCCGAGAGGACACCGGCCTTCGTCAGCGCCTCGTGCGACGTCAGGCCCCCGAGGTAGCCGACGAACCGATCCACATGGTCATCGATCG
>DASZMJ010000516.1:0-3539 GCA_035551935.1 Isosphaeraceae bacterium
CATCCCCCCCTCGGGCTCGCGCGACGACGACCCCAGCGGCAACCAGGGCACCGGCCCGGCCGGCAACCCCGGCCCGCGCCAGAACGCCTACTCGATGAAGATGCGGATCATGGGCTTCTTCGAGCAGCAGGTCCTGTTCGACGCCACCAACTTCATGCTCGACCCCTCCTGGGACCAGAGCGGCAGCTGGCAGTTGGCGAACACGACGAGTATCAACGTGCGGCTCGCCTCGCTGCTCTGCCCCTCCGACACCAAGCCCGGTAACCTGAACAATGCCCGCGGCGTCGGCGCCGGCCCGCCGGCCAGCTATCCGAACAACGTCGGCAACAACCGGCGGTTCAATGGCTGGGTGCCCGACGGCCCGGCCTACTTCCCCGGCTGGGACACCCAGATCCGCGGCACCCTGACCCTGGCCAACATCTCCGACGGCACCAACAACACCGCCCTGTTCTCCGAGCACGTCAAGGGCGACGGCATGAGCCCCACCGACGCCAAGGACGGCATCCAGACGACCTACATCCTGCCGGGCTTCGACCCACAGACGAACCTCGGCACCGGCATCCAGGGCGAGTACATGAACGCCCAGAACTGCCAGCAGAACTTCCGGACCCGTGAGTTCACCTGGAAGGGCGAGCGCTGGACGCTGCAGGACCCCGGCCGCGGCGGCTTCTACTCGCACTCCATGCCGCCGAACAAGCGGCCGTGCTCGTACTGGGGCGGCGGCATCGGGTCGGATAACTTCGAGTCGATGCTGGCGGCCGGCTCGGCGCACCCGGGCGGCATCAACGTGCTGTTCGCGGACGGGTCGGTGCGGTTCGTCAAGAGCACGATCCAGTACTTCACCTGGCACGCCGTCGGCACCCGCGACGGCGGCGAGGTCGTCAGCATGGACGCCCTCTGAGCCGAACCCGGATCGAGCCCGTGCCGTATGAACGGCACGGGTCCCGAGAGCTGTCGTGATGGGCCCGGCCGGGCCGACCCTAATCATCCTGGGGTCGGCCCGGTCGGGCCCCGCCGCTCCCGAGGCGGGCGGAATCCGCGGAGAGACGTTGCCGATCGAGGCCAGGGCCGTGGCATCGACGACCACCACCACGAATGGCTCCCCGGCCGGCGTCCGACCGGCGCGGCGGCGCGTGAGACTGCGATCGTGGCTCGCGGCGGCGCTCCGCGTCGCGATCCTCGTTGGCCTGTCGGCATTCACCGCCTGGACGGCGACGCGATCCGAGGCGATACTCGAGGCGCGGTCCGCGTTCGCCGGCGCCCGATCGAACGATCGGCCGGCCCTGCGGCTGGCCTTGCGACGGTCGCTCGACCACCTCGGCCGCCACCCGAACGACGCCGAGGCCGCCCTGATCGCCGGCCGTTGCCTGACCCGGCTGGAATTCTACCGGCAGGCCGAGCCCTACTTCGATATCGCCGAGCGCGCGGGCCTGCTCACCCGCGCCGACCTGAACGACCTGGCCCTGGGGCTGACCCTCTCGCGACAGGCCGAGCGCGCGGTCGCCGTCTACGAGCGGATCCTCCGCCAGGCCCCCGACGATCCCGACGCCCTCCGACGACTGGGGGCGATTCGGTACGGACAGATGCGATACGAGGATGCCATCGCGTTGGGCAGGAGGCTCGCGAAGGTACCGGGCTCGGAGGAGAGCGGCCAGCTCCTCCTGGGCATGACCTTCGGCGAGAAGCACCAGTACGCCCCGGCCGCCGCCGCGTACGAGGAAGTCTTGCGGCTCGACCCGGAGCTGAGACGGATCAGCATGCCGGCCGACCTCTTCTGGTCCGACCTCGCCACGAACTTCCTCCAGACCGGCCGCGGCGCCGACCTTCGTCGCTACCTGGAACGAGCCCTCGAACGCGACGAGGGCGCCGTGCTGCTCGACCTGCTCGGCATGGCCTTCGAGCAGGAGGCCGAGGACGACGCCGACGCCGACGCCGAACGCTGCTATCGCCGGGCCGTCGACATCGACCCGACCCGCGCCTCCCCCTGGAAACACCTCGGCCTCCTGCTCGAACGCCGCAACGACCTGGAGAAGGCCCTCGAATACCTCGATCGTTCCTTCGGGCTCGAGCCGAACGACATCCAGACCGTCGAGCACCTGAAGCTGATCCACTATCGCCTCGGCCACCCGGACAAGGCGCGCGAGTTCGAGGAGAAGGCCGCGGAGATCCGGGCCAAGCAGAAGTCGACGACCGGGATGGGGAACTGATCGGCCCGTGACCGCCAACCCGAGGCCCTCGCCGAACGATCGCCGCCGGCCGCCGCCGAGGCCGACCCTGGCCGTCTGCCTCGCGCTCTCCGTCCTCGCCGGCTGCCGGCGTTCGCCGCCCGACGACCCTCGCGCCGCGGCCGCCTCGCCGTCCGCGCCCGTGTCCACCCCCCGGCGCGCGACGCCGACCGCGCCGGACCTGCCGGCCGGGCCGTTCCGGTTCCGGGACCGCGCCGAGGAGCGGGGCATCCGGTTCATCCACACGAGCGGCAAGTCGCCCGAGAAGCACTATCCCACCCTCTTCGGCAGCGGGGTCGCCCTGCTGGACTACGACGGCGACGGCCTGCTCGACCTCTATTTCGCCGACACCCGCGACCTGCCGCTCGACGCCCCGAGCAAGGCCCTCGGGAACCGGCTCTATCGAAACCGGGGGGGCAACTCGTATGAAGATGTGACGGATCTTGCCGGCGTCGGCTTCCGGGGGTTCTCGCAGGGGCTGGCGGCGGGCGACTTCGACGGCGACGGCTTCGTCGACCTCGTCCTGGCGAACCTCGGCCCCTGCGTGCTCTACCTGAACAACGGCGACGGGTCATTCCGCGACGCATCGAAGGGATCGGGCCTGGACGTCGACGGCTGGTGGACCTCCGCCGCGCCCCTGGACTACGACGGCGACGGCGACCTCGACCTCTACGTCTGCCGCTACAGCCCCTGGACGTTCGACGGCCCGCACCCCGAGTGCTTCGACCGGAGCCGGCACGTGCGGACGGTCTGCTCGCCGACGATGCTCCCGGCCGATCGCCACGCCCTGTTCCGCAACCGGGGCGACGGCACCTTCGACGACGTGACCGAATCGGCCGGAGTGCTCCGCCGCGATGGCCGGGGCCTGGGGGTGATCGCGGCCGACCTCGACCTCGACGGCCGCGTCGACCTGTTCGTGGTCAACGACCTCTGCCCGAACTTCCTGTTCCGGAACAAGGGGGACGGGACCTTCGAGGACCGCACCGAGCCCTCGGGCGCTGCCCGTTCGGGCGAGGGGGCGGACCAGTCCGGCATGGGGGTCGACGCCGAGGACCTCGACGGCGACGGCTTCCCCGAGCTGCTCATCTCGCACTTCCGGGCCGAGTACGCGACCCTCTATCGCAACCTCCGCGGCCGCGACTTCCGCGACGACAGCACCCGCGCCGACCTCGTCCGCGACAGCAAGCCCTACGTCGGCTGGGGCTGCGCCCTGGCCGACTTCGACCGCGACGGCGAGCCCGACCTGATGATCGTGAACGGTCACGTCGAGGACAACCTCGTCGAGCTTGGCCGCGGCATCCCGCAGGCCGAGCC
>DASZMJ010000517.1:0-18046 GCA_035551935.1 Isosphaeraceae bacterium
CAGCGTCAGGCTCGCTTCGCCCACGGCATCGCTCCTTTGCGAGCGAGGCTACCGTGGGAATGCGAAACGTGCAATTACTTCTGCGGACTCGCTTAGGCCGCCGCGACCCCGCCGAGCCGAAGTGCTTCCTGAGTCGCGACACGAGGGCCTTCCTCACCCCGGAAATCCGCTCCGAGCTCGGCGCCTTCGGCTGCCGGTTCATCCCGAGCTTCGACGACGGCCTCGGCTTCGTCCGCAGCCAGGTGCCGTGACGATCGCGGCGCGGCGGCGCGGATCATCCAACGTGAACAGGTCCGAACGGGATGGGGACTGGCTCCGAGTCCTCGAGGTGCCAGTCCCCATCCCGTTCGGGCCTCACCGGACGGCGTGTTGCACACGCCCCACGGGGATTCGGGCCGATCAGGGCTCGACGGCGTACTGTAGCGATACGATCCCCGTCCCGTAAGTCCGGCTGCCCAGGAGCCTGAGCTTCGCCCCCCCGGCCGGGGGCGGCAAAAGGGGCGTGCCGCCGCCGAGGAGGACGGGGATGATGGCGACCTCGACGGTGTCCACCAGGCGGGCGTCGAGCAAGGTGCGGAAGAGGGAGCCGCCGCCGAAGAGCCAGATGTCCTTGCCGGGCTGGGAGCGGAGGCGGGAGATCGTCGCTTCGAGGTCGTCGGCGAGGATCGTGACGCCGGGGTGGTCCTCGGGGCGGAGGGTGCGGGAGACGACGACGGCCGTCATGCCCGGCATCGTCACGCTGCCGCCGCGGGCGAGGGCATCCTCGAACGTCTTGCGGCCCATGAGGAGGGTGTCGAAGCGCGCGAAGAGGGCCCCGAAGTCGATCTCGGGGTCGTGGACGATCCAGTCGAAGTTGCCGTCGGGGGCGGCGATATAACCGTCCAGGCTCATGGCGACCTGGTAGCAGATCCGGCGCATGGGACGCTCCGATCAATCGTCGGGCCGGTGGAACCGCTCGCGCCAGAGTTCCTCGAAGACGTGGTAGCCGCCGGGGACGAGGCCGAGGGAGCGGTAGGTGGACTGGGCGTCGGCGTTGTTGTCCTCGACGTAGAGGCGAAGGCCGATGACGTCGGGGGCGGCCCGCGCGAGGGAGCGGACGTGCGCATACAACGCGCGCAGGACGCCGCGGCGGCGGGCGTCGGCGACGACGTAGACGCTCTGGAGCCACCAGACCCAGCCGTTGCGCCAGTCGCTCCACTCGCGGGTCACGGCCACCTGGCCGACGGGGCGACCGTCGGCGGGGGTCACGGCCAACCAGTAGCGGAGCCGGTCGGGGTCTGCCAGGGCGCGCGTCACGCCGCGGGCGAGCACCGCCGGGTCGAGCGCCTTGGACTCGCTCTCCCAGGCCAGGAGGCGGTTGAACTCGGCGACGACGGCGTGGTCGGCCGGGGTGGCGTCGCGGACGGTCACGGCCAGGGCGGAGGGGGGCATCGGCGGGCCGTCTCCCGTCGCGGTCAGAGCCGGTCGCTCCGCTTGTCGCGGGCGCGGCGGCTGGCCTCGAGGAGGATGCGGTTCTCCTCGTCGGTGAGGCCGCCCTTGCCCTCGCGGGCGATCTTGGCGAGGACCTCGTCGAGCCGGGCCTCGAGCTGCTCGGGCGGGACGACCGCCACGCCCGGCCGCGCCGAGGCCGGGCCCGTCCCCTGCGACGGCCGCGGCGGGCCCGAGGCCAGCGACGCGCCCCGATCGCGGTCGCGATCGCGCGGCTCGGGGAGCACGACGCGGAGCCGCGGCCGTTGCGGCCGCGACGACCAGAGCCGGCCCATCCGGAGGTCGAACCGCTTATACAAGAACCCGTACGCCGCGCCGCCGAGGTGGCCGGCGAAGGCGACGGCGCCGACGTCGACCCCGCCGAACTGCTGAAGCAGGCTCACGAAGTCGAAGCCGATGTCCATCGCCAGGATCAGCCACATCTCCAGCGGCACCAGGCCGAACAGCAGGAGCTCGCGGCGCGGGAAGTGGAGCGTGTAGAGCGTCAGGACCGCCAGCACCGCCCCCGAGGCCCCGAGCATGTAGGTGTGGTGATCCAGGCCGAGCCGCTCGCCGTGGTAGTCGATCAGCGCCCAGACCAGCGTGCTGAAGGCCCCGGCCACCACGTAGAAGATCGAGAACTCGCGCGAGCCGTACATCTCCTCCATGTCGCGGCCGACGACCCAGAGGAAGAACATGTTGAAGAGGATGTGGAACTTCAGGTGGACGTCGTGCAGGAACGGCGCCGTCACGAGCTGCCAGACCCGGCCGCGCTCGAAGACGTCGGCGCTGTGGGCCGCGAGGAGGTCGACCAGCCGGTTGGCGTCGCGATTCTCGCCGAGCAGCTCGGCGAGGAAGACCGCGACGTTCACGAGGATGATCGTCTTGACGGCCGGGGCATTCGCGAAGAAGCCGGCGCCCCGCGACGAATCGCGATAGTATTCGCGGTCGTAGATCCCCATGGGCGATCCCGCTTGGACGACGGCCAATCCCCGCGCGCATCGCGGCGGGGCAGGGTCGGACTGCCGCAACGTTGTATCATTGGCCGCGACGGCACGCCTGTCAACGGGTCCGATGCATGTTATCAGCGTCGGCCCGGGCCGACGCGGCCGTGGCGGCGCGGCTCAGTCGGCCTCGAGGGCCTCGATCGCCTCGCGGCGGTTGGCGTACGTCGGCCAGACCATGTCCAGCGAGGTCACGCGCAGCAACTCGCGGGCACGGTCCGAGACCCCCACCAGCGCCATCAAGCCCCCTTTGACCGAGGCGAGCTTCCAGCAGCGGAGCAAGAGGCCCAGGAAGATCGAGCCAAAGTAGGGGACCTCGGTCAGGTCGACGACCACCAGCGGGCACTCCTGCGACCGCAATGGCGCGAGGATCAGCTCGGCGGCCTCGTCGATGAGGGTCGCGTCCATCAGCTCGACGGCCGCCGAGACGACGATGACCGTGACCTCGCCGTGCCGCTCGATGGTGAACGCGTCCTGCCGTGACCGCGCGGTGTTCATCGTGGGGGCGGGCCTCGTCCCGGAGCGGACCAAGGGACCCCTTTACGGTACGAGACCCCGCCGCGCCGAACAAGGGCAATCCGCCCCGTCCGCCGGGGCCTTCCCTCAGGCCGAGGGCCGGCAGTCGGCGAAGGCGCGGACGACCTCATACAGGTCGGCGCTGATCTGGAGCTCCTCGTCCTCGAAGTCGCGGAGCCAGACGTAGTTGTCGCGGTAGGCCTGGGCGAGTAGCGGGTACAGGTCGGCCAGCCGGATCGACACGGCGGGGGGGTTGGGCCCGGACCCGGGCCGGTCGTCGGCCTCGGGGCGTGGGAAGACGCGCAGTCGGGCGGTGGGCATCGTACCTCCTCCGTGTCCGTGTCCTGACGTTCGGGTCGCCGCCCGGCCAACCTTCGGGGAGGAGGCCGCCCGGCTTCGTCGCCTTTGGGATCGGCCGCCGGTCGCCCCCGCCATCACCGAAATCGGCCCGGAATGCGCGAGGGCGCCGGATCGTCCCGCCGTCAAGGCCCCTTGGCCCCGGAATCGTCGCTCCGGACGGCGATCGAAGACATGGTTTCGCGACCGATTGAGCCGATTCGAGCCCGAACCGCCATCGACGACGATGATTCGCGCCGGGTGCCACGGGTTCGGCCTCGAACCCGTGCGCCAGGCGACGCTGGGTCGCACGGGTTCGAGGCCGAACCCGTGCGACCCAGCGCAAGGTTCTTTCCAGGTTCATTCGACACGCCAGTGCGGGCCGCGGGGCCCTGGCGGCGGCGTGGCGGTTCGGATAGCCTCGGGGCGAGCCGGCCGGAGGAATTCGAATCGGAATCGGAGGACCGCCATGCGACCGCGAGACGACCGCTCGACCACCCGCCGCGAGGCGATCGCCGCCGCCTTCTCGACGGCCGGGGCGCTGGCCCTCGGCGGCCGGGCCCGCGCCGTCGCCGACGACGACGCGCCGAAAAAAGCCTCATACGGCCCGTTCAAGATGGGGATCCAGAGCTACTCGCTCCGCCACTACAAGCTCTCCGAGGCGCTCGACAAGACCCGCCAGCTCGGCCTCCACTACTGGGAGTCGTTCAACGCCCACATCCCGGTCGCGCCGGAGAAATCCGAGTCGTTCCAGTATTCGGCGACCCTCGCCAAGAAGCTCGGCGTCGACGTGATCGGCTACGGCGTCGTCGGGTTCACGAAGGACCACGCCAAGAACGAGCAGCTCTTCAAGTTCGCCAAGGCCTTCGGCATCCGCTACCTCTCGTGCGACCCCGACCCGGATTCCTTCGACAGCCTCGACAAGCTCGTCGCCGAGTACGGCATCCCCGTCGGCATCCACAACCACGGCCCCGGCCACCGCTACGCGAAGATCGACACGATCGCCGAGGCGATCAAGGGGCACCACGAGAAGATCGGCTGCTGCATCGACACCGGCCACTTCCTCCGCTCCCGCGAGGACCCCGTCCGCGCCGCCGAGGTCTTCGGCAAGCGGATCTACGGCGTCCACCTCAAGGACGTCAAGGACGCCAAGACCTTCACCGTCCTCGGACGGGGCGACCTCCGCACCGCCGACCTGCTCAAGGTGCTCGCCGGCTTGAAGTATGATGATTGCCTCGCCCTCGAATACGAGGAGAACGAGCAGGACCCCATCCCCGACATCCGCGCCTGCCTCGAGGCCGTCCAGAAGGCCGCCAGGGGGCTCTGATCTTCCCGCCCCCTCTCCCCCCGGGAGAGGGGGCGGGAAAGAAGGCCGACATCACCCTCTTTCAGCCGACGACCCGACGGCGGCCCGATCGACGTGACCCGCAACGGCCCGCTCGGCCGAGGGTTCGACGGTGATGACGATCGACTTCGACGCGGGCGTCAGGCTGGCGTCGGCGAAGTGATCGACGGGGACGAGGACGTTGGCCTCGGGGAAATACGCCGCGGCGCAGCGGCGGGGGATGTCGTAGGGGACGACGGCGAACCGGGGCGCGACGCGGCGGACGCCGGCATAGGTGCTCACGAGGTCGACCAGCGGATGGTCGGCCAGGCCGAGCGCGGCGATGTCGTCGGGGTGGAGGAAGACGACGCGGCGGGCCTTGTACACGCCGCGGTAGCGGTCGTCGAGGCCGTAGACGGTCGTGTTGTACTGGTCGTGGCTGCGGATGGTCATCAGCAACAACTCGCCGGGGGCGAGGTCGTGGCGGGGGATGGCCTG
Source organism: Isosphaeraceae bacterium (assembly GCA_035551935.1). GTDB lineage: Bacteria > Planctomycetota > Planctomycetia > Isosphaerales > Isosphaeraceae > DASZMJ01. The sequence goes on from DASZMJ010000517.1 coordinate 5,146, forward strand.
GACGGTGAACCGGGCGCGGCCGCCGAGGGCGGGGAAGTCGCGGTCGCGGGCGCTGTTGGGGAGCAAGAAGCCGCCGGGGGCGCGGACGCGACGGTTGAAGTCGTCGAAGCCGGGGATGACCGCCTCGATCCGGTCGCGGATGCGGTCGTAGTCGGCGACGAGCCCCTCCCAGTCGGTCGGGTCGTCCGGGCTGAGCGTCGCGCGGGCGAGCTTCGCGACGATGGCCGGCTCGCTCAACAGGTGCGGCGAGGCCGGCGCGAGGTGCCCGCGCGACTCGTGGACCACGCCCATCGAGTCCTCGACCGTCACGAACTGCGGGCCGGCCTCCTGCTCGTCGATCTCGGTGCGGCCGAGGCAAGGCAGCAGCAGGGCCTTCTTCCCGGTGACGAGGTGCGAGCGGTTGAGCTTCGTCGCGACGTGGGCCGTCAAGCGGGCGCGGCGCAGCGCGGCGTCGGTGAGGGTCGTGTCGGGCGAGGCCGCCTGGAAGTTGCCGCCGAGGGCGAACAGGACGTGCGCGCGGCCGTCGTGGAGGGCCTTGATGGCGTCGATCACGCTGAAGCCGTGATGACGCGGGGGCTCGAAGTGGAAGGCGCGGCCGAGCCGGTCGAGGAAGTCGGGAGGGGGCTGCTCCCAGATCCCCATCGTGCGGTCGCCCTGCACGTTGCTGTGCCCCCGCACCGGGCACGCCCCCGCGCCGGCCTTGCCGAGGTTGCCGCGGAGCAGGAGCAAATTGACGACCTCGCGGATGTTCTCGACACCATTCTTGTGCTGCGTCAGGCCCATCGCCCAGCAGAGGATGACCCGCTCCGCCTTCCAGTAGATCTCCGCCGCGCGGCGGATCGCGGCGCGGTCGACGCCGCTGGCCTCGACGATCTCGCCCCAGTCGGCCGCGCGGAGCGATTCGGCGAGGGCCTCGAAGCCGGTGGTATGGGCTTGAATGAAGGCATGATCGAGCACCTCGCCGGGCCGGCGGCCCTCCTCCTCGAGGACTTCCTTCATGATCCCCTTGAGCAGGGCCACGTCGCCGTTGATGCGGACCTGGAGGAAGAACTCGGCGATCGCGGTGCCGCCGACGATCATGTCGCGGACGCTCTGCGGGTGGGCGAAGCGGACGAGGGCGCGCTCGCGGAGCGGGTTGATGCTGACGATGTGGCAGCCGCGGCGGGCGGCGGCCTCGAGCGTCGAGAGCATCCGGGGGTGGTTCGTGCCCGGGTTCTGGCCGACGACGAAGATGGCGTCGGCGTGGTCGAAGTCCTCGAGCGTCACCGTCCCCTTGCCCACGCCGATCGTCGAGCCCAGGCCGACGCCGCTCGACTCGTGGCACATGTTCGAGCAATCCGGCAGGTTGTTCGTGCCGAACTTGCGGACGAACAACTGATAAAGGAACGCCGCCTCGTTGCTCGTCCGCCCCGACGTGTAGAAGGCCGCCTCGTCGGGCGAGGCGAGCGAGCTCAGCTCGTCGGCGACGAGCCGGAACGCCTCGTCCCAGGCGATCGGCTCGTAATGGTCGCTCCCCTCCCGTCGCACGAGCGGTCGCGTGAGCCGCCCCTGCGCCTCGAGCCAGTGGTCCGACTGCTCGAGCAGGCGCGAGATCGGCCACTCGCGGAAGAACTCGGGGCCGACGCGGCGCGTCGTCGCCTCGGCGGCGACGGCCTTGGCGCCGTTCTCGCAGAACTCGGCCGTCGAACGGTCGTCCGGGCCGGGCTCCGGCCAGGCGCAGCCGGGGCAGTCGAAGCCATTCACCTGATTGATATGCAAGAGCGTCGACGCACCGCGGACCACCCCCATCTCGCGGACGGCGTGCTTGACCGTGCTGACGATCGCGCCGGCCCCCGCCGCGGCGTGCCCGTACGGCCGGACCTCGACCTCTTCCGACCCGTCGCGAGGCTCGCCCATCTCCGGCGCTCCAAAATAGTGCTGAGTGCTGAGTGCTGAGTGCTGAGTGCTGAGTGCTGAGTCGAAAGCCCAAAGGCAGGCGTGGGTTCGAAACGTCTCCACTCAGCACTCAGCACTTTTTCCTAATCTCTCTGGATGTGTATAGATGTTGAATCCCGAGCCTCGAAGGAAGCCGACGAGGGTGACGCCGCAGCGCTCGGCGACGGCGACGGCGAGGCTCGAGGGGGCCGAGACGGCGCAGACGATCGGCACGCCGGCGACGGCGGCCTTCTGGACGATCTCGAAGCCGGCGCGGCCGGAGGCGAGCAGGATGCGACCGGACAGGGGGACCAGGCCGTCGAGCAGGGCGCGGCCGATCAGCTTGTCGACGGCGTTGTGCCGGCCGACGTCCTCGCGCACGGCCAGGAGCCGGCCGTCGCGGTCGAAGAGGCCGGCGGCGTGCAGGCCGCCGGTGCGGTCGAAGACCGGCTGCCCGCGCCGCAAGCTCGCCGGCAGGGCCAGGACCGTCGCGGCCGACACGACCGGCCCCGGCGCCGCGAGGGTCGTGCGGATCGCGACCTGGTCGAGCGTCGCCTTGCCGCAGACGCCGCAGCTCGAGTTGGCGAAGAAGTGCCGCTTCAGCCCCTCGTCGTCGAACGGCCGCGCCAGCTCGACGACGACCGTGTTGCACGCCCGTCCGGCCCCCCTCGGACCGCACGGCCGGGCCGCGACGACCTCGGCCCTGTCGCGGATGATCCCCTCGGTGAACAGGAAGCCGATCCCCAGCTCCACGTCGTCGCCCGGGGTCCGCATCGTCACCGCGACGCTCCTCGCCTCCTGGCCCGGCCCCCGCGCGCGGATTTCGAGGGGCTCCTCGGCCGCCAGCCAGTCCTCTCGGCCCTCGCCCCCTTCCGGCCCGACGACCACCACCCGCGCCCGGACCTCCGCGGCCGACGCCCCTCGGTCGTCCGCGATCCGTACGGCCTCCCCCCGGACCTCCACGTCACCGGCCATGCGCCCCCCGCCGTCGTCGCCCCTCGACGTTGGCTTCACTCCCACCATTCTCCGCCGCGCCGGGCGGGGAATCAAGGACGGGGCCGCTTGACCGGGTTTGTCGTGACAATGTACGGGACTCGGACTAGAATACCTCGGAGATGCGACGATTTCGGGAGGGACTTATGCCGGCACGACCCTTACGGACCGCGAAGCTCGACCTGAGGCTCTCGCCGGAGGCGAAGCAGACGCTCCAGGCCGCGGCATCGGCCTCGCGCCGGTCTGTCAGCGACTTCGTGCTCGAGAGCGCCCTGGCGAGGGCCGAGGAGACGCTCGCCGATCGGAGGCGGTTCGGCCTCGACCCCGCGCGGTGGCAGGAGTTCCTGGAGGCGCTGGACGCCCCGCCGAGGGCGCTGCCCAGGCTCGAACGGCTGTTCCGGGAGCCGAGCGTCTTCGAGCGAGATGCGCTCGGATGAGCGATCCGCTCCGGATCGAGAAGCTGCGCGCGGACCACGCCGTCGGCGATTTCGATTGCGGACGCGAGGAGCTCAACCGCTTCTTCACCCGATTCGCCCTGACGAATCAACAGGCCGGATCCTCCCAGACCTATGTGGCGGTGGTCGGCGAGTTCGTGGCCGGCTACTATTCGCTGGCCGTGGGCGAGGTGGCGTATGACTCGGCCCCGGACCGGCTGCGCAAGGGCCTGGCGCGGTATCCGGTGCCGCTCATGTTGCTGACGAGGATGGCCGTCGCCAAGGCATGGCAGGGGCGAGGACTCGGCGCGGGGCTTCTCAAGGATGCGATGCGACGAACCCTCCAGGCCGCCGACATCGCCGGCATCCGCGCCTTCGCCGTCCATGCCAAGGATGAGGCCGCTCGCTCGTTCTACGAGCATTTCAACTTCATCCCCTCACCGACGGACCCGCTCCACTTATTCGTCCTGATCAAGGATCTCAAGCGAATCTGCGGGCCGTGAGGTCACGGGGTGCCCCTCTCGACGATCTCGGCGTCGCGACTCCCTGGCCGCGCCCCGGCCCGATCTCCTACAATCGGGGCCGATCGGCCCGACCCGGAAATGGAGGGGACGACGATGGCGTACGACGACGGGATCGTGGTGGAGTACCTGCGCAAGGCGCACGAGACGTCCGATCTGACGGATCGGGAGAAGCACCTGGTGGGCCTGGCGGTGACGTTGACGAGGGGGTGCCAGGTCTGCACGAGGAGCCGGATCGAGAAGGCGAGGGCGGCGGGGATCGGCGACGAGGCGCTCAATGCGCTGGTCGCGGTGGTGGCGGCGGTCAACGCGGGGGTCTCGGCCGCGACGGCGCGGGAGGGGTTCCGCATGCTCGACGAGGCCGCCGCCGCGGACGAGCCTTGCGAGGACCTCTGCGCCGCCGGGACGGGCCCGGGACGCGCCTGAGCGGCCGACCCCGATCAGGGGCCGTCCTTCTCCTTGCCCGCGAGGTTGTTGAGGATCTTCCGCCAGCGCCCCTGGCCCTCGTCCTGGATGTCCTGGACCTTGCGGGCGAGCCAGAGGTGGATGTCGTCGGGGGCATCGGGGATCGGCTCGGTCAGCGGGGGGGGCTCGGGGACCTTCGGCCGGGGCTTGGGTGGGGGCGTCTCGTTCGACGGCGGCGAGCCGGCGGCGGGCAGGGCGGGGGGGGGAGATTGGGCCTGGCGGAGCTGGTCGAGCTCGTCGCGGAGCAGGGACATCTGCTCCTGGTGCATGCCGGCGAACATCCGGCAGACGGCGACGATCGCCTGCTGGAACTGCGCGGCCATGTCCTGCTGCGACCGGCCGAACTCGCGGACCAATGCGGCCAGGAGCTCGTCGGAGACCTCGGAGCGGCCCGTCAGCACCTCGGCCGTCGCGGCCCTCGGCCTCGGCGCGACTCGCCGCAGGGCCTTCGACGGCGCCGGGCCGAGCGGCCGGGAGGTGGGCTCGATGAGGCGCGGGCCGCCGCGCGGGCCCGCGTCGAGGCGGACGAGGAGTCGCCTCGGACCGATCCGGAGCTCGTCGCCGTCGTCGAGCAGGGCGCAGCGGATCGGCGACCCGTCGAGCAGGACCCCCTCGGCCGCCAGCAGGTCGACGACCCAGGGACCTTCGGGCGTCCAGACGAGCCCCGCGTGGACCTTCGAGACCCCCGGGCCGTCGAGCCGCAAGGTGCAGGCCGTCGCGCGGCCGATCAGCGCGACGTCGGCCGTCGGCGACCACGGGGCCGAGCCCTCCGGCTCGAGGGAAAAGGCCGGCGGCGGGTCGATCGGCGCGGGGGTCGGCTCGACGTCGGCGGTCGCCAGGGGGCGGAGCCGGAACGGACCAACCTGGAAGACCGGACCCGGCGGCCCCTCGCCAGCCCGCGACGGCCGCCAGCTCGTGCCGGTGCGGCTCTGGAGGTCGAAGCAGACGACCCGGCCGCCGACGAGCTGCAAATAGGCGTGGCGGCGGCTGACGTCGCCGTGGTCGAGGACCAGGTCCGAATCCGGGTCGCGGCCGACGACGACGAAGGGGCGGTCGAGCTCGACGACCTCCTCCGCCTCGGCCCCCTTGAGCCGGCGGCCGACCCGCAACGGCCCGGTCGCGCCGGCGGCCGACAGGAAGCGGGACCGGGGCGTCTCGTCCGGGGAGGGGGCGGGCAACTCGATCACGACGCGGGGTCCTGGGGCCTGTCCGGGCCGGTCCTCTTCTTCTAACATATTCTCCCGATCCGACCCCGCCGGGTCCACGGGGCGATTGACCGGGCGGCGAGAATGAGACGAGGACGATCCAACGGAGGGGGACGACCACCATGCCCATCGACTGGTCCGCGACCTTCGACCAGGCCCTGCCCTACGGCGCCTTCCTCGACCGCTACGCCGACACGGCCCGGCGCCCGCGGTGGGACGACTCCCACCGCCGCGTCCGGCTCGTCCCCGAGCAGCGGACCCTCCTCGCCGGCTTCACCCGGCGGATGCCCGTGCTCTGCCTGGCCGGCGCCTGGTGCGGCGACTGCATCAACCAGTGCCCGATCCTCGACCACTTCGCCGCGGCCTGCCCGGCGATCGACCTCCGCTTCCTCGACCGCGACGCCCGCGAGGACGTCCGCGAGGCGCTCTCCATCAACGGCGGCCACCGCGTCCCGGTCGTCGTCTTCCTGAGCGAGGACTTCCAGGAGGTCGCCCGCTTCGGCGACCGCACCCTCGCCGCCTATCGCAAGCTGGCCGCCGACCGGCTCGGCCCGAGCTACCCGACGGGCCTGGTCGCGCCCGACGACGAGCCGCTCGGCCGCGTCGTCGCCGAGTGGCTCGACCAGTTCGAGCGCGTCCACCTGATCCTCCGACTCTCGGCGCGCCTCCGGCAGAAGCACAACGATTAGAGAGCCGGGTCCGGAAACGAGGGCGCGATGGGCAAGCGGGGCGGGTTCGGCTGGCCGGCGGCCGTCGCGGCGGTGGCCGTGATCCTGGGCGGCCTGCTCGTCGGCGTCGAGCCGGTGGGGGGCGACCCCGACGCGCTCTATCGGCCGATCAAGGAGGAGCTGGGCCGCCAGCTCCGCGACGGAACCTTGCCGCTCTGGAGCGACCGCTTCGGCCTGGGCGTCCCCCTGGCGGCCGAGAGCCACGTCGCTGCTTTCTACCCGCCGAACTGGCTGCTCTTCGGCCTGCTGCCGATGCCGATCGCCTACCGGCTGTCGCTCTGGCTGCACGAGCTGTGGATCGTCGGTGCAACCTATCTCTACGCCCGGCGACTGGGGATCGCGCCCGAGGGCGCGGCCCTGGGGGGCCTGGCGTTCGCGCTCTGCGGGTTCCAGGCGTCGCACGCCTGCCACGAGCCGTTCTACCACGTCGTGCCGTACCTGCCCTTGGCGTTGCTGCTGGCCGATCGGTACGCGGAGTCGGGCCGCCTCGGCTGGCTGGCGGGCCTGGCGTTGACGTTGGGCGTGCAACTGACCCTCGGCCACTTCCAGCTCCAGGCCTGGACCTGTGCATTGGCCGTGGCCCTGGGGACCTGGCGCGTCGTGGCCGACGGCCGGCCCCTCGTGCGCGCGGCGGGCCTCCTGGCGGCGCCGGCCTGGGGGGGCGCGATCGCGGCATTGCAGGTCGCGCCGACGCTCGGCCTGCTGCGGGCCGGCGGCGGCGGCGACGCCGCCCGCGCGGCCTCGTATGCCTTCCCGCCCGAGCACTGGGCGCAGGCGGCCTTCCCCCGGCTTTTCCTGGGGTTGGGGCGCGATTACTGGTCGCCCCGGCTGTCGACGCCCGCCGACGCCTGCCTCTGGGTCGGCACCGCGCCGTTGATCCTCGCCTTCGTCGGCCTGGTCGGCCCGCGCCGCGACCGCGCCCTCGCCCCCTGGCGGGCGGTCGCGATCCTGGCGGCGATCTGGGCCACCTTGCCGCTCTGGTGGCCCGACGCCTTCCGCCTGGTCGCGGCCGTGCCGATCCTCGGCTCGTTCCGCGCCCCCGGGCGCGCGGTCCTGCTGATCGACCTCTGGCTCTGCCTGCTCGCCGGCCGGGGCCTGGACCGGGCGATCGCGGCGACTCGGGCTCGGGCCGGGGTGGCCCTGGCGTTGGCGTTCGGGATCGGCGCGGCCGGCTGGGCGTGGTGGTGGTATTCGCGATACGCTCCCAAAGCCGACCCGGCCGCCGCCTGGGCGATCGCCGCCGGCGCGCCGGCCTGGCTGGTCGCATTGGCAACGCTCGCGGCCTGGCGGCGCGGTCGGGTCGGGGCGTGGGCGCCGGCATCAGTCACGGCCGTCGAGCTTGCCGTGTTGTTCTATAGGGCCCCGGCGACGACCTGGGGGTGGTCGGTCGATTTGCCGAGATCCAGCCCGGCCCTGACCCGCCTGGCCGCCGAGCCGGGGGTCGAACTGGTCGCCGGGCCGCTCGACAACGTCCCGGCGCGCGCCGGCTTGACCCCGGCCTGGCCGTACTTCGGCATCGCGCCGCCGCCGCCGAACTACCTGCTCGAACGCAGCCGATCCCCCGACCGCCCCGACCCCGGCCGGTCGCGCTGGCTCCGCCGGCTCGGCGTCAGCCACGGCCTCTGGCGAGGTCCCGTCTCCTGGGGCGAGACGATCGCCACGCTCCCCGACCCCTCCCTCGACCGCCTCGGCCTCGACCCCGGCCCCGCCGGCCCCTGGTCGATCGTCCGCCTCGCGCCGCCGTTCCCGAGGGCCCGCGCCGCGACGACCCTGCGCGTCGCCGACGACTGGCCCTCCCTCTACTCCGCCCTCGCCTCCCGCGACGACCCCTCCGAGGCCTGGTTCCTCGCCGCCGACCGCCCCCCTACCCTGACCGTCCCCCGCGCCCAACGGGCCCGGGTGACGAGCTTCGACGGCCGTTCCGCCCGCGTCGACCACGACGGCTCCTGCATCCTCGTGATCCGCCGCACCTTCGACCCCGGCTGGCTCGCCCGCGTCAACTCCGGCGCCGAGCATCCCGTCCTCCCCGCCGACGGCGGCCTCCAGGCCATCCCCCTGGCCGGCCCCGGCCCCACCCTCGTCACCCTCCGCTACCGCCCCCGCCTCCTCCGCCCCGCGCTCCTGACCTCCGCCCTCGCGACATCCCTCGCCCTCCTCGTCCTCACCTCCTCCGCCCGCCGCCGGCCCCCGAAAGGCGAACGATGAGAACGCTGCTCGCGGTCACCGCCGCCCTCGAGGTCGGGACCGGCGTCGCGCTGGCGGGCGCACCGTCGGCGGCGGTCCTGTTCCTGCTCGGATCTCCGCTCGGTCCGCCCGCCGGCGCGGTCCTCGGTCGCGTCCTCGGCGCGGCCCTCATCTCCCTCGGGGCCGCTTGCTGGTGCGCGCGCGACGACACCGCCAGCCGGACCGCCACGGGCCTGGTCGCGGCCCTGCTCCTTTATGACGTCGCGGCCGCTTCGCTCCTGGGATACGCCCGCATCGGCCTGGGGATGTCGGGCCCGGGACTCTGGCCCGCCGTCATCCTCCACTCGGCGCTGGCGGTCTGGTGCGTCGCCTGTCTTCGAACCCCGCGCCCGAAGGCCGGCGCGGACCCGAACGTCCGGGCCGGCCGGGGATAGATCGGTCGCCACAACCGACGTCGGTGAATGAGGTAGTCTGGACCCAGACTTTGATGAATATATTTGAATATCTATTCTATATGACTCGGCCCGCCCCCGAGAAAACCACGGCGACCGATCCATCCATTCCCGCCTCGAACAATCGGCCCGGGCTCGGGTAGAATCCAGGGCGTCTCCTCGGGCCGGGACAGTGGGCATCCCCGCGGCCGAGACCGCAACCATCGATATCAAAGAAGATGACGATGAGCACTCGGGAGAAGAAACCGTCCAGGCCGAGGCCGGGCCCGTTTTTCTGCGACCGGCTCGCCGAGCCGGACCCCGCGACGCGGGCCGCGAAGCTGGCGGCCATGCTCGACCAGATCGAGCAGATCACCGACGAGACCGACACCGACGAGGTCTGGGCCGAGGTCTTCCGCGGCATCGACGCGAGCCGGCCCCATCGCCCCGTGTTCCGGGGGATGTACTGAGCCGTGGCCCGACTGATCTTCCTCGACACCGCACCCTGCCCACCGACAATCGTAGCATGCCCCCCGACCTTGCGGAAGTCGTCGCGGCGTGGACGAGGCTCCCCGAGGTGGTTAAGACGGGGATCATGGCGCTGGTCAAAGCCAGTAACGTGGACGGGTCCGGGTGGCCGGAGACACGGTAGAAGCCGCTGAGGTGCCGATAGCCGTCCGCCAGGGCGGCGGGGCTCAGGGGCCGACCGCCTTGGCGAAGCTCAGGCCCGGCGCGTCGGGGCGGTCGCCGACCGCGCGGAAGGTCATGTGGTCGAGGTCGGTCCAGCTCACGCGGCCGACGATCGGCGGCGTCTTGTCCGGCACGAGCGTGAGGATGCCGCCGCCGAAGTTCGAGGTGCCCGAGAACTCCCTCGACTGACCCTTCCGGCTGACCTGCCAGCGGAACGCGCCGCCGGGCTGGATCGCGAGCGAGATCCTGGTATCCACATCCGGCTTCGCGGCCCAGGTCCCGGTGATCGTCGCCCCCTCGGGCACCGCCGCGTTCGCGGCGACCGGCTCGGGGACGGGGGGCGCCTCGGCCGGCGCGCCCGTCGGCTTCTGCTTGGCGGCCCGGATCTGCTCGAGCAGCTTGGCCGAGAGGGTGTCGTCCGGCTTCAGCGCGACCGCCTGCTTCAGCACATCCGCCGCCTGGTCGAGGAAGCCCTCGGTCGCGTAGTGGTAGGCCAGCACGAACCGCGACGAGGCCGATTGCGGGTTGGCCTTGACGTACCCCTCCAGGGCCCGGAGCTGGGCGGTGTAGACGTTGACGTTGGGGTAGAGGTGGATCAACGTCGGCCAGTCCCAGCCCGGCCCCACCGAGAGGACGGCGTAGAGGGCCGTGGCCGCCTCGTCGTAACGCCCAAGGGCGAAGAAGCAGAGGGCGCGGAACTCGTGCAGCGACGCGTCGTTGGGGTTGCTCGCCAGGGCGGCGTCGGCTTGCTGCAACGCCTGTGCGAAGTCGCCCCGCTTGAACGCGTCGCGGCCCGAGTTGAAAAGCGCGGCCTCCTCATCGACCGCCGACCCCGTCGGCGGTGCGCCCACCACGTTGATCGGCTGCGAATAGTCGAAGGCCAGCCCGGCCACCGCCGGCGTGCCATAGCCCACCGCGGAATAGTAGGGGTTCGAGTACGGCGAGTAGCCATAGCCGTAGAGGGCCCCCCCATAGAGCCAGTCATACGGCCCGTAGTAACCGGAGCCGAGGCCGCCATAGCCGCCGTAGCCGCCGTAGCCGCCGTAGCCGCCGTAGCCGCCGTAGCCGCCGTAGCCGCCGTAGCCGCCGTAGCCGCCGTAGCCATAACCGCCGGAGCCGAAGCCGCCCAGCCCATAGCCGAGCAAGAGGCCGAGGCCGAACGGGCCGAAGCCGCCCAGCCCATAGCCGCCATAGCCGTAACCGAGGCCGCCATAGCCGCCGGAGCCGAGGCCGCCATAGCCGCCGTAGCTGCGGCGATAGCCGCCGTAGCCGCGACCATAGCCATAGCCGCGGTTCCCTGTCATGCCGGCTACATTGCCCGCGCGGTTGACGTAGGGATTCGTCCCGTTGGCGAAGGTGTTGGTCCTGCCCAGGTTATTGAGGCCATAGCCGCGGTTGCGGCCGCCGAATGCCGGGCTCCCGAGGCCCCGATTCATCCCGTAGGCGCCGGGGTTCCCGAAGCTTCGGACGTTGCCCACACCGGGCCGGACGCCGCCATTGGCGAGCGGGGCCCGGGCGCCCATCGCGGCTCGCGACGGCATCGACCCGATGCCCGGACGCCCGGCCATAGCCCCACCCGCTCCCGCGAAGCTCCTCGGTGCGGCGAAGCTCCTCGGCGCGGCGAAGCTCCGGGGCGCGGCGAAGGAGCGCGGGGCGGCCATGCGCGGGGCGGCCATGCGCGGGGCGGCCATGCGCGGAGCACTGTAGGAGCGCGCCGGGGCGCGAAACCCACCGCCGCCGCCGCGGAATCCGCCGCCGCCGCGGAATCCGCCGCCGCCATGGAATCCGCCGCCGCCGTGACCGCCGCCGCCGTGACCGCCGCCGCCGTGGCCGCCGCCGCCGTGACCGCCGCCGCCGTGGCCGCCGCCAGCTTGGACCGGAGCACCCGCCAGGACGGCTACGAGGAACGCGCCGGTAGTGAGACTCAAGATGATGAGACGACGCATCGCGGCCTCCTGTGTCTTGCTCATGATGTCGGCGACACCCGTCCTCAGGCCCGTGGTCCTGATGCCCGCGCTAGCTCCGCGGTCACCTAACCCCTAGCATTCCTTCGCCCCTCGCCAACGACTTGTGCGAAAAGTCTGCGAGCCGGCACTCCAAATTGAAACCATGCATGATCGAACTTGAGGCCGGCTATCTTCGATTCATCCGGCCTCAGCCTCGATACATCTTTAGCAATCGCTGTACCGATGTGTGACCCTCATGAGTGATCGCGGGATGTCTTGGCTCGCTGTCTCATTCACAAGCCCGCTGATGCTTTCCGGTTCGTAGAGACGAGAGGACGGAAAAGGAGGACGGAAAAGGGGTCAGGACGGAACAGGGATAATCGGTGTCGGCCGACACCGATTATCCCTGTTCCGTCCCTCGACGCTCATCCGTCACGGTCGTACTCCTCGCCTTCTGTACCCGACACCCCTTGGGTCGTCGTCCGCCCTGCCCCGGACACGAACTGGTGCTGGAGCTGGAAGCGTACGCCCGTATGGACTCGCCGGTGTACCGATTGCTTTGCGTGCCCGTCGTCCGGCCGGAACGGTGAGGAATCCCACCCGCCCGGTGCATCCATCCCCAGCGACGAAGCATTGGCTCGAATGTTGGAGAGGACGTTCTTCACCGCCCGCTCGATGTCGCCGTCCAGGACATACCCCAACATCCCGCCGTGGTGGATATGCCGGCTATACCTTCCATCGGCGAATCGCTGCATTCCCTCCTTGACATACTCATCGGCTAGTGATTTCATTACTCATTTGACACGAGTATTCAGCCGTTTGGTCTCCAGGCAGAAATAGATGTCGGGGTCATGGCCAGGGAAGAAGACGATGTCCTTCCGTCCGGTCTCCTCGGCCAAATCGACATCAACTTCCACATCTTCATAGCGGATCAGAAACGGATGCGCCTGCCGATCCTGCCGTTTGAGGATCGCGCAGAAGAGCCGTCTTGTGGTCGATCGCTCGTGTTCATCGGGGGCTGGGGCACGGAGGCTCTCCCAGGCGTTTAGGACGAGCGACAGCACCGCCGGCACTCCCTCGTCGGCGAAGAAGGCATCCCAGTCGGAACTGTCCCCTTCGATCATGCCCTCGCCCCCTCGCGGCGCATGAGGACGGACCCAAGGATCTCGTCGGCGTCGTTGAGCGCCGCCGTACGGGTCCAGAACCGACGGCCGAGGGGTTTCGTGACGTAGAGGAGCGATTGGTGGAAAACCATTAGGGCGTAACCCGCTGAGCGCTATGCCGCAGGTCTCGTGTACAGTCGGGCTTGCTCCCTCTCCACACGGTGCTCGTGGAACTCCTCCCACTGGTCGTTGAGGTAGAGAGCCCGGACGTGGAGCATCGCCTGTGC
>DASZMJ010000518.1:0-28020 GCA_035551935.1 Isosphaeraceae bacterium
CGATCGATGACCATGTGGATCGGTTCGTCGGCTACCTCGGGGGCCTGACGTCGCACGAGGCGCTGACGAAGGCCGGTGTCCTCTCGGAGGAATTCTGGCTGAGATCAGTCCTGTGAAAAAACTACTGCGGACCTGCTTAGACGCCCACGGCCTCGACGCACTCGTCGCGCTGACCAACGGCCCCGCTCACCTCACGGACGTCATTAACGGCGACCGCGGCACCGGTGGCACGTCGATCCTCTGCGCCGCGGCCGGGTGCCCAAGCATTACCGTCCCCGCCGGTGACGTCTTCGGCCTGCCGGTGGGCATCAGCTTCATGGGCCGGGCGTTCGCCGAAGGCACATTGATCCGATTGGCTTATGCGTTCGAGCAGCTTACCAAGGCCCGCAAGCCGCCACGATTCCTGCCGACGGTCGACCTCCCACGTTGAACGCCTCGAAGTTCGGCGGGAAGCACCGGTATGGGTCACGCGCACTGCCACTCAGCGAAGACGGGGATTTCGTCCGTTGGGTATCGCTCGGTCGTCAGGGTCGCCGTACCATAACGATGAGCCTCGGGTGGTCCAATCCCAGGGGCGCACTTCAGGGCTGCACCTTCCCGACTGCCAGCAAGCACGTCGAGCAGTTCGTCGCGGCCGGATTACTACGCGAGATCACCGGCCAAGGGCGGAACCGACGGTATCGCTACGATCCCTACCTCGTGCTCTTCGATCCTCCCTCCTTCACGCCCGCCGAAGATGGCCGGGCCGCGGACGGGATCCGATCCCCAACCTCCTGATCGCCTGAACCTCGAGGCCATCCACCCCGGCCGCTCCGGCGTCCTCGACGCCTTCGCCACCACCCACGACAATCCCCTCACCGCCGCCGGCCCGCGCGCCTCGAATCCTTGAGGCGCGCGGTGGCGCTCAGGATGTCGCCGCGGCCTCGATCGCGGGCGCCGCGGGGCTCGCGGCGGGCTCGGGGCTCGGGGGTTTGACGATCAGCACGGGGCACGGCGACCGGCGGAGGACCGACTCGGCCACGCTACCGGCGAGGAGACGACCGAAGCCGGAGCGGCCGTGCGAGCCCATGACGATCAGCTCGCACGGCTCCTGCTCGGCCACCCGGAGGATCTCCCCCGCGGCGTCGCCCCGGCAGAGGCGCGAGTCCACCGGATACTTCAGGTCGGGGCCGTCGAGCCGCAACCGCAGGGCCTCGAGGGCATCGCGGGCGTTGTCCAGGGCCATGAGCGTCAGCGAGACCGAGCCGGGGATGACCTCGCCCGAGACGACGTGCACGAGCACGAGCCGCGCGCCGCGGTCCCGCGCCAGGGCGCGGGCGAGCCGCGTCGCGGCCTCGGAGAGCGCGGAGAAGTCGGTCGGGTGGAGGACCACGGCGGGCTCGCCGACCGTCGGCGGGGCGTCGAGGCTGCTCAGGGCCAAGACCGGGTACCGGGAGCGCCGGAGGACCGACTCGGCCACGCTGCCGGCCAGGAGCCGACGCATCCCCGAACGCCCGTGGCTTCCCATGACGATCAGGTCGGCGCCGACCTCCTCGGCCGTCCGCAGGACGACGTCGGCCGGCGTGCCGACCGCAACGCGGTACTCCAGTTCGACCGGCCGATGCGGTACATAATACCGCCGCAGCCGGAGTTCGAGGCGCTCGCGATAGCCGAGGCCCGACTCGTCCTCGGCGTCCATCAGGCCCAGCTCGCCGAAGCTGACCGTCGGCTCCGGCACGGGCCCGGGCTCGACGACGTGCAGGGCGACGATGCGCGTCGTCGCCTCGTCGGCGAGCGAACAGGCCACATCGAAGGCCGCGCGCGACCGCGCGGAGAAATCGGCGGCGAAGAGGATGGTCTGGTCATGGTCCATCTCGGTCCTCCTGTCGGCACGGGGCCCGGATCAGGGAACGTCCGACTTCGCCGGCTCGGCGCCGGGGCGGGTCCATTGCGGCTCGTCGCGCAGGAGCAAGGCGGCCACCCCGCCGGGCAAGGCCGACGGCACGGCGTCGCGGACGACGTGGGCGGCGACGCCTCGCCGCAGGGCCAGCGTCAGGATGCCTTGCCAGAGGTTGGTCCGGTCGCAAGGCTCGCCGCAGTAGGGGCAGGGCCGCGACTCGCCCACGAACAGGGCGCCGCAGCCGACGCAGCGGGCGCCGACCTCGCCCGGGTCGGGGGCGAGGACGAGTTCCCGGACCTGGCCGTCGCGGAGGGCCTCGATGACCTCGCGGGGGCCCGAGGCCACGGCGAAGCCCTCCCGGAGCCGGCCGCCGACCTCGTCGAGCAGCCGGGCCCGCTCGGCCGAGTCGGCCGAGTCGGCCGCCGCGCGGACCTCGCGATCGATCCCGACGCGCTCGACGGCCGGCGGCCGCGGCGACTCGCGGACGACCCGCGCCGCGAGCGGGCCGGGCAGCCGGCCGCGGAGGTGCTCCAGGACCTCGTGCTCGCCCATCAGCACGATGCCGCGGAAGTCGCCGGCATCCCAGGCGTGCACGACCCGGTCCGCCAGGCAGGGCAAACGCATCTAATCTGCAAGTACCTAGCGGCAAAGAATTTACGACTGGTCATCGCACGTACATTCAAATGTAATCCCTTTGCCGGCAAAGACTTGCGAAGACCGTGCGTTAGCCCTGGTCCGCCAGGTCGCCCAGGAAGCGGCGGTCGTGCTCGGCGCGGCGACGCTGGAGGGTCGCCTCCCATTTCCCGTCCCGCTGGCCCGAGTCGCGCTCCTCGGCGGGGATCGGCTCCTCGATCGCGTCGAGTCGCCGCGACTCGCCGGCACTGGCGGCGAAGAGGCGGCCGTGCCACGAGTCGGTGACGACGACCAGGTATTCGCCCCGCCGCTGCTCGGCCTCCAGCAGCGGGACGAGGTACGCCTCCTCGTCGACGACGAGGCGGTCCTCGAAGGGCTCGGCGGCGCGCAGGGCCATCAGCGAATGCCCGCCGCAGGCGCTGAAGACCGCCATGCCGCGGGCCTGCCGCGTCCCGGAGGCCTCGAGGGCCCGGCGGATGGCGTCCATGTGGCGGTCGAACTCCTCGAGCGCCCAGGGGTTCTCGGCCAGGAGCCTCCGGACCCGCCGCGCCTCGTCGTCGATCTGCGTCGGCCAGGCGCGTCCGAAGCCGTCGGCGACGGACGTATCAACATAACAGCTCACGACCGTCCCCGCGCCCCGGAGGTGGTCGATCAGGACCTGGATCGTCTCGCTCGACGCCGGGTCGACGGCGACGCCCACGGGCCCTGGCATCGGGGCCGGACTCTTGACTTCCGTCATGGCTCGCATCCTCTCGCGTCGGAGACGCCCGCGATCCGCCGACGGCCCGCCCCGCCCCCGTGGTGGGACGCCGGGACGGATCGACGGCCATCGCTTCGTGATTCGGTCGGGGACATACGCCGCTCCTCACGGCCCGTCGCAACGGATCTCGGGCCGAGTCTGCCGGGCGGCCGCCATCACCGCCGTGTGCGTCCCGCCACTCGTGGCGAACCGCCGGTCCAACAAAAAACCCCGACCATGCGACGACTCGCACGGCGGGGCCTTCGAGACCGATGCCGGGTGCCCTTCGCGAGCACCCGTGACAGCCGCAAATGTACGAGGGCCGCCGAGCCGTTGTCAAGGCCCCGCCGCCGATTCCCGGAGGATCGTCGGAATCCGGCCCTTACGAGCGGTCGCCTCGATCGGCGAAATCATCGATAAGCGAAGGATTATTAAGGAATCGACTTGATCGACTCGGGCGGCGGGATGCCGACGTCCTTGGCCCGGCGGCGGAGGGCGGAGAGGGGGCCGGAGGGGATCGAGACGCCGCGCTCGCGGGCGGTGCGGCGGGAGGCCTCCCAGCGGTCGGGGAACAGGGAGCCGGGGAGGCGGTCGAGGCCGGGCAGCGCGGCGGTGAGGCGCTCGTGGAAGGTGGCGAGGGGCTCGAGCGCGCCGATCGCGGCGGCCGCGAAGAGCCAGCCGCCTTCGGGGGCGAGCAGGACCAGCGGGGCGAAGACGGCGGGGGGCGAACCCCTGGCGCCGTCGAGGGCGGGGTCGACGACCAGGGGGAGCCCCTCGGGGCTCGGCAAGGCGATCGCCCACGACGAGGACGGACCCAGCACCGCCGCCGCCTCGGGGCCCAGCGCCACCTCGGCCGCGACCGCCGCCGCCGAGGCGATCGGCCCGATCCCGACGACCCGCACGAGGCCGACGCCGACGTCCCGCGCCTTCTCCGTCGCCAGCCCGGCGGCTCGGGCGAGGATCAGCGGCGGAAGCCCGTTCTTCCCATCAAGGACCGCCGTGCCGGCGCGCTCGGGGCCGATCGCGCCCTCCGCCTTCGGGTCGACGTCGCCGCGGTCGAGGCGGTCGAGCCAGTCGGGCAACGTGGCGATGCCCAGCGAGGCGGCGCCTGCCGCGTCGTACCAGAGCAGTTGCGTCGCCAGGGCCGCCGCCCGCGCCGGCGCCAGGCCCGCGGCGACGCCGAGGGCCGCGGCGAACCGCCGGAGGTCGTCGAGCCGATACCGCGCCGTCGCCAAGGCCGGCCCCCTTCGGAAATCGGGGAGATTGCCACAGAGGGCACAGAGGACACGGAGAGAGAAAAAAGAATACTATTGAGATTTCAGTTTCTTCTCTCTCCGTGTCCTCTGTGCCCTCTGTGGCAATCTCCCCGATTTCCATTATGCGCCGAGGATCGGCCCGAGGTGGGCCGGGCGGTCGTCGGTGCGCTCCCATTCGCGGCGGACGCGCGAGAGGCCGAAGGCGCAGAGCTCGAACTCGGCGCTGAGGCGGCGGAGCACGGGGGCCTCGTCGCCGTCGGTGTAGGTGCTGGCGAGGTAGTACGAGCGCTTGCCCTGGAGCCGGTAGTCGATGAGGTGGTCGGCCGTACCGGCGGCGCGGAGGCGGTCGAGGGCCTCGGGATAGACGCCGGTCCAGAACAGGGTGTAGTCGCCGACGTGGCGGTGACACTCGCGGCGCTGGGCGTCGTCGAGGGCCGCCTCGGCCTCGGCGATCATGGCGGCGACCTCCGAGAGCCGCCGCCCCCGGCCGTCGCGGAGCTTCCAGACCTCGGCCTCGGGCACGAACCGCGCCAGCAGGCCGGCGACGTAGCCGACGAGCTTCGGGTCGCCGATGCCCAACTCGGCCATGAAGGTGTGCTCGGTCAGGCCTCGGAAGAGGCGATGGAGTGGATGGGATTCCGGGATCGTTCGCGACATCCGGGCGCTCCTCACCCTCGTGCCACTGGGAATGTTGCCGTCGGCACCGTCGGGCCCGTCTCGGGCCCCATGCCGCACCCCTCTAGCAAATCCTACGCCACGACCCGAGATCGATCAACCGCGATTCCGGGTCGGGCCTTCGAAACTGACATTCGCGGCGACGGTCCGGGGAACGACCCGCCCCGGCGCCGGCCCTTGCCCTTGAAGGCGGGGGCCGGGCGTGCGAACATGAGGCGACCGTGCCGCGGGGCGAGGCGTTTGGGTTGCGAGTCGAGGCGGGCCGGGGCCCGGTCGGGCGAGGGGCCGCGCCGGCGGGACGGGAGGAGAGTTCGGTTGCGCATCACGTTCCACGGCGCCGCGCGGCAGGTCACGGGCAGCGCGCACCTGTTAGAGATCGGCGACCACCGCGTCCTGCTCGACTGCGGCCTGTTCGACTCCGATCGGCTCAATCCCGAGGGTCCGAACCGCCGGTTCACCTTCGACCCGACCGCCCTCGACGCGGTGATCATCTCGCACGCGCACAACGACCACATCGGCCGGCTCCCCTGCCTCGTCCGCGCCGGCTACAAGGGGCCGTTCTACGCGACGCCGGCCACCGCCAACATCCTCGGCATCATGCTCCGCGACAGCGCGCGCATCCAGCGCGAGGACGTCCGCGGGGCCCAGATCCGCCACGGCGGCGAGGCGGCCGAGCCCCTGTTCGACCTGGCCGACGTCGAGTGGGTCGTCGAGTCGCTCCAGCGGCTCCCCTACGACGTGCCGACCGAGATCCTCAAGGGCCTGTCGCTGACCTACCGCGACGCCGGCCACATCCTCGGCTCGGCGATGGTCCAGCTCGACTTCCGCGAGGGCGGCCGCGACCGCCGCTTCGTCTTCACCGGCGACCTCGGCCGCCGCGGCTCGGGGTTCCTGCCCGACCCGACGGTCGTCACCGACATCGACATCCTCGTCTCCGAGAGCACCTACGGCCTCCGCGAGCTCGAGCCGTACGACAAGCTCCTCAAGCAGCTCAACGCCATCCTCGCGCGGGCGGTCCGGCTCGGCGGCCGCGTCATCATCCCGGCGTTCAGCCTGGGGCGGACGCAGCGGATGGTCTACTGCTTCCAGGAGCTCTTCGAGGTCCACCGCGCCCGGCCGGTGCCGGTCTTCGTCGACAGCCCGCTGGCCCTGCGGCTGACGGACGTCCACCGCGAATACCCCGAGGCCTTCGCCCCGACGGCCCGCCGCGTGATGGAGCGCGACCCGGCCTATTTTACCTCCGAGCACGTCCACTTCTGCGCCACCTGGGACGACTCGCGGCGGCTGAACCACCTGGCCGGCCCGCTGGTCATCATCGGCTCCAGCGGCATGTGCGAGGCCGGCCGCATCCGGCACCACCTGCGGCACGCCGTCGAGGACCCGAACAACGCGATCGTCATCGTCAGCTACCAGGCCGAGAAGACCCTCGGCCGCCAGCTCGCCGAGGGGGCCGAGCGGGTCCAGATCCTCGAGAAGTGGCACGACCTGAACGCCGCCGTCTACGTCCTCGACGGCTTCTCCGGCCACGCCGACCGCAACGACTTCGCCTGGTGGTTCGAGCAGGTCGGCGGCAACATCGACCACGCCTTCCTCGTCCACGGCGAGCCCGCCGCCATCGACGCCCTCGCCCCTGTCCTGCAGCCCTTCGTCCGCAACCCCGTCGCCCGCCCCGAGCCCCTCGACAGCTTCGAGGTCTGAGCCGACGCCGGTACCCCTCCCCGTAGGGCAGGGCTCGCCCTGCCTCTTCAAGCCCCTTGCGGCCGAGGCAGGGCGAGCCCTGCCCTACGGGGGCCGACCGCCACCGTCTCGGCCCTTGCCATCCGCCCCCCCGCCGGTCATCATACAGTTGTCCAAGGTTTGCGGGCATGGGGGTCTGGCGGATGAGCGTCGCGACGCCCGAGGTGCGTGATCCGCCGACTCGGCCCCGGGGCTGGCAGGTCGGCGTGGGGGAGCTGACGGTCTGGGTCGTCGGCTGGGGGTTGGCGCTGGGGTTCGCCAGGCGGGCGGCGGGCCTCGCGCGGTCGGGGCTCGCCGACTTCGCGACGAGGCTGGAGCTGGCCGCGATGCCGCTGGCGGCCTGGTCGGCGTGGATCCTGGTGGTGGAGGTCGTCCGACTCGCCCGGGGGACAGTCGGGGGACCTGTCCGATCGCGGCGGGCGGGCGCGATCGCCTGGCGGGTCGTCGCGATGACGTTGCTGGGGCTCTTCGTGGCCGGGGGGAGGCTCGAGGTGCTCCTCCAGCTCCGGCAATCCTGGAGCAACTGGCGGCCCGCGGCGATCTCCTCCTGGGACGAGGCGCGGACCACGGCCATGACCCTGGGCGGCCTCCTCTTCCTGGCGGGCCTGATGCTCGGCCTGGCGCCCCCGTCGCCGCCGAGGGCATCGCGGTCGCGATCGTTGCCGGCGTGGGCCTCGGTGGTCGTGGCCAGCCTGGCGGGCGTCGCCATCGCGGCGGCAGTGACGGCACCGATCCCGTACCTCGTCCTGGCGGCACTCGAGGGCGTCGGCAACGCCCTCCGGGCCCGCGACCGGTTCGAGCCCGGCCGCTGGTCGCCGGTGCCCGGGCTCTGGGAGCGGCTCGCGGGCGTCGCGCCGGCGTCGGCCCTGGGCGTGGGTGCATGCCTCGCGCTGGCGTTCCTGATCTCGAAGGACGCCCGACGGGCCGATCGCCCGATCGGCTCGATGCGGGCCCTCGCAACCCGGCTCGCGGCCCTCGGCGCCGCGGCGGGGACGGCGGCCTATCTCGGTCTGGTCTCGATCCGGACGCTGAACCGGCACTTCGCCACCGGGATCGCCGAGGTCGCCGGGTTGCAGGAGGTACGGTTCCTGGTGCTCGGGATCGCCGCCTTCGCGGCGGGCCTGGCCGCGCGAGCCGTCGCGCCCCGGCCTGAGGCGGGCCCGCCGGGGCCCTGGGATCGGCTCTCGAAGGTCGCCGGTCGGGTGGCCCTGATCGTGCTGTTCCTGGCCTCGGGGCTGCTCGTCGCGATCCATGAGCTGACCCGAGACCACGTCCTGCACGCCCTCTTCGGCCCCGAGCCCCACATGACCCGCGGGGGCCATTGGCTCCTCCGCGCCGGTGACTTCGTCGAGAGCCTCGCCCCCGAGACCGCGATCTCGGTGATGGCGCTAGGCTGGCTGTCGTTCCATGTCTTCGTCCGGAGTTGGGCCGCGTCGGCGCGGTCGTGGCGGCCGGCGGCGTTCGATCGGATGACGGAATCGCGGGCGACGTTCGGGCGATTCGCCTGGCTCGCGACGGCGATCACGGTCCTCTTCCTCGCCGCGTTGCCGACCCTCTTCGTCGCCGGCCTGGTGGCCTTCCACATGGCCCTCCATGCCGCCGAACTGTGGTCCGGGTCGGCGTGAGCCGGCCCGCGCGCGACGCGGCCCGAGCGTTCGGGCCCGGGCCGGTCGGGGAGTTCGGCGGGCCGGCTCATGCGCCGCGAATCGACGCGGGGCACGGAGGGGGGACGGCCGTCCGCGGGTTATCGGCGATCGGATCGCGGTCCGGTCACTGGTTGGCGGCGCGGGGGCTGACGCCCTCGGCCCCGTTGGAGTAGTCGCGGCGCTCCGACGTCGGCCGCGGGCGGAAGAACCCGCGCCGCTGCGGGGCGACGGAGGAGTAGGTGCGCCGCACCGGCCGTGCGACCACGCGGGCCGGGGCGACGACGCGGGTCGAGGACACGACCGTCCCCCACTCGGAGGGATTGGTCCGGCCGTCCGTCCCCTGCGCGCCGATGCCGGCCGCGGAGCGGGCCACCGACCCGGCTACCTGGGCCCGCGCCGAGGCGGGCCCGAAGAACAGCAAACCACCGAGCGCCAGGCACGACCCCAGCGCGAACGGACGCCCTGCGCGAACCATCGGACCCTCCCCGGCCGTCCGGCCGGTTGTTGAGCCCGTCCGCGTCGTGCGCCGCCCCGCCGTCCAAGGCCCGCAGGGGGACCCCGACCGTGGGGGTGCGCAGGCGTGGGCGAGTCGCAAGTGCGTTGCGACCTCAGTCGGATTGTGACATCCAACACGACCCTGAGATGGCATCTGTATTATTGCCGCGCGCCGGGGTCGATGGCCAGTGGGTTCATCCTTATTTTTTCCGGACACCTTCCTGTTGATCTCGCCCCCTTGATCCGGCGGGGACAATGGGATGCGGCCCGAGCCGATGGCGCGGGCCTTGCCGGCGAGGGGGGAGGGTCACCATGGCCGCCGAAGCCGAGGTCGAAGTCGTCCGGGTGCCGATCGAGGGCATGACCTGCGACCATTGCGTCGGCACGGTCCGGGGCGCCCTGGAGGCCGTGCCCGGCGTGCGCTCCGCGGCCGTCGACCTGCAAGGCCGTCGCGCCGAGGTCGCCGTCGAGCCCGGCGCCGACCCCTCCCGACTCCGAAACGCCGTCGAGGCCGCGGGCTACAAGGTGCCGGGCGAGATCGTGACGGTCGGTGCCCATGATGCGGCCTCGTCCGTAGCAGGCACGCTCCGCGTGCCGTCCGCAATACCGCACCGTTCGGATGGTGAGGCGGACGGCACGCGGAGCGTGCCTGCTACGGAAGATCGGGCGGACGGCACGCGGAGCGT
Organism: Isosphaeraceae bacterium; assembly: GCA_035551935.1. Lineage (GTDB taxonomy): Bacteria > Planctomycetota > Planctomycetia > Isosphaerales > Isosphaeraceae > DASZMJ01. The sequence goes on from DASZMJ010000518.1 coordinate 9,747, forward strand.
GCCTGCTACGGACGAGGCTCCCGAGGAGTGGGACCTGGCCATCGGTGGCATGCACTGCGCGAGCTGCGTGGCGCGGGTCGAGGGGGCGCTGGCGAAGGTGCCGGGCGTGGCCGAGGCGAGGGTCAACCTGGCGACCGAGCGGGCACGGGTCCTGGTCGATCCGGGCAAGGTGGACGAAGCCGAGATCGAACGGGCGGTCGCCGCGGCGGGATACTCGGCCAGGAAGGCGGAGGACGACCCGTCGCAGGGGGCCGATGCGATCCGTCGCGAGCGGGCCGAGCGGGTCGCGGCCTGGCGCAAGAGATTGGTGGCGGGGATCGCCTTGACGGTCCCGCTGGTCGTCCTGGGATACGGCCCGATGCTGGCGCCGCACGCCTTCGGGCACGCGGGATGGATCGGCTGGGCGATGCTCGCGTTGGCGACGCCGCTCCAGCTCTACCTCGGCGGCCCGTACCTGGCCGGGGCCTGGGGCCGGCTCCGGCAAGGCACGACGAACATGGATACCTTGATCGCCCTCGGCACCACGACGGCCTACGGATATAGCCTCGCCAGGCTCCTGGCCGGCGACGACCAGGGCGCCCATTACTTCATGGACGCCGGGATCATCCTGACGCTCATCACGCTCGGCAAGTACCTCGAGACCCGCTCCAAGGGCGAGGCCGGCGCGGCGATCGAGCGGCTACTCGACCTGGCCCCGAAGACGGCCCGGGTCGTCCGCGACGGCCGCGAGGCCGAGGTCCCGCTGGCCGAGGTCCGCCGCGGCGACCTCGTTCGGGTCCGGCCCGGCGAGGCGATCCCGGTGGATGGGGTGGTCCGCGAGGGGGCGTCGAGCGTCGACGAGTCGATGCTCACCGGCGAGTCGATCCCGGTCGAGAAAGGGCCCGGCGACCGCGTCGCGGGGGCGACCCAGAACGGCGACGGCACCTTGCTCGTCGAGGCCCGCCGGCTCGGCCGCGAGAGCGCGCTGGAGGGGATCGTCCGGCTCGTCCGCGAGGCCCAGGGCTCCAAGGCCGGCGTCCAGCGCCTGGCCGACGCGATCAGCGCCCGGTTCGTGCCGGCGGTCCTGGTCGTGGCGCTGGCGACCCTGCTCGGCTGGGGCCTGGCGACCGGCCATTGGGGCCGCGCGGTGCTCAACGCGGCGGCCGTGCTCATCATCGCCTGCCCCTGCGCCCTCGGCCTGGCGACCCCGATGGCCGTGGCCGTCGCCACCGGCCGCGGGGCCAGGGCGGGCCTGCTCGTGCGCGAGGCGTCGGCCTTCGAGCGGATGGACCGGCTCAAGGTCGTCGTCTTCGACAAGACCGGCACCCTCACCGAGGGTCGGCCGAGCGTGACCGGCGTGGTGGCCGTCGCCGGCTGGGACCGCGACCGCCTCCTCAAGCTCGCCGCCGCGGCCGAATCCGCCAGCGAGCACCCTTTGGCGCGGGCCTTGAATCCGTGGGCGGCCGAGTCGAAGGTCGAGGACTTCCGCGCCGTCCGAGGCGGCGGTGTTTCGGCGCGGGTCGTTGGCGTAGCCGTTCTCGTCGGCTCGGCGCGGTTCCTGGTCGACTCCGGGGTCGATCCGAGGCCGATCGACGAACCGGCCCGACGCTGGGAGCAGGAGGCGAAGACGGTCCTCCGCGTCGCGGTCGACGGGAAGGCCGTCGGCGCGATCGCATTGGCCGACACGCTCAAGCCGACGGCCCGCGCGGCGGTCGAGGCGGTCCGGGCGCAAGGGGTCGAGGTGGCCCTCCTGACCGGCGACAACGCCGCGACGGCGCTGGCCATCGCCGCGCAGCTCGGCCTGCCGGCCGACCGCGTCTTTGCCGAGGTCTTGCCCGACGGCAAGGCCGCGACGATCGCCGGCCTCCGCGACGGCGGCAAGCGGGTGGCGATGGTCGGCGACGGCCTGAACGACGCCCCGGCCCTCGCCGCGGCCGACGTCGGCATTGCGCTGGGGACCGGCACCGACCTGGCCAAGGCCGCCGCCGACGTCGTGATCGCCACCGGCGACCCGCGCGGCGTGGCCCGCGCCTTGCAGCTCGGCCGGGCCACGTTGCGGGCGATCCGGCAGAACCTCTTCTGGGCATTCGCCTACAACACCATCGGCATCCCCCTGGCCGCTTTCGGCCTCTTCGGCGACTACGGCCCCCTGATCGCCGCAGTGGCCATGTCGCTCAGCTCGGTGACGGTCGTCGCCCGGTCGGCCCTGCTCGCCGGCCTCCGGCTGGACGACGGCCCGGCCGCTGTGGGATAAAGGAACCCTCGCCCCGGTTGAGGTAATCGACCCTCACCCCGGCCCTCTCCCAGGGGGAGAGGGAGAAAGCATGGCCCCCTCTCCGCCCGGAAGAGGGCCGGGGTGAGGGTTTGTTGATGAACCCATGCGGCTCTCCGTCACGACCCGACCGAAGCCCCCGCCGGCCCGGCAGCGGCTGCTCCCCTTCGGCGAGCGCGCCGAGCGGCTCGACCGTCGCTTCCGGCGCGGGATCGCGGCGGCGACGGCCCTCGCGCTGGTCGCCCTCGTCGCCGGCACGGCGACCGGCCGCGACCTCGTCCTGAAGCTCGTCGTGCGGGCGAAGTGGGCCGTGCAAGGCGTCGTCGGCCTGGAGCCCGACCGGACCGACATCGATGCCGAATGGGCCCGGCGGCGGGCCCGCGACATCGCGCACACGAAGGACGATTTCCGCGTCGCCGTGGCCGAGGAGGCGTCGGGCGTCGGCCGCTTCCTGAAGGTGTCGGGCATGGACCCCGACTCGGCGCTGATCCGCTGGGCGAATTATGACCATACGCTGGTGCTCTCGTCGCGGGTGTTCGAGGCCGACGAGCGCCGGTCGTACCGCCTCCGGCCGCACGTCCGGTCGTTCTGGGTCCAGAACCTGCCGATCGGCCGGGGGGTCGCGACGATCGCCCTGGTGCCCGACGAGCCCGCCGTCCGCGCCGCGGTCGGCGGCTCGGGGGGTCGGCTCGTGTCCGGGTCCGAGCAGACCACCAACTCGTGGGGCCTCCGCGGCCCCGAGCCCGACCGGGGCGCGGCCGTCCATGGGATCGTCGTCGGCGACTCGTTCATGCAAGGGGTCCTCGTCGGCGACGCCGACACCCCGCCGGCCCGCCTCGAGCGCCGGCTCGCCGAGGCGTGGGGTGTGCCCGTCTCGGTCCTGAACGCCGGGCTGCTCGGCTATTCACCCGAGCAATATTACTGGACGTTGATCGAATACGCCGACCGCTTCAAGCCGCAGTTCGTCGTCCTGAGCCTCTTCGCCAATGACTTCGGCAGCCTCGGCGACGCGCTCGACCACGGCAAGGGCGACTGGGACGAGGGGAGATTCTGGCTCAACGAGGCCGAGCAGTTCTGCCGGTCGCGCGGCATCCTGCTGATCATCACCCCGGTCCCCTGCGAGGTGCAGATCGGCGCCCGTCGGCGGCTGGGGAACTACCCCGGCCAGGTCTCGAACATCTGCCAGGCCGGCGGCCTCGACTGGTGCGACCCGATCGAGGACTTCGTCGACGAGCACCTCCGCCTCGTCCGCGAGGGGGAGCGCCACGGCCGGCGCCCTTACCACTGCCCCCTCTTCCTCGGCCGGATCGGCGACGGCCACTTCTCCCCCGAGGGCGCCGAGACCTGGGCCCGCGCCCTCGCCACCCGCATCGCGCTGCGGCTCAAGCCGCCCGCCGACACGACCGTCGGGGCGTCGCCATGAGCCGCGGTCCATCGAAGCACCGTCGGTTGTTCAAAACTGGGATCATCGTTGCGACCGCGCTGATCGCCGCGGCGGTCGTGGCCGCGGTGCCCGCCGGTCGCCGCCGCGCGCTCGACGTCGCCGCGAAGGCCCGGCGGTCGGCCGAGGCCGCCATCGGCCTCGAGCCCGACCGCGCCGTCGTCGCCGCCGAATGGGCCCGCAAGCGGCGCATCGGCGTCGTGCAAGCCCGCGTCAATTTGACGAATTTTTATAACAAGACGACCCCCGAGATCCGCCGTCTCTTCGAGGTCGGCGGCCTGGCGCCCGGGGACACCCTGATCCGCTGGGGGCGGGCCGACCCGAGCTTCGTCGTGTCGTCGAAGGTCTTCGAGGCCGACGAGAGCGGCCGGTCGTACCGCCTGCGGCCGAACCTGCGGTCGGTCTGGCTCCGGCAGGTCACGCCGCAGGGGGCGCCGCTCATGCTGCTGGAGGTGCCCGACACGCCCGAGGTCCGCGCCGCCGCCGGGCCAGCCGGGGCGATCGTGGACGAGGGGTCGATCCAGACGACCAATTCCTGGGGCCTCCGCGGCCCGGAGCCCGACCCGGAGGCGACGTTGCGCGGGATCGTCCTCGGCGACTCGTTCATGCAGGGCATGTTCGTCGGCGACGCCGACACCCCGCCGCTGTTGCTCGAGAAGCGGCTCGCCGACGCCTGGCGCGTGCCCGTCTCCGTCCTCAACACCGGCCACATCGGCTATTCGCCCGAGCAATATTATTACACTTTGAAGCAATACGCCGACCGCTTCCGGCCCCACTTCGTCGTCGTGAGCGTCTGCCCGAACGACTTCGGCGACTACAACGACGTGCTCGCCGGCAAGGGGGACTCGTGGGACGAGGCGGGGTACTGGCTCGGCGAGATCGCACAGGTCTGCCGCTCGCGGGCGATCCCCTGCGTCCTCGTGCCCGTCCCCGTCGACGCGCAGGTCGTCAACTCCCGCCGCGACCTGTACTATCCCGCCCGGTTGACGCACCTCTTCCCCGCCGGGCCGCCGTTGTACTGCGACCCGCTCAACGACTTCATCGACGAACACCTCCGCCTCGTCCGCGACGGCGACCGCCGCGGCCAACGCCCCTCGACGAGCCCGCTCTACAACCTCCAGATCGCCGACAACCACTTCTCCCCCCTCGGCGCCGCCCTCTGGGCCCGCGTCGTCGCCCGCCGGCTCACCCTCCTCGTCGATCCCCCGCCATCGGCAGAGTCTTCCCAGGAGCGTTGATCGCCCTTGTCTCTCCAATGTCCCGTGGGTTCGTTCGGTCGTGGCCCTGGGACCCCCTCGCGTCGCGCAGGAACGACGATGCGATTCCAGACTTCGGCGGTGGGTTCGTTCGGAAAACACAACCCAACTTCCGTCCTTCTCAGGACTTCGGCGGTGGGTTCGTTTTACGAACTCGACGTAACTCCCCGTTCGCGCGGGGCGGACCGGAACGACGGGCGTGGACCGGGGAGGGGGCGAAGAGTCGCGGCGCGGAACGAACCGAACGGGGCAATGGGTGGCCTGGGAGGAGGATGCCGGCGCGAGGGCGCCGGCGCGGAACGAACCGAAGAATCCCCGGCCGCTTGCCCCTGTCCTTCGGCCCCATCAAGGATGTCGGGAGACGGTCAGGACCTGGAAGCGGCTGGGGATGTGGGTGGCGTGGGGGTCGTTGTCGAAGGTGACGAGCAGTCGGGCGGCGGAGGGAGTGGCGCCGGGGAGGGTGCAGAGCCCTTCGGCCTTCATGGCGGCCTCGAAGACGTGGAAGGCAACCGGCTCGGCAAGGCCGGAGGGGGGGATGCGGTCGTCGGCGAGGAACCAGAGGGTGTTGCCGTGGAAGGCGTTCTGCTTGTCCTCGGTGGCCGTCACGACGACGAAGCCGCCCCAGGCCGGGAGGTAGTCGAGCGAGGTGAGCTGCGAGCGGACCCCCTCGCGGGTGCCGGGCCGGAAGGTGAAGAGGCGCGTCAACGTCAAGGAGCCGCCGTTCGGGGGGGCGGCCGTGATGTCGGCGGCGAAGGCGCGGACGAGGTCGTCGGGCTCGCGGAGGCCGAACACCAGGAGGGTGCGGCCGCCATGCTCGCGGACGGCCAGGCCCTCGATCTTGCGGCGGGCGACGGCGGCGGCGTCCAGCCCCTCGGCGCGGAGGGCCTTGATCAAGGCGTCGTCGGGCCGCCAGGTCCGGACGGATTCGGGGTCGATCGTCGGCGAGTCGCCGCCCTTGAGGCGGAAGCGGAGGGCGTAGGTGCGGGGGTTGCGCTGCGCGTCGTCCTTGCCGGAGTGGGCGCCGACGACGTAATAGTGGCCGCAGGAGTCGCGGGCCATGCCTTCCCACTTCGGGTCGCGGCGGGCCCCCTCGGGGAAGCCGTCGCAGGGCAGGGGGGGGCCGACGAGTCGGCCGGTGCTCGCCTCGACGACGCGGAGGCCGGGCTGCTTGTCGTGGGCGACCAGCAGCAACTTGCCGTCGCCGATCGGCTCGACGGCCGAGGCCTCGATCACCCCCTCGACGTCTCCTTCGTTCGCCCCGGCCAGGAACGGCCGGGGGAACGTGGCGGAGTCGACCTTGATCTCGTCGCCCCTGGCGACGCCGGCGAGGACCAGGAACGCGAAGGCGAGGACCGAACGGGTCGGCGGATTCGGCATCGGGACGGACTCCCCTGGCGGCTTGCGGGATCGTCGAACGGTTCTCGGGGGCGGGCGACGGTCACTTGAGGTCGATCGGGTAATCGGACCGGTCCGGCGCGACCTCGACCTCGACCCCGGAGGAGGAGAAGTTGGAGTATTTCTGCGGCACCGTCGCGCCGGCCCCGGTGATCGCGACCCGGTGGGGGCCGGGGACCGCACCGTCGTCCGGCTCGTAGGTGGAGAGCGTGAAGGTGCCGTCGGGCTGGATCGCGCCGGTCGCCTCGCGACCGGGGCCCTCGGGCTCGAACTTGATCGTACCCTGTGTGACCGGCTTCCCGTTGTAGCGGACCGTACCCTTGACCGGGAGGGTCTTCACGGGGGCGGCGGCCGCCTGGCCTCGGCCGCATCCCCAGCACGGGGCGATGGCGAGGAGGACCAGCAGGCTCGTCGCGGCAGATCGGCGCATCGTCGGAGTTCCTCGAAGCCGCGGGCCCGGATCGTGGCCCGCGGCGGTGGTACCGGGGGTTTGGGACGGCGTCAATACTGGTCGGACGAGACGACCTCGCCCTTGGCGATCGTGCCCAGGGCGCGCCAGGTGACGGGATTGACCGAGTCCTTGACGTAGTGGACGCTGCCGTCGGCGAACAGGACGTTGACGCCGCCGGGGTGGTAGCTGCTGGCCGCGAGGGACATGTACGTCGGGCCGCCGTCGTTCTCGTCGACGGCATCCCAGTCGGCGGGAACCAGCGCGCCCATGCTATTGGGGGCGCGGCTCTGGACGAGCACCTTGGCGTTCGGCGGCATGGCGGTGGTGAAGCCCGAGTAGTAGACGCCGCCGTTGGTCCAGCGGGTGTGGCCGATCGGGCCGCCGGCCTTGACCTTGCCCGTCGCCGCCCCGCAGGAGCCGGCCAGGTTGGCGAGGGCCTGCGCCGACAACTGGCCGGGCGGCGGGACGTTGGTGGGGGTGAAGGTGCCGACGCTGGGGTCGGAGGGGTTCGTCGGCGTGCTCATGCAGCCCCGGAACTGGGGGTGGCCGATGTAGCCCTCGGAGACGAACAGGGTGCCGCTCAGGCCATCCCTGAAGTCGGCGATCCTCCGCGAATAGTTCGGGCCGAAGGCCGAGCTGTTCCGCGGCCCGACCGTGTTCACGCTCCCCCAATTGACCGACCAGACGTACCAGTCGCCGTCGCAGGTCCCGTAGCTCGTGGTGGCGTAGCCGGTGCCGCCCATCGAGGCGTCGTCGTAGAGGAGGCCGGGGTCGCTCGGGCAGAGCAGCAGGTTCAGCGGCGTGAGCGCCACGGTGATGTTGGGCGGGTCGCTGTAGGTCAGGTCGAAGTTGATCGAGTTGTAGAGCGGGCCCTGCTCGAAGAAGGTCGCCGCGCGGGCGAAGGCGCTCCAGGACGACTCGTACTGCCAGGTGGCCGGCGGGCCGCTCGGGGTGGGGACGAGGATCGTCGTCATCGGGAACGCCCCGTTGGCGCTCTCGTAGTTGTGGAACGCGAGGCCCATCTGCTTGAGGTTGTTCGAGCACTGCGTCTTGCGGGCGGCCTCGCGGGCCTGCTGCACCGCCGGCAACAGCAGGGCGATCAGGACGCCGATGATCGCGATCACCACCAACAACTCGATCAGGGTAAATCCGCGCCGTCGAGGATACGCTGTCATGGCGTGTGGGGCCCCTGGCAGGTCTTAACTGGCGGGTCAATGCGAGCCAGAATACTTACAGTTCGACGGCGCGCACGTCAAGTTATACCAGGATCATTCATGATAACTTCACGGGAGCTACACGAGGTGGAGGCGGGGCGGTCAGGGGGCGGGGATGACGGGGCAGGACTCGACGAGGCGGCGGCCGACGGGGTCGGCGATCTTGAGCTGGTCGAGGAGGCGGCGGCGGACGGTGGTCAAGAGCGCGTCGACGGCCGGGCCGTCGGCGTCGTTGACCGGGATCGCGCCGCCGGCGCGGCGGTCGTGGCCGCCGGCGGTGCCGAGGCCGTCGACGACGGCGCGGAGCAGCTCGCCGCAGTGGTCGCCGATGCGGCCCGACCGGATCGACAGCTTCAACAGGCCGTCGAACAGGCCGACGGACATCGCGAAGTTGACCCGCTCGAACCGGATGAAGAAGTCGGCCAGCTCGGCGACGATGTCCGGCTGCGGCACCCGCCCGCACCAGCAGACGACGAGGTCGCGATAGAGGAAGACATTTGAAAGAGCATGCTGATATGTGATGAAGTAACTCTGCGGCAGCTTGGGGTGGCGGATGCGGGCCAGGAGGTCCTTGTCGGCGCGGGGGTAGAGCCAGATCAGGGCGCCGTCGTCGGCCGGCGCGGCCTCGCGGGGGTAGCCGGTCGTCTCCGACTCGATGCCGTAGAGCAGGGCCGTCGCCAGGCGGCGGTCGGGCGCCAGGCCCTGCTCGAGCAGGTAGCCGGTGACCATCGTGCTGGTCGCCCCGAGGTGCGGGCGGAGGTCGCGGAAGGCCACGCCGGCCAGGTCGCCGCCGGTCTCGTGGTGGTCGAGCACCGCCGCCGGCGCCTCGCCCTCCCTGGCGTGCCGGCCGGTCCTCGGCTGCGAGTCGACCATCACCGTCGCGACCCCGGCCCCCGTCGGCGCCCGATCGACGGGCACCAAGGGGATGGCCAGGAAGTCGACCATCGCCTGGTTCTCGGCGCGGGCGATCATGCCGTCGACGGTCAGGGTGACCGCCTTGCCCGGCAGCTTGGCGGCCAGCAACGCCTCGAGGCCGAGCATGCTGGCCAACGCGTCGGGGTCGGGGTTGACGTGCGAGACGAGCACGATCGACTCGAAGCCGGCCAGGGTCTCCAGCAGGCGCTCCGACCGCTGCCGTCGGTGCGGGCCGGGCGTCGGCCCGGTCTCGGTGTCGAGCGTCATCGCGACGGCGCCCCCCCGCGGGCGGGCCGGACCCCGGCCCCCGCGACGGCCTTCCAGTCTACGACAACCGCCGACGTCGGGGCCAGGGCAGGCCGCTCGGGCCCGGCGTCGCACCGCTACCCCAGGTGCTGATGGAAGACCTCGACGAGGAAGCCGCCCGGGGCCCGGAGGTAGAAGGTCCAGGCGCCGTGCAAGTGCTTCGGGGGCTCGGCGGCAAGGCCGTCGGCGCTCAATCGACGGTACATCTCGTCGACGCGCTCGCGGCTGTCCTGCATGAAGCCGATGTGGAAGGCGCCGGGGTACTCGACCTCGCCGACCTTGTCGAAGTTGCTCAGGGTCAGCACAAAGCCCGACTCGTCGAGCAGCACGGCGATCACGCCGCCCCGCTCCGAGACGCAGCGGAAACCGAAGTACGTCTCGAAGAATGCGCGCGTTTGCGCGACGTCGGGGACCGTCAGGTTCAGGTGATTGAGGCGCACGTCCGGACCTCCCTTCACGGTGGGGAAATCGATCCCCCCGCGGCCGACTTGCGGCGGCCGTCGGGTTCGTCGAGAATGGTACGGGCGAGAATCGTTACAGTCAAGAACGATTTTTCGGAGGAACGAATGGCCAGGTCGCGCGCGACGGGCCCGGCGCCGAAGCTCGCCGAGGGGCCGGCCTTCCTGCTGTCGCAGGTGGGGGCGCTCTCGGCGGCGCGGTTCGCGGAGCGGCTGGAGCCCCTGGGGTTGAAGCCGGCGCACGCGGGCGTCCTGGGGGTCCTCCGGCGGTCCGACGGCCTCAGCCAGCAGGCGTTGGGGGATCGGCTCGGCGTCTTCCCGAGCCGATTGGTGGCCCTGCTCGACGACCTCGAGGGGCGCGGGCTGGTCGAGCGTCGCGACAGCCCGGCCGATCGGCGCTCCCACGCGTTGTACCTGACCGAGGCGGGGCGCGGGGCGTTGGAACAGCTCGCGCGCGTCGCGAGGGAGCACGAGGACGTGCTCTGCGCCGCCCTCGACCCCTCGGAGCGGGCACAGCTCGCGGCCCTCCTCGCGCGGATCGCGGCCGAGCAGGGGCTCACGCCCGGCGTCCACCCGGGGTTCCGCAAGCTCGGCGGCGGGCCGTCGAGGAACTGCTGACGAGACGGCCCGCCCCACGATTCGAGGGGCACGGGATTCGGGTGGGCGTCGGCGGCTCAGCCGAAGGTGGCCAGGTGGACGACGCGGCGGTCGAAGGGGAGGAAGCCGCAGGAGCGGTAGAGGCGGCCGGCGGGGTGGTTGCGGTCGTCGACGGCCAACTCGAGCCGGGGGACGTGGGGGCGGGCCAGGTCGAGCGCGGCGGCCAGTGCGGCGCGGCCGAGCCCGCGGCCGCGGGCGGCGGGGGTCAGGCCGAGATAGGCGACCTCCCAGGCGGGGCGGTCGGGGAACTCGGACAGGAGCAGGATCGCGGCGGCCGAGGGGTCGTCGTCGAGACGGCCGAGCCGCCAGCGGCCGGCGACGAACCGACCGGCGGCGCGGTGGCCGGCGAGGACGTCGTCGAGCGTGCGGACCCCGCTCAGTTCCGGCATGTCGAGGCTGCCGGCGTAGGTCGCCTGGAGCACGGCCCGGAACTCGGCGACGGAGTCGGTGCCGAAGGTGGTCCACCGCCAGGGCGGCACCGTGGGCGCGACGTCCAGGGGGGTCGAGGTCGGCCGGCCGAGGTAGGTCAGGGAGGTGATCCGCCGCAGGCCGCCGCGCTCGAGGTCGGCGGCGGCGCGGGCGGGGGCGGAGCGGTCGAGGAGGGCCTGGGCAACGCGGAACCCCTTGGATTGCAAGTCGTTGAGCGCGACTTCCAGGAGCTGCGCGGCGACGGCGCCGCGGCCCAACGCGAGGTCGACCTCGGGGGCCCAGACCGCCGCGGCGCGGCCGGCCAGGAGTTGCGTCAAGAGGGTGCCGACGACCCGGCCGCGGCGGCGGGCGATCCAGAGGCCCGAGAGGTCCACCGCGCCGGCCTCGGCGTCGGCCAGGGCGTCGGCGACGAGCCGCAGCCGCAAGTGCTGCGAGGCGTTGCGGTAAAGCAAGGCCAGGGCCGCCGGACGATCGGCGACCGGGCAGGGGAGCAGCTCGGGCCGGGGGCCGGGCATCGAGGGGCCCTCGTGCTTCAAAAAAAGGTCCAACGCGGGCGCGGCCGACGGCCGTATGATAATCAGCCGAAGCGGGCCGGACAAAATGGGGACGGGCCGACCGGGACGGTCGGGGCCAAGACCCGTTTGTTGGGCGGTGCCGCCGGGGGAATGCTGCCCATGCGGGAGCCGATCGGCGCCGGGCCTCGGGACGAGGCGCGGGCCGGGCCCGAGGGCCCGGATCGCCAGCCCGACCGCGCCTCGGCCGAGGAGGCCGGCGACGCCCGGCTCGTCGAGCGGGCCCGAGCCGGCGACGACCGCGCCTTCGCGGGCCTGGTCGGCCGGTACGAGGGGAAGCTCGTCCGCGTCCTGGCCCGCCTGGTGCACGACGAGGAGCTGGCCCGCGACCTGGCGCAGGAGACGTTCTGGAAGGTGTACACGCGGCTCGATCGATTCGACACGGCGCGGCGGTTCGGCCCCTGGCTCTTCCGGGTCGGGGTGAACCTCGCGCTGGACCACCTCCGACGCCCCGCGCCGCCGCCGGCCGCCTCGATCCAGGGGCCCCCCGACGACGGCCGCCGCGGCTTCGACCTGCCCGACCCCGACCCCAGGCTCCGCGAGGAGCTGGCGCAGGAGGTCCGGTTCGTGCTCGACCGCGTCCCCAGGCCGTATCGTACGATCCTGGTGCTCCGCGACCTGGAGGGGTTCTCGTCGGCGGAGGTCGCGACGATCGTCGGCCGCCGCGAGGCGACGATCCGCTGGCGCCTGGCCAAGGCGCGCGAGCTGTTCCGACAGCAGTGGGAGCGCCGGCAGGGGGACGGGCCCCGTGGCCGGGCCGAAGGCCGTGACCCGGAGGGCGATCATGGGCGATAAGTCGTGTGCCTGGGTCCGGGTCCGGCTCCCCTTGCTGGCCGGCGATGAGCTGGCCGCCCCCGACCGCCCCGAGGTCCGCCGGCACCTGCTGGGCTGCCCGTCGTGCCGCCGCCGGCTCGAGGAGCTGCGGGCCGCCCTGCGCGTGCTGCACCTGGCCGCCGCCGAGTCGCCGGTCGCCGCCGATGCGCCGTCGATCTGGCCCGAGCTGTCGCGCCAGATCCGCGAGTCGCGCCGGCCGTCCCCGCGCCGCTCGCTCGCCTTCTCCTGGTCCTGGACCGGGCCGGCCCTGGCCCTGGCCGCGGGCCTCCTGCTCGCCTTCCTGGTGCGCGTCCCCCGTCCGGGACCGGCCCCGAATCCGCCCCGGACGCCCGCCTCGACGCCGATCGCCGTCGTCCCCGTGCCGGCCCCGGCCGCGTCGCCCGACCGCCGCGAACTGTCGCCGATCACCACCCGGCCGAAGAAGGCCGCGCCGACCGAGACGATCGCCAAGGCCCGGGGCCGTTCCAAGAAGGACCTCCTCGCCGCCGAGGCCCGCCCCTCCTCTCGCGGCGACGCCGACGCCGACCGCACCGCCGTCGCCGAGCAGCCGACCCACTGACCGCGGCCGTCGCGGCTCCCCCCTGGCGTTCGGCCCCCGGCTCGGGCATCCTCGGTTGCGGGCCAACACCTGAGGGGCGCGGGCGCGAGGGTGCCTCGAATGCGTGCGATCGGCGCGACGATGGTCCTGGGGACGGTACTCGCCGGTTCGTCGCCGGCCGTGGGAGCCGCGGAACGGCCGAATCTCGTCCTGATCCTGGCCGATGACCTGGGCTGGGGCGACGTCGGCTTCAACGGCCGCAAGAGCTGGGCGACGCCGAACCTCGACCGCTTCGCGGCGCAGGGGACGACCTTCCGCCGCTTCTACACCGCCGGGGCCGTCTGCAACCCGAGCCGCGCGGCGATCCTGACCGGCAAGTCGACGATCCACTGCGGAGTGACGGGCAACGGCGACGACCTGCCTTCCCGCGAGGTCACGGTCGCCGAGGCCCTCAAGGCGCAGGGCTACGCCACCGGCCTCTTCGGCAAGTGGCACCAGGGCCGCCCCCGCGCCGGCGCGAAGGAATCCGTCCACCCGATGGACCAGGGCTTCGACGAGTTCTTCGGCGATGTCGACGCCCGCGACGCCTGGGAGAAGTTCCCGAAGCGACTCTGGGACGGCCGCACCCAGAGGCCCGTCGCCGGCTACGCCGATGACCTCTTCACCGACCGCGCGATCGACTTCCTGAAACGCCGGCGACAGCGGCCGTTTTTCCTCTATATCCCCTACATCAACTCTCATTTCAACATCGCGGCGCCCGAGGATGAGATCGCTCGCTTCCGGGGCAAGTTCGCCGAGGTCGACCCGAAACATCCCGCGAATGCGACGTATGCGGCGATGGTCGCGCGGCTGGACCGCAACGTCGGTCGGGTCCTGGCGGCGCTCGACGAGCAGGGGCTGGCGGGCAACACGCTGGTCGTCTTCACGAGCGACCAGGGGGCGACGTTCGAGTCGGGCAACAAGGGCACGAGCGTCTATCACGACAGCAACGCCCCGTTCCGCGGCCAGAAGCGGACGCTCTGGGAGGGCGGGATGCGAGTCCCGGCCGCCGCGCGCTGGCCGGGGCACATCCCCGGAGGAACGGTGTCGGACGCGGTCATGCAGACGATCGACCTTTTCCCCACCTTCCTCGCGGCCGCCGGCGTGCGGCCCGAGTCGGCCTGGCATCTCGACGGGAACGACCTGCTGCCGGCCTGGACCCGCGGCGCGCCCTCGCCCGATCGCACCCTCTTCTTCGAGTGGCGCAGCGAGGGGTCCGACCTCGTCGCCGCCCTGCGGGGGGACTTCAAGCTCGTCGTTCAGCGCGGCGGCAAGCCCGAGCTCTACGACGTCGTCGCCGACCCCGCCGAGCGTCGCGACGTCTCGGCCCTCCACCCCGACCTCGTCCGCGGCCTCCATTCCGACTTGAAAGCCTGGCTGGCGACCGAATCCCGCGCGGACTGAACGGACGCGATGACCCCAACCTCGACGCCGGAGACCCGACCATGCCCGCCCGATCCACGCTCGCCGCGCTGCTCGTCCTCCTCCTGGCCGCGACGTCCCCCGCCGACGACAAGGAGAAGAAGCCCGAGGGGGACCTCGGCAAGGTCCAGGGGAAGTGGACCGCCCGCTACGGCCCGAACGACATCCCGATCACCATCGAGGTCAAGGGCGAGGACGTCACCGCCGTCATCACCAACGACAACGGCGAGATGACCCTCAAAGGGCGGCTCAAGATCGACGACAAGGCCAAGCCGCACAAGACCGTCGACTGGCTCGACTTCAAGCTCCCCAACGGCGACGACGCCCAGGAGAACCTGGCCATCTACGAGCTGAACGCCAAGGGGGACGAGTGGAAGGTCTGCAACGGCGGCGCCGGCAAGCCCCGTCCCACCGAGTTCAAGGAGGGGGACAACGGCGACGACCCGCACCTCATCGTCTTCAAGCGCCCGAAGGACGGCCAATGACGTGACCTCGCGCCGACCGCCGCCGGGCCACGCCCGCGACTCGGGACGTCGGCCCTCGCCTCCACGCCTGAGCCCGCCCGCCGATCGGCGGGGCGGGCACTTGACGGAAGCTCGGTCGCCACTTGGTCGCCAGCGGGGCGCGTCAGCGGACGAGGACCGGCGCGACGAAGGGGGCGCCGCTGTCGTCGAGCTCGAGGTCGATGGCGTTGACGATCGCCGCCGGGGAGACGACGAGCTGCATGACGCCGGGCCGGCGGGGTCGGCCGGCGAGGGACAGGGAGATCGAGTGGGTGCGGGCGCAGGGCGAACGCACGTGTTTCGCAAATCCTTGTCCTGCAAGGATTTGCAATCTAGTGCACGGAATTCAACTAGTCGCAAGTTCTTTGCAGACAAGGATTTGTGAATTAGATGCGTTTGCCCTGGGTGCGGGCGTTGTACGTCGCGCGGGTGATCCTCGGGGCCCGGTTACGGCCCGAGCCCAGCAGCTCGAAATACGAGGTCGGGTAGTTGGTGGGGGTGGTCGCGTTGAGCGCCTGGTCGATCATCAGCACGATCGTCCGCGCCCCGCGCCGGCCGATGACCTCGCGCACCCCGACGATGTGCGGCGGGACCAGCGACACCCCCGCCGGCACCTGCGGGCCCCCCGGCTTCAGCACCGGCGTCGTCGGCAACGGGCCGACGACCGGGAACATCGGGTTGGGCCCGGGCGACGGGCTTGGGTTGGGATTCGGCGTCGGCGAGGGTGACGGCGTCGGTAGCGCCGACTCGCCGTTCAGAAGCAGCCGCGCGGCGCCGAGCATGGGCTGGATCGTGCTGCTCGAGCCGCCGCCGAGGCCCGATTGCGGTGCCACGAGCCCGCCGACGACGACCTTGCCGTCGGGCGTCAGCGCCAGCCCGTCGGCCTGGGCGACAGTCAGGTTCCCGGGCGTGCCCGGATCGATCGCGAACGGGATGAGGGTTGAGCCGTTCGTGCCGAACTGGGGATCGACCACGCCGCCGGGGTCGATCTGGACCACACCGAAGCTGGAGTAGGGGAACGTCGTTCCGACGGTCCCGGCGACGAGCAGGCGGCCGTTGGGCTCGACGACGACCCCGAATGCTTCCTCCGAGGGGCCGCCTAAGCCGAGGGATGCGGTCGGGTCGCCGAGCGTGACGGCCATCGTGCCGCCGCTGCCGAAGGAGGTATCGAGCGGGCCGATGGGCAGGAAGCGGGCCACGCCGAAGACGCCCTGGGACCCGCCGACGGCGACGATCTTGCCGTCGGGCTGGAGCGCCAGGCCCTCGATGCCCGTATTGTGGGCCTGGGCGTCCGCGGTCTGCTGCCCGCCAGTCCCGAACGAGGTGTCGACCGTCCCATCGGGGTTCAGTCGCGTGAGCGCGTAGAGGTTGGCGCCGCCCGAGGCGGCTGCAATCTCGGCCCCCCCGACGACGATCTTGCCGTCGGGCTGGATAGCCAGCGCGTTGGCCTGCGCGGAATCGGGGAAGGTCACCGTCTGCAACCCGCCCGTCCCGAAGGAGGCGTCGGGCTGCCCGGCGGCCGTCAGTCGTGCGATCGCGAATTCGTTACCCAACAACCCGGCCGAGAACGAACCGGCCAGGACGATCTTGCCGTCGGGCTGGAGCGCAATGGCATTCGCGACCGAAGTACCGGTGAAGGACACGGTCCCCGTCCCGCCGGTGCCGAAGGAGGTATCGACTGTCCCGTCAGGGTTGAACCGGGCGATGAGCATCGAGTCGGGGCCCAGCCCCCCGCCGGCGACCAGGATCTTCCCGTCCGGTTGGAGGGCCATGCCCGTCGCCTCGAGCTGCGGTGATCCGGTCACCCCGACCGTCGCCGACCCGCCGGAGCCGAAGGACGCGTCGAGCGTGCCGTCGGCGTTCAGTCGCGCGACACCGAAGTCATCGGTGCCGCCGAAACCCGTGGTGGATATAAGCGCCGTGCCCGCGAGGACGACTTTGCCGTCAGGCTGGACGGCGACTAGGCCGGGGGTCACCGGTGCGACGCCCGGATTGAGGGCCAGGGTCTGAAATCCCGTCTGGTTGAAGGTCGCGTCGAGCTGGCCCGGGGAGAGGACGAGGCGCTCCTCGAGCCCCTCGAATCGCGGCACGACCCGGCGCCGGCCGCGTCGCGGGCGAGCAGGACGGGACGAGGGTCGATCGGCTTCGGTCGGGTGTCGGCTCGTCATGGCTCAAACCTCCACGAGACGTCGGGGGGTTGGTGGGCGTTACGCTGCGACGTTGGCTGGCGATGGTCCCATTCAGCGCGCGATCCGTGCCGGGCGACGGCCCCGAGCCCGGCGGGGCCGACCTCGATCGGTTTCGTCGTGTCGCGAACTCTTCGATCCGTCGGGGAGCCGATCGGTGGGGAGGGGGCGTCTTCGCCTGGCGGTGAGACCGGTCCGATCATCTCACCGCCCGTTTCATGTTGTTTTCGTTATGACGACAGGATACACGGCGGCATAGTGCTTGTTGACAAGCACTATGCCGCCGTGTATCCTGTCATTTCGCCACGCATTTATAAAATTCATGTTTATGTTTTTTATATTGAATAATTATTATATGAAAGACAATAGTTTAGTTGCACGGAAGCTCTGGTGGCCAAGCCACATGTGATGCCCTAACCCTACGCTCTCCCGCCCTTCACCGCGGCGGGGTGGCACGCCCTGAGTCCTCGAAGGGCGTGGGCTTCGTCGACGGGGCCACGCCCTTCGAGGACTCAGGGCGTGCCACCCGGTTGCATCGACCCCTTGACACGCCGTTGGTTGACGCGTAAACTATTAACGTGAGATCGGCCGGACCGGCCGGTCTCCCTCACGCCCAATGGTTGGAATGTCAACCATTGGGATGTCATCGAATCGCGGAGGGAGGGTCGGGCGATGATCCGCGTCCGGAGGGGTGAGGATCGGGGCGGGTTCGACCACGGGTGGCTGGAGACGAGGCACACGTTCTCGTTCGGGGACTACTATGACCCGGCGCAGATGGGGTTCCGGTCGCTCCGGGTCATGAACGAGGACTGGATCAAGCCGGGGGCGGGGTTCGGGATGCACCCGCACCGGGACATGGAGATCGTGACGTACGTGCTCTCGGGCGCCCTGGCGCATAGGGACAGCACCGGCGGCGCCGGGGTGATCGGCGCCGGCGAGCTCCAGCGGATGACGGCGGGGACGGGCATCCGGCACAGCGAGTTCAACGCCTCGGCCGAGGAGCCGGTCCACCTGTACCAGATCTGGCTCCTGCCCGAGCGGCCGGGCCTGACGCCTGGCTACGACCAGCGGGCCTTCCCGGAGTCGGAACGCCGGAACCGCTTCCAGGTCGTCGCGGCGCCCGACGGCGCCGACGGGGCGCTCACGATCCGGCAAGACGCCCGCCTGGCGCTGGCATCCCTGGTCGAGGGCGCGGCCGTCTCGCATCCGATCGCCCCCGGCCGGCACGCGTGGGTCCAGGTGCTGCGCGGGTCGGTGAACCTCGACGGCCACTCGCTCCAGGCCGGCGACGGCGCGGCGGTCAGCGACGAGCCGAGCTTGGAGATCGCGGCGCGGGAGGATTCGGAGGTCTTGCTGTTCGACCTGGCCTGATGCGGTCGCGGGGGGGGGGGGGGGGGGGGGGGGGGG
>DASZMJ010000519.1:0-6265 GCA_035551935.1 Isosphaeraceae bacterium
GGGGATTCCTCGGCGAACCGCTCGAAGACTTCACTCAGGATCATGGCCGCGGCCTCCGTGGGTGTGCAGTATGTCCCTACGGGGCGACAGCTTATCAAGATCAGTAGCCACCTTTACAGGGCTGGGTCCGCCGTGCGGACCGATCCCCATGATTGATAAGGAAATCGGTCCGCGCGGCGGACCCTTCGAGAGACGACCCTTCCGGGCGATGGGGCGTCAGCCGTTGGGGCCGCGGGAGAGGTCGTCCATCACGGCGCGCTTGTAGTCGTCGCTCGTCGCGGAGCCGCCGGCGCCGACGGCCCGCGCGGCGGGGGCGGTCAGCATGTGGTAGGCGACGAGCAGCACGATCGCGCCGGCGACCGCGGCGACGCAGCTCGCCAGGCCGGAGTCGGCGTTGATGCCCAGTTGCCGCGCGGCGAACCCGCCGACGACCGCGCCGCCGACGCCCAGGAGCATCGTCCAGAGCCAGTTCATCGGGTCGCGGCCCGGGTGCAAGAGGCGCGCGATCGCCCCCGCGACGAGGCCAAAGATCGCGTATTGGATGAGCCACATGGGAAAGTCCTCCTCGGGGTTGATGTCACTTCACTTGTCGTACGCCCGGTTCAGCAGCTTGCCGGCGATCACGCCGACGAGGGCCGCGACGAGCGGCTTGTCCATCCAGCGGACGAGGAACGGCTTGTCGGCCATGACTTTCTTGAACACCTCGGGGTGGTTCTGCCGCGAGTATTCGGCGAGCTTGGCGAGGTCGTCGGGGCTGGCCTGGCCGGGGTCCGAGCTGCCCAGGCCTAGCATCTTCTGGAGCCAGCTCGGGGCGAGCCCGTGCTGCTGGAGCCCGTCGAGCAGGCCCCGGGCGATCTCCGAGCGTTCGTTCGGCTTGATCTTCGAGGCCGCGTCGCGGAGCTGCGGCTCCATCCGGTCCGGGGGCACGGCCTCGGGGTGAAACGCCTCGTGGACCCCGGCCTCGACGTCCTCGCGCGGGGCGCCGGCGGAGAAGTTGGAGAAGTGCTCGAAGTGGTCCGCGTCCTGGTCGCCGCCGGACCCCTTGGCGAGCTGCTCGAACACGGCGTCCTTGTAATCCTGCGTGCCCCACCGCGGCATGGTCCTGCTCCTCTTGAATTCATTGTTCCCAGCGCACTTCGCCGCCGCGCCCGAGACGGGCCTTGCCGATCCGCTCTCCCTCGGGGTCGAAGACGGTCGCCACGAGCTCGCCCCTCGGGAACTCCTTGCGCGCCCCCTCCAGCAGCGCCTGGGTCACCGGCCGGACCTCCGCCGGCTTGACGTCGCGCGAGACCCCGAACCAGAGCCGCCCGTGCCGCTCCAGGTCCGCCTCGACGTAGCGGAGCAATCCCCGGCCGTGCTCCTCCGCCCAGGCGGCGAAGGCCCGGTCCTTCTCCGTCACGCCGCCCCGCTCGATCGGGTCGCCCCCGGCCGACGACCGGGATGAGGTCTCCGGCTCGCGCCGCGGCGATTCGGCGCCAACGTGCACGATCTGGTAGCGGACCCCTTCGCCGGGCCGGTAGCGGGCCTTGAGGATCGGGGCGCCGTCGGGGTCGTAGAGCGAGAGCGTGATCGGTCGGTCGGGGAAGTCCTTGCGGGCGCCCGCCATCAGGCTCTTGGTCAGCGTCAGGGTCTCGTCAGGCTCGACCGCGCGGGAGATCTCGACGCGCAATTCCCCCTTGTTCTCGATCCCGACGGCCGCCTTCTTGATCATCCCGCCCGAGTTGTCCCGTGAGGAATCGCGCGTATTTGGCGTCGCGATCGGTGTCGAACGAGACCTCGGCCCGGCCGGCCGAGCCACCGTTCTCGGGCGTGGACGTCGATGGCCTCCGGGCCTCGGCCGGGGCCGGCGCGGCGGTGCCCGACGACGGCCCGGCCGCCGGCCCCGAACACCCGGCCGCGCACGCCATCAACAACGCCAGGATGGGTCGCTGGAAGACCGATCGCTCCACGGTGGCCCCTCCTTCGTCTCTCGGTCGGTCGTGCCGTCTCCCCGAAGTCGGCGGGTCCAAATGGAGCAATTCCGGAGCCAACGGATGCCGGGCGCGGATCTTCGATGGACCCCGAACCTCGCCAATCGGCGGCCGGGTCATTATCATGGCGACGGGCAGAGAGCCCCGGGGGTGGGAATGATCGCGATCATCGACTACGGCATGGGGAACCTCCGCAGCGTGCAGAAGGCGCTGGAGGCGGTCGGCCACGCGGCGGAGGTGACGTGCGACCCGGACCGGGTCCGCAAGGCCGACCGCGTGATCCTGCCGGGCGTCGGCGCCTTCGCCGACGCGATCGCCGAGCTGCGCCGTACCGGCCTGGCCGAGGCGTTCGCCGACGTCGTCGCCGCCGGCCGGCCGTGCCTTGGGGTCTGCCTCGGGCTCCAACTCTTATTTGATGTCAGCCACGAGGACGGCGAGCACGCCGGGCTCGGCCTGCTGCGCGGCCGGGTGGCGCGGTTCGAGCCGATCCCGGGGCTGAAGGTCCCGCACATGGGCTGGAACACGCTCCGCGTCCGCCAGCCGGCGCCGATCTTCGAGGGGCTCGGGCCCGAGCCCTCCGTCTACTTCGTCCACTCCTACCGCGCCATCCCCGACGACCCCGACGTCGTCGCCGCCGAGGCCGACTACCCCGACCCCTTCGCCGCCGCCGTCTGGCGCGACAATCTCATGGCCTGCCAGTTCCACCCCGAGAAGAGCCAGCGCGTCGGCCTGGCGATGTACGCCAATTTCGCCGGGCTCTGAACGGCCGGCGCTAGCCCCTTGCCCGCCCCCTCGGGCGCGGCTAGAGTCGAGCGGGGTGAAGGCCCGTCGAAGAGTTGGTGAAGGCGATGCAAATCATCCCGGCCATCGACCTGAGGGGGGGGCGCTGCGTGCGCCTCCAGCAGGGAGATTACGGGCGGGAGACGGTCTTCGGCGACGACCCGGCGGCGATGGCCGCGCGGTGGGAGTCGGAGGGGGCGCGCCGGATCCATCTGGTCGACCTCGACGGCGCCAAGGAGGGCCGGCCGGTCAACGCGGCGGCCGTCCGGGCGATCCTCGAACGGGTTCACGTCCCGTGTCAGCTCGGGGGGGGCGTGCGCGACGACGCGATGGCCGACGCATGGTTGGAGGCCGGCGTCGAGCGGGTGGTCGTCGGCACCAGGGCCCTGAAGGACCCCCTGTGGTTCCGCTCGTTGGTGGCGCGCCACCCGGGCCGGGTCGTGCTCGGGCTCGACGCCCGCGACGGCCGGGTGGCGACCGACGGTTGGCTCGCCGTCTCGACGGTCGGGGCGGTCGAGCTCGCGCAGCAATTCGACGACCTGCCGCTGGCCGGGGTCGTCTACACCGACATCGGCCGCGACGGCATGCTCGCCGGGCCGGCATTGGCCGCGACGGGGGAACTCGCCGCGTGCCTCACGGCCCCGGTCATCGCCTCCGGCGGCGTCGGCTCGCTCGACGACCTGGCCCGGCTGGCGGCCACGCCCGTCGCGGCCTGCATCGTCGGCCGCGCCTTGTACGACGGCCGCTTCACCCTGGCCCAGGCCAGGCACGCGGCCGGAGACTCGTGATTGCGGATCGGCGGATTGCGGAATTCGGATTTCGGAATGCGGATTGAAGAGGGAGGGGCACGCCTCGTGTGCTGACACGTCGTCGCGCGTCCGCGGCGATCTGTGTCGACCACGTGCGGCCCTTCCCTATGGATTCTGCGTCCCGAAAGCCACATTCCGAAATATCTGCAATTTCGCAATCCGAATTCCGCAATCCGCAATTCCAAAGGGGGTCCCTCCCGATGGCCACCGTCGCCTATCACATCAAGGACATCCGCAACCTCGCCCTGGCTGGACATGGGGCGTCGGCCAAGACCAGTCTGGTCGACGCCCTGCTCTTCGCCGCCGGCGCCACCGACCGTCGCGGGTCGGTCGACGACGGCACCAGCCTCTCCGACGTCGAGGACGAGGAGAAACGCCGGCACTTCACGATCGACTGCCACCTGCTGCACCTGGAGTGGAAGGGCAAGCAAGTCCACCTGATCGACTCGCCCGGCTACCCCGACTTCATCGGCAACGCCCTGAGCGCCCTGGCGGCCGTCGAGAACGTGCTGGTGACGGTCTCGGCCCCCGCGGGCATCGAGGTCAACACCCGGCGCGTCTTCCAGGAGGCCGGCCGGCTCGGCCTGGGGCGGTTCATCGCGCTGACGAAGATGGACGCCGAGAACGTCGACTACGCCAAGGACCTCACCGCCATCCGCGAGACCTTCGGCGCCATCTGCGTGCCGTTCAACCTGCCGGTCGGCCAGGGCCCGACGTTCTCCGCCATCATCGACGCCCTCGCCCCGCCGGCCGAGGTGCCCGCGGGCTGCCCGATGCAGCCGAGCGAGGCGTACACGATGGTCGTCGAGCAGATCGTCGAGCTCGACGAAGGGCTGATGGCCCGCTACCTCGAGGGGGAGACGATCCCCGCCGACGAGCTCCGCGCCTCGGCGCACCAGGCGGTCGCCGCCGGCAAGCTCGTGCCGGTCGTCTGCGTCTCGACCCGCAAGGACATCGGCCTCCGCGAGCTGCTCGACCTGATCGGCGAGTGCGGCCTGAGCCCCGACGAGGTCCACCGCTTCGGCACCCGCGGCGAGGAGGGCGACATCGAGATCGAGCCGCACGAGGACGGCGAGCTGATCGCCCAGGTCTTCAAGACGGCGATCGACCCGTTCATGGGCAAGCTCAGCTACCTCCGGATCGTCTCCGGCCACATGACCCACGACGCGACCTTGGTCAACCTCCGGACCGGCAAGACAAGCCGCCCCGGCCACCTCTACCGGCTCCAGGGCAAGACGCAGGAGGAGGTCAAGGAGGCGATCGCCGGCGACATCGTCGCGGTGCCGAAGTTCGACGATTTGCACGTCTCTGACACCGTCGCCGGCTCGAACAGCAACGGCCAGGCGCCGTTGGTCCTCAAGCCGATCAAGTTTCCGACGCCGATGGTCCCGCGCGCCGTCGAGCCGAAGACGCGCGAGGACGAGCCGAAGATCTCCGCCGGGTTGGCCAAGATCGCCGACGAGGACCCGACCTTCACCTACCGCCGCGACGCCCAGACGCACGAGCTGGTCGTGTCGGGCATGAGCGACCTGCACCTCGACGTGATCCTCAGCCGCCTGAAATCCCGCTACAAGCTCGACGTCAACACGCACGTCCCGCACGTCCCGTACCTCGAGACGATCGTCGGCCAGGCCGAGGCCAGCCACCGGCACAAGAAGCAGACCGGCGGCCGCGGCCAGTTCGCCGAGGTCCACCTCCGCATCCGCCCCCGCGAGCGCGGCGCCGGGTTCAACTTCGTCGACGCCGTCAAGGGCGGCGTGATCCCGAACCAGTTCATCCCGGCCGTCGAGAAGGGGATCAAGGAGCAGCTCGAGAAGGGGGTGATCTCGGGCAACCAGGTCGTCGACGTCGAGGCCGAGGTCTATTTCGGCAAGGCGCACGACGTGGACAGCTCGGAGCAGGCGTTCAAGACCGCCAGCGCCAGCGCCTTCCGCAAGGCGTTCGAGCAGGCGCGGCCGGCGTTGCTCGAGCCGATCGTGACGATCGAGGTGACGGTCCCCTCGGCGAAGTTCGGCGACATCACCGCCGACCTCTCGACCCGCCGCGGCCACGTCACCGGCATGGACACGTTGCCCGGCGGCCTCCAGGTCATCCAGGCGACGGTCCCCCTGAGCGAAGTGCTCAACTACGCCACCAACCTCAAGAGCATGACCGGCGGCCAGGGCTCGTACACGATGGACTTCAAGTCGTACGAGCCCGTCCCGCCCAACGTCCAGCAGCAGATCGTCGAGCGCTACATGAAGTCGCGCGCGGGCATCGAGGAGGAGTGACCCCCGAAGGGCGGGCCGGGAGCGCAGCCCCGGCCCGCCGGGGTTTTTCAAGAAACACGGGCCTGTTGACGACCTGACGACGCGTGATTAGAATGTGGACCGCATCGTCGATGTGGGACTTCCTTATCCCGGAATGCCATCGATGACACCCGCTCTTCCATCGCGAATGCGACATATCTACATCTGTCTTGCCATTTCGGCTTTGGCGCCGTTGGCTTGCAACTCGTCCTCTCCATCGCTCAGTCTCGCCCCCCCCTGCCAGATCGCCGCAACTGACAGAAGCGGTGCCATTGCCATTGATTAGGGCGTAACCCGCTGAGCGCTATGCCGCAGGTCTCGTGTACAGTCGGGCTTGCTCCCTCTCCACACGGTGCTCGTGGAACTCCTCCCACTGGTCGTTGAGGTAGAGAGCCCGGACGTGGAGCATCGCCTGTGC
>DASZMJ010000520.1:0-9176 GCA_035551935.1 Isosphaeraceae bacterium
CACGCGGAGCGTGCCCGCGACTGCGGCCTTCGGCATTCCCCCGGACATGCCCGGCGGTTAGAATCCGTCCCGACGGACGCGGACAAGGACGGTCCATCGTTTCGCAACGAGGGAAGGACCCCTCGCCCCATGACGACCCGGCGACGGGCGCGACGACTCGGCCCCTGGCTTTTCCTGGCGCTCTGCCTGCCCGGCTGCGCCGCCATGCGCCGACGCGCCGACGACCCCGACCTCCGCCCCGCCGCCGACGGCTTCGCCGACACCGCCGACGGCTGGCACCTGGGCATCCGCCACATCCGGCCCGAGCAGCCCGACCCCGGCAAGCTACCGGTCGTGCTCTGCCACGGCATGGGTCTGAATAGCACCTTCTGGACGATCGCCGGCGGCAATCACCTGCCCAACCAGCTCGCGGCGCGGGGCTACGAGGTCTTCATCGTCGACATGCGCGGGTCCGGCGCCAGCCACCGCGACGGGCTCGTCGGCGTCGTCAACCGCGGCCTGCGCGAGACCCCCCTGCTCGAGTTCGGCGAGGGGAGGTGGACGATGGACGACGAGACGAAGTACGACGTCCCGGCCGTCCTCGATTACGTCGCCCGCGCCACCGGCAAGGACCGGGTCAACTGGGTCGGCCACAGCCTCGGTGGCATGCTGATGCTGGCGTACCTCGAGACCTCGAATCGCCCCGAGCGGATCGCCAACTTCGTCGCCATGGGCAGCCCGGCGACGCTCGCCCCGGCGCCGCACGCCGAGCTGATCCGGGCCAACAAGGGGCTCCGCCTCATGCTCCGCGGCATCAGCACCGGCCGGATCGCCCGGCCGATGATGTACGTCCGCCTGCCGGGCCTCGAGCGCATCGACCGCTTCTATTACACCGCCGCCAACGTCGACCGCCGCACGATCGAGCGCTTCTACGGCTACACCCTCGAGAACCCCGGCCGGGGCGCCTTGAAGCAGCTCGAGACCTACCTCCGCACCGGCCACCTCGTCTCGGCCGATGGCAAGTTCGATTATGCGAACAATCTGAACCGCGTCACGACGCCGATCCTCGTCGTCGCCGGGGAGGGGGACCTCCTCGCCGACATCCCCTCGACGTTGAGCACCTACTACGCCCTCGGCAGCAAGGACAAGACCCTGGCCCGCTACGGCCGGCAGGACGGCCACCACGCCGACTACGGCCACTGCGACATCGTCTGGAGCCGCTACGCCCCGACCGAGATCTTCCCCGACGTCGGCGACTGGCTCGACCGCCGCCAGCCCCGCCCGGGGCGTCGCCCCTCGGGCTCGAACTCAGAGGGCGGCCCGCGCGTGCTGCCGAGCCCGCAGGGCGTCGAGGCAGATGACCGACCAGCTCTCGAAGCCGTCCCCCAGCCCATCCAGCTCCCCGAGCCGGACGAAGCCGGCGTCCGCCAGCCCTGACTCGCGCGGGGCGACCTCGGGCCGCTCCAGGTCGTAGACGTGGACCACCCCCAGGTGGACCCGGCCGACGGGCGTGGCGTCGTCGTTGATCAGGCCCAGCCGCGTCATCGTGCCCGGGCTGCCGACGGCGACCTCCTCGTCCAGCTCTCGCCTCAGGGCCATCTCGTACGCCTCGAGCGTCGCCTCGCCGTCCGCGTCGGTCTCCTCGACGTGCCCGCCGACGCCGATCGACCGCTTCCGGTGCAGGCGCGCCTCCCCTTGCGAGGTCCCCCTCGTGTAGCAGAAGACCGCATCCCCGCACCGAAAGATCACGTACGGGATGATCTGCTTGTAATCCGTATCCTCTTCCGCCTCCGCCCGCACCATGAACCTGGCCTTGTCGGGCACGAGCAGTTCGCCGAGGTAGCGTTCCGCCTCGCCCGAGAACCCCTGGAACCTCCCCAGCCGGTCCAGCTCGCTCGCCGGCACGACCAGCACCCTCTCGGCCATCTTGCCCTGCTCGCTCACCGTCGCCCCCTCCGTCGCGCCCGGACCCCGACCGGGGGCGCACCGCCCCCATTCCCACGCTAAACATCGGCCGCTGGCCTGGTCCACCTGTGACCCCGCCGGTCCCCTCGAAAAGTGGCCACCCCTTGTCGCCCTGATGTTACGTTCCGCGACGGGGTTGGACACCGTTATGGGGAAGGGATCGGGCAAGATGGGACCTGTGTCGCGGGGCACGGGCGAAGCGGTCGGGTAGCTGGGGCCGCAGGCCCCGGCGCCGGGGGACCTGGGCCTGCGGCCCCAGCCACCCCGACCGCTTCGCGGGACAGTGGCTGATGCACCTCGGCTGACCGACGCCTCATCTGCCGCAGCACGCCGGCGCGGAACGAACCGAACGGGGCAATGGGCGGGCCGGGGGAACTTTACGGGCCAGGCCCCTCGGCGCGGAACGAACCGAACGGGGCAATGGGCGGCCCGGATCGACCTTGAGGCGCGAGGGCCGGCGCGGGGTCGAGCCGCGCGGAACGAACCCACGACGCCCCGATGTCCGGCGCGGAACGAACCGAACGGGGCATTGGGGACGGTGGGCAAGCCTTGCCGGCGCGGCTCCCGCGCGGAACGAACCGAAGGGGCTGCCCTTACTCCGGCGGGTTGGCCGGGCCTACAGGGGCCCGGCGGGGACTCGTGCTCCGGTCAGGGCGCGCCCGCGATCAGCCGCGGGGTGTACTTGACCTGCGCCAGGCTCGGGTCGGCGAAGTCCAGGAGGATCGTCGCCGGCCCGTTCTCGAGGTTGATGATGACGTAGGGGCTGCCGCTCGGCAGCGTGGCGGCGGTCGTGCCCGCGGCGTTGGCCAGCGTCACGCCGGACGGCAGGCCGTCGAGCGCCAGGTCGATCGTCCCGCCGAACGCCGGGCCGCCGACCTGGGCGACGGTGACGACCTGGACGAAGTGGTGGTTGACGCGGTTGTAGCGATAGCCGCTGAACTGGATGCTCAGCCGCACAAAGGGGGCCGAGTCAGCGACGGTGCCATTGGTGCCGGACGAACCGCCGGTGCCGGCGGCGGTGCCGACGTTCGGGCCGATCGTGCCGTTGGCGACGATGGTGCCGGCATCGCCGGAGAGATTGGCACCGACGGCATTGCCGCCGCCGCCGGAGTTGTCGTCGGGCGCAACGTTGCCGCCGAAGGTCTGATTGCCGGTGATCGTCGTGTTGAGGACCGTCAGGCCCACGCCGCCGGCGACCCCGCCCCCGGCCGTCGAGCCGCCGCTGCCATCCGCGCCCTCGTTGCCGATGATCGGGATGGTGTTGCCGTCTTGATCGTAGGTCTCGCCCACCCCGCCGGCGCCTCCCGGCGCGCCGAGCCCCCCTTGGGCTGTATTCGCCGTGACCGAGCTCGCGGTGACGGCGACGGGGCCCGCGCCGGCCTCGACGTTGATCCCGCCGCCAGCGGCGGATCCGCCGCGGCCGCCGGCGCCGCCGTCGTAGCTCGAATATGGGTAAGGCGAAAGGTCTCCGCTGGTGTCGGCGTCGCCGCCGGAGCCGCCGGAGCCGCCGGTCGCGGAGTTGCCGGTGATCGTGCTCGACTCGATCGTCGCGGTGCCGCCGGCGACCTCGATGCCGCCGCCGACGGCCATCCCGCCGTTGCCGCCGTCCTTGCCGTCCGGCGTGAAGAACTGGTACCCGCCGGGCCCCCCGAAGTCGCCGTTGGCGCCGGTGGCGGAGTTGCCGCTGACGGTGCTATCGAGGACCAGCAGCCGGCCGGCGGTGACCGCGATGCCGCCACCGGCCGCGTCGCCGCCCCAGGCCCCCGGCAAGCCGGGGGGTTGCTGCTGCACGAACACATCGATGCCTGCCGCCGCGTTCCCCGAGATCGTGCTCCCCTCGATGGTCACGTCGCCGCCGGTGCTCGCGATGCCCCCGCCCTCGGCCGGCGGGGCATCGTCGCCGGGGTAGTTGCTGGTGTCGTACACGCTAATTGACTCGAGGCCGTTGCCCGTGATCGTGCTGCCGACGACGGTCAGAGTGCCGCCGTCGTTCCAGATGCCGCCCCCGTAGACCGGGAAATCCTGGAGGAAGCCGCCGCCGACATGGACGAAGTTATTCGAAACCGTGGAATCGTCGAGCGTCAACGACCCCATGTTCAGGATGCCGCCCCCGCCGCCCGAGTCGCCGCGCGGGTCATCCACGAAGACCTCTCCGTTGGTGATCGTCAGGCCGGAGATCGTCGCGGTGACCCCCGCGTCGACGGTGAAGACGGTGCCGTTCCCGCCGCCGTCGACGGTCAGGTCCGAGGCGCCGAGGCCCTGGATCGTCAGGTCGGTCTTGATCTCCAGGCCGTACGAGAGGCCGATCGTCGACCCGTTGAGCGTCGGGTCGAAGGTGATGACGTCGCCGGGCGCGGCGGTGTCGATGGCGTCGCGCAGCGACCCGGGGCCGCTGTCGTTGGCGTTGCTCACCACGCTCAGCAGCGCCCGGCCCTCCAGCGCCTCGACGAGCCAGGCGCGGCGGGGCCTCCGCGCGGGCCGGGGGCGGTCGGCGCGCGGGCGATGGGTGGGGCGGGGAGGGAGTTCGGGAGAAGTGCGCATCCCTGGGGCCTCCGCGATCGCGCCCGGACCGGGGTGGGCAGGGCGACGATCCTGGAATCCGCTTCCGCACCGCGAAGGCCGGCGGGATCGGGAGATCGTCGGACGTCGAAGGGGGCGACGCCGCAAGGCGCCGCGGTCCACCGCGGCATCCCGTCGCGCGGCAAGATCTAAGGATCGAGCGCATCCTACGGGCGGCATCCATCCTCTACAAGAATCCACCCAACCCATGTTGCCCGAAAGCAACGAACCTCCATCGCGTTGCCAGACGCGGGAACGGGGGCGATGCACCCATCATATTCATGGAACATTCCCATGATAATCCCGTGGATACTCCCGGCAAATGGCGGGCCCGCGCGTTTTTCCCGCCGGTTTCCGGCCGGGATTCCAACTAGGGAGGGGAGGGAACGACCTCGGGAGGGGCCTCGTGTGCGCCCGACTCTCGCCCAGGAGTGCCGAAGACCTCGGTTCGGACGGGTTGATGGGCCCGGTGCCGTTGCGCAGAGGAGACGAGACGATGGGGCCGCGGCGCGAACAGATCATGGAACCATGCTTGATGTCACGCGACCCCAGGAACGCCGCGCCGGCGGAATTCGCTCGGAACAGTCTCCGCCGGGCGTGCCCACCATCTCCCTGGGGTCGGCCGTTGCCGAGGATGGTGGCCGCCGGGGTTGGATTCCGAGCCAGCGACCTCGACCCTCGGCCCCGATTTTTCGGAACGAACCGACCGACCACTTTTGTTCACTTCGCCCAGGGGCACGGGGATCGTGGATCGAGGCCGTCGCGGCGCGAGACGAAGCCACTTCGGTCGATGGGGCCGGGGACGCGGGCGGGCGCAGGACGAGGCGTCGGCGCGAAACAAACCCACTTCGGGGCCCGTGGCGGAAAAAACGAACCCAATTCGGGCCTCGGCGCCGCCAAAACGAACCCATTTCCGGCCAGTCGGCGCCGAACGAACCCAAACCTGGGGGAAATGGGTGATTTGGGCGAAAAATGGAGGAGAGATCCAGGAAGTTGGCTGTTGGCCTCGTCCCGGCGCCGAACGAACCCACCGACCACCCCAGCCCCCGGTCCCCGGCCGCCGGCCCCCACGCTCTCCGAACGAACCCACCGACCACTTTTGTTCACAAGGGCCGGCGGCCATGCCCACCTCCTTGAGGGTGGGCGGGGGCGTGTCGAGGGGTTTCGGGAGGGGCGATTGGCGGTGGCGTTGGGTCGGGCCGCTCGTGTACAATCGATGCGAACGGAACGAGCTCGGCGCGAAGAACGACGGGTCGGCGACGAAGTGCTGTGCGTCGTGGGCGCGCCGCGTGGCCGTGCCGAGGGGTGGGGTGGAGCGGTTGGAGCCGGGGACAGTCATGGACCTTCGACGGCGGCGGGCCGACGAGATCTCGGGGGCGGTCTGGCTGATCGGCCTGGGCGTGCTCCTGATCACGGGCTACTGGTGGCCGGGCATCCTCTTCGTCATCGGCGCCGGCATGATCGTGCAGGCCCTGGCCGAGGGCCGGGCCTGGTACGCCTCGCAAGGGGCGCTCTGGATGTTCGGCCTGGGCATCTGGTTCGCCACCGGCGCGCCGATCGGCGCGCTGTTCATCGTGCTGGGCATCAGCGCCCTGCTCGGGGCCATCTTCCGACCGCCGCCATTCGCCAAGAAGCCGCCCGCGGACAACTATCTCGAATAATTCCGTTCGCAGGAGGCCCGGCCGAGAACGGCGACTGGCACCTCGAAGACTCGGAGCCAGTCCCCGTTCTCGGCCGGGCCCGCGACGAGTCGCGAGGGATCGCCCGCGATGCCCACCCCCCTGATCCCGCAGGCCTTCTGGTTCCGCGTCGCATTGCCGTGCCGGCGGGTCGACGCCATGCCGCGCCCGAAAGGGCGGCTGCTCGACCTGCCCGCCGATTGCGCCCTGGCCGGCTTCGACGCCCTCGAAGGCCGCAACCCCTGGGCGGAGGTCCGCGCGGCGTGGAACCCGGACGGCCTGGCATTGGCCGTCGAGGTGCCGCAGAAGCTCGGGCCGATCGCGACCGACCCGAATCGGCCCGAGGGCGAGGGCCTCGACGGCGCCGAGTTCTGGGTCGACACCCGCGACACCCGCGACGTCCACCGCGCCACCCGGTTCTGCCACCGCTTCCGCGCCACGATCACGTCGGCGCGGAAGGGAGACGACCTGGCCGTCGACGTCACCCAGGCCAAGATCGCCCGCGCCCAGGCCGACGCCCCGACCGCCCCCCGCGGCCTCGTCCGCGCCGCCGCCGAGCGTCATCGCAAGGGTTGGCGGCTCGAAATGTGGCTCCCCGCCGCGGCGTTGCACGGCTTCGACCCCGAGACCAACCGCCGCCTCGGCTTCAACTACCTCATCCACGACCCCAACCGCGACACCCTCCCCCTCACCGTCGGCCGCGAGTTCCCGATCGGCGAGGACCCGAGCCTCTGGGCGACCCTGGAATTGGTGGATTGAAGAGATTCGCCACAGAGGACACGGAGAAGAAGGAAAAAATCGATATAAATTGAAGCATTTTCTTTCTTCCCTCTTCTCCGTGTCCTCTGTGGCAAATCTCATCTCCGATGATTAGCAAGGATCTTCGACGATGTCGGAACCGAGCCCGCGTGACGAGGCGATCGACGAGATGTTGGAGCGGGCCACCGCGAGGCCGACGGACCGGCCGAAGCCGGAGGTGTCGCTGAAGCGGCAGTGGGACGAGGGCCTGGAGGCCGAGCTCGAGGCGGCCCTGGAGGGGTTCGACCCGGTGGCCTTCGACGTCGAGACCCGCGGCCGGACCCGCGCCGCCGACCGCGAGCACGTGCCCCAGCCGGGCCGGGGCCAGGAGGAGCGGCCGGGCGACCAGAAGGGGAAGGTCATCGCCGTCCGCGGCAAGAGCGTCTTCGTCGACCTCGGCGCCAAGAGCGAGGGGGTCGTCCCCGTCGAGCAGTTCGGCGCCGCCTTGCCCAATCCCGGCGACATGATCGACGTCGTCTTCGACCGCTTCGACGCCGAGGAGGGGCTGCTCATCCTCTCCCTGAAGGGGGCGGCCGTCGAGGCGACCTGGGAGAACCTGCGCAAGGGGCTGGTCGTCGAGGCTCGGGTGACGAGGTCGGTCAAGGGGGGACTCGAGGTCGACGTCGACGGCATCCGCGGCTTCCTGCCGATCAGCCAGATCGACCTGAACCGCGTCGAGGAGACGTCGGCTTATATCAATCAGCGCCTCCGGGTCGTCGTCACCGAGGCCAACCGGCGCGAGAAGAACCTCGTCGTCTCGCGCCGGGAACTCCAGGAGCGCGAGCGGGCCGAGCAGCGCGAGAAGACCTGGAAGGAGCTGGACGAGGGGCAGGTCCGCAAGGGGGTCATTCGGTCGGTCAAGGACTTCGGCGCCTTCGTCGACATCGGCGGCGTCGACGGCCTGCTGCACGTCGCCGACATGAGCTGGGCCCGCGCCGGCGACGCCGGCAGCCTCGTCAAGGTCGGCCAGGAGGTCGAGGTCAAGGTCCTCAAGATCGACCGCGAGAAGCAGAAGGTCAACCTCGGGCTCAAGCAGCTCCTGCCCGACCCCTGGGACGAGGTCGAGGACCGGTTCCCGCGCGGGGCGACGATCCAGGGCAAGGTGACGAAGCTGATGGACTTCGGCGCCTTCGTCGAGCTGGCGCCCGGCATCGAGGGCCTGATCCACATCTCCGAGCTCGGCCCGAAGCGCGTCTTCCGCGTCAAGGACGCGGTCCAGCCGGGCCAGGAGGTCGAGGTCCGCATCCTCAAGGTCGAGCCCGACGTGAAGCGGATCTCCTTGACGCTTCGTCCCCAGCCCACCGCCCCGGCGCCCGAGCCGGAAGACGAGGAACCCGACACGCCCCCCGCGCCGAAGCCCGTCCGCAAGGTCCCGCTCAAGGGCGGCCTCGGCGACCGCGACCCGGACCCGTCGTCGGGGCGGTGACCATCAACCCTGGCCGTCCCACATTCGGAGATGCCAATACGAAAGAAAAGGCGGGCAGGGGCTTGCCATACCCGTCCGGCACTTGTAATATCTCAACGTCCATCGTCCGCTCCAATCGATTCCGCAACCGGGTCGAGAGGCGGCTTCGTTATGGCGCACGGCCTCGTCAGGCACAACCGGCTCCGACACCTCGCCTGGGTCCTCCCGGCGTTCGGGCCGATCGCCTGCACCCCGACCGACGCCTCGCCCCGACCGGCACAAGCCCCCCCCCCCTTCGCAATCGTCACCGTTGATCGACGCCCCCGAGTCGCTTCCGCTCGGCACCTTGGCGCCGGGTGAATCGGCGCGCGGGATACTCACGCTGCGGAATCGCCGCTCCGAGCCGCTGACCGTCGCCCGCGTCGAGACGACGTGCCCTTGCATCCGCCTCGCGCCGGTACCAGTGACGGTCGCGCCGAACGGGGAGGCGATGCTCCGCGTCGAGTACGATCCCTCCGATCAGCCCGACTTCCGTGGGGAATTGGGCGTCGAGGTCAAGGGGCTCGACGAGGTCGGGCAATTGATCTTCGAGACCAGGGTGCTTGTTGAGGTCGCCTCACGCCACACGGAATTGGAGCGGGTAGGTCGCGATTGATTAGGGCGTAACCCGCTGAGCGCTATGCCGCAGGTCTCGTGTACAGTCGGGCTTGCTCCCTCTCCACACGGTGCTCGTGGAACTCCTCCCACTGGTCGTTGAGGTAGAGAGCCCGGACGTGGAGCATCGCCTGTGC
>DASZMJ010000521.1:0-20408 GCA_035551935.1 Isosphaeraceae bacterium
GCGGCTCCGCGCCATCATCGCCACCGAGCTCGAGGCGCTGCGAACGATCCTTCCGGAGCTGGAGGCCGAGGAGGCCGAGCAGCGGCGACAGGTCCTCGACGCGGCGGCGGTGGACACGTCGGACGAGGGGTCGCGGCGGCATCGCTACCTGCAGGACCACCAGCGCAGCTTCCGCCAGCTCTCGACGGCGCTGATCGCGTGCAAGAACGCGCGCCTCAAACTCTACGGCCGGATCCTCTCCAGCAGCGAGAACGAGCCCGCGTGGACGCCCCCCGAGCCCACCCCGCCGGCCCCCGAAACGCCGGCGCGGAACGAACCGAAGGATGATGCAACTTACGACTACGTAATGGTCTTGGATGAAATACCCTTGCCCACGACGCCCCGGCCGGCGTCCTCGGTCGTCGTCGGCGTGGCGCCGCCGACCGCGACGGCCCCGCCGCGGCGGTCCTGAGGCCCGAAGTCGGGCCTCGGATGGCCGCTTCCTATCAGTGAAAGCTGATCCGAAAGGGTCGGCGACGTCCGGGGTGCGCGGCGGGTCAGCGGCGGGCGCCGACCAGCGGGGCGCCGCCGGGGCCGCGGACGAAGAAGCCGGAGCCGGTGTTGGCGGGGGTGCCGGTGAAGGTCAGGGGGAAGTTGGCGGTGGAGTTGATGTAGAAGTCCGATGGCGAGGTGAAGAGGGTCGGGTGGACGCTGAACTCGGCGATCGCGTTGAGGATGGCGGTGTACGCCGACTTCACCGCGGCCAACGGCTGCGGGTTGGTGATCGTCCCGTCGGCGGCGAATTGGGGCGGGTGGGCGGCGATCGTCGCCTCCATCTGAGCGAGTTGCTGGTTGGCGAACGGCACGAGCGCCAGGTCGGCCAGCGGCGAGACGCGGATGCTGGCCTGGATCGACGGCTGCGGCCGGTTGTTGTTGATCTGGAAGGTCCGCAAGGCGTCGTCGACCTGGGTCTCCACCTGCGCGATGAAGTTCGGCAAGGTCGGCGGGTCGGGGATCGTC
This sequence comes from Isosphaeraceae bacterium, assembly GCA_035551935.1. Classification (GTDB taxonomy): domain Bacteria; phylum Planctomycetota; class Planctomycetia; order Isosphaerales; family Isosphaeraceae; genus DASZMJ01. The sequence continues at coordinate 1,000 of DASZMJ010000521.1, forward strand.
CCGACCGGGGTCGCCGGGCTCGCCGGCATGGTGCCGGTCCCGCCGCTGATGTTCGACGGGGTGCCGATGCCGTTGCCACCGCCGTTGAAGCCGCCGCCGCCGGAGCCGGCGCCGCCCTGGTTGGCGCCGGAGCCGGTGCCGGCCGACGTCCCCGCGGCGGCGCCGGACCGATTCGGCAGCACCTCGTTCGAGCCGGGGATCGTGATCGACTGGCCGAGGTAGTTATAGAGGAACGCCTGGAACGACTGGTTCACGCGGGCGGTGATCTGCTGCGAGAGGTTCAGGCGGAGGCTCAGCGAGGTGGCCGCCGGCGAGGCGAGCCGGATCTCGAAGTGGGGGGGCCTGTGGGCGGAGACCTGCGCCTGGTGGAGCTGGGCGGCGTGGGGATGCGGCGTCGCGACGGAGAGGAGCTCACGGCCCTCGAGCGCGAGGTGGCGCGGCACGAAACGGTTCTGCGGTCGGCGGGTCATCGGGGCCTTTCCCTCGGGTCGTTGGAGGGCCATTGCCGGCCCGGCGCGCGGGGGCGATCGTTTCATCGGGACGGCCGCGGGCGATCATTGAGCGAATCGGCCGCTCGGCGCGACCCCGCGCGCCCGGCCTTGACGGTCGCGCCGAAGGGGCCCGGCGCCGGCTCAGGGGACGGGGCCGGTCGGGCCGAGGTCGAGGTCGGTCTCGAGCTCGGCGGGCTCGACGAGTTCGGGGTCGATCTCGTCGAGGAAGCGGCTCCGCGTCGTCAGGGTCGTCGGCCCGAGGCCGCCGCGGGCGACGCTCAGGGGATACGACAGGAACAGCTCGTCCATCGCGCGGGTGACGGCGACGTAGAAGATCCGGCGCTCCTCGTCCTCGCCCCCCGGCTCGGCCAGGGCTCGGCGGTTCGGGAAGCCGTCGTCGATCAGGCGGGGGATGAAGACGCGCGACCACTCCAGGCCCTTCGCCTGGTGGATCGTGCTCAACACGAGCACCTCGCCCGCCTCGGCGGACTCGACCGAGTCCATGCCGTAGACGTCGCCGGCCAGCATCAGGTCGGCGGTGAAGCGCTCGAGGCTGTCGAAGCGACGGGCGAGCGCCGCGAGCTGCTCGATGTCGGCGATCCGGTTGTCGGGCCGCTCGTAGAGGGCCCGGACGGTCGCCGGATAGCCCCCCTTCAGGATCGCGCCGATGGCCGCGGCCGGGTCCGACTCGGGCCGCGCCGCGCGGACGGCCCGCAGGTCGGCGACGAACCCGGCGAACGGCCCCTTCGACCGCGTCGGCAACGTCGCCATCGTCCCCGACGACTCCAGCTCCGCGAGCGGGTCGGCCGATTGTGCCAGTCGTCCATACACCGCCGATGCCTTCGCCGGCCCGACCCCCGGCAGGAGCACCAGCAGCCGCCGCCACGCCGGCTCGTCGCGCGGATTGACCAAAACACGAAGATAAGCCAGCACATCTTTAATATGAGCCTGTTCGAAGAACCGCTGGCCGCTCCGGACCGTGTAGGTGATCCCGCGGCTGACGAGCTCGCCCTGGAGCAAGATGCTGTCGTGGTGGTTCCGATACAGGACGGCGATCCGGCCGAGGTCGAGGCCGCGCTCGCGGAGGTCGAGGATCTCCTGGCAGACGAAGTCGGCCTCCTCGTAGGCGTCGCTCGCCGCGACGACCACCGGCTTCGGCCCGCCCTCCCGCGCCGAGACGAGCGTCTTGGGGAATCCGCTCGTGTTGTGGGCGATCGACGCGTTCGTGAACGCGACGATCTCGGGCGTCGACCGGTAGTTGACCTCGAGCCGGTAGACCCGCGCGCCGGGGTTGCGCTCGGGGAACTTCAGGATATTATCATAATTCGCGCCCCGGAACCGGTAGATCGACTGGGCGTCGTCGCCGACGGCCGTCAGGTTGCCGGCGCCGGCGCGGGCGATCGTCTCGACGAGGTCGATCTGGACGAGGTTCGTGTCCTGCATCTCATCGACGAGGACGTGGCGGAACTGCCGCCCCTGCGCGGCGAGCTGGTCGGGGAACTCGGCAATCAAGCGGGCCCACTCGCCGAGCAGGTCGTCGTAATCGAGCGCATTGGCCGCCTTCTTGCGGGCGGCGTAGGCGGTGGATGTCTCCTCGAGTTGCGGCAGCCAGTCGGCCAGGCCTGGCTGGCGCTCGGCGACGAGGTCGGCCAGGAGCCTCCGCGCGTTGAAGGCCAGGCTGATGAGGTGCTGGACGGCCGCCGGCTTCGGCGCCAATCGGCCGGTGCCGACGAGGCCCGCGTCCTCCATCGCCAGGCGGACGAGGTCGCGCTGGTCCTCGCCGTCGAGGATCGTGAAGTTCGGCCCGAAACCCAGCACGCCCGCGGCGCGTCGGAGGATGCGGTTGCCGATGTGATGGAACGTCCCCGCCCAGACCCGCGCCGAGCCCGCGCCGACGAGCGCCTCGAGCCGGCCGAGCATCTCGCGGGCGGCGCGCCGGGTGAACGTCACGAGCAGGATCGACTCGGCCGGCACGCCGCGGGCGATCAGGTAAGCCACCCGATAGATGATCACCCGCGTCTTGCCCGATCCGGGTCCGGCGAGGATCAGGTTGCAGCCGTCGGGGGCCGTCGCCGCCTCGCGCTGGGCGTCGTTGAGGTCGGCGGCGAACCGCTCGCGGAGCCGGTCGCCGGCCCCCTTCTGGAGCCGGATCTTCCTCATGCTTGCTCGTCCCCGACGGCCCGATTGCCGTTCCGCGATCGGCGACCAGCCCGTATGATACGCGGGATTCCGCGCGGGAGACACCCCGCGCCGACCGCGACCACGGAGGGAGGCCCCGCGATGGCGACCGAAGCCGACGAGCCCGCCGCCCGGATCATCCGCGAGCCCCGCGTCTACCTCGTCGGCCGCCAGGCGATCGACGACGCGGCGCTCGGCCGCTTCCTCGACGACCACGGCGTCAGCCGCTGGTCCACCGACACCGACGAGGCCGGCGAGAGGCTCGTCGAGGTCGCGGGACGACTCTGTTATATGTCGTTCGCGAAGCCCCGTCCCGGCGGCAACGCCGCGTACATCGGCCACATCCTCGAGGTGGGGCACGGCTCGGTGCTCGAGCACGCCGTCTTCAACCTCGTCATCGCCGGCGTGAGCCGGTCATTCACCCATGAATTGGTGAGACATCGTGCGGGTTTTGGATATTCTCAATTAAGTCAGCGTTTCGTCGACGAATCGACCTGCGACTTCGTCGAGCCCGACGCGATCGCGGCCGATCCGGACCTGCACCGGGTCTGGCTCGACGCGATCGGCCACAGCCAGCGGGCGTACCGCGAGCTGGCCGAGGGGCTCATGGAGGCGTTCGCGGACGTCGAGGACCGGACGTCGCGGCGGAAGAAGGCGCGCGAGGCGGCGCGGAGCGTGCTGCCCAACGCGACCGAGACGAAGATCTTCGTGACGGCCAACGCCCGCGCCCTGCGGCACTTCATCGAGATGCGCGGCGACGTCGCCGCCGACGCCGAGATCCGCAAGGTCGCGCTGGCCGTCCTGACCCTCCTCCAGGCCGAGAGCCCCAACCTCTTCGGCGACTACACCATCGTCGACCTCCCCGACGGCGGCCGCGCGGCCACGACCCCGCACCGGAAGGTCTGAGGGGAAAAGTGCCGAGTGCTGAGTGGAAACATCCTCGTGGCGACCGCCGGGCCTCGTGACCTTCGGACTCCAGTCCGGCCCACTTCTTGGTGGGTGTCGAAGGCGAGCGCGTTTCACTCAGCACTCGTCCCTCAGCACTCAGCACTTTTCGGGAGTTGCGGGAAGGGCAGGGGGGTGGTATCTCTGGGAGGGGGTTCGTCTCGGGACGATCGGGGCCGCGGACGAGGGGTGACAACGATGGGCGTCAGGCGCGGGCGGATCGGGGCGGCGGTGCTGGCGGCGGCCTTGGTGCTGGCGCCGGCGGGCGACGCCGGTGCGCAGCGGGGCGGCGGCGGCCACTTCGGTGGCGGGGTCGGCGGCGCCATCGGGGCGCACTACGGCAACCTCGGCTTCCGCGGCCCGGGCATCTGGGGCGGCAACTGGGGGGGCTACCGCTCGTTCTACCCCGGCTACGGCGGCCTGGGTTGGGGCTGGGGCTGGCCCTACTACGGCTACAGCCTTTACAGCCCCTATTACAGCATGGGTTGGGGCTGGCCCGGATATGGCTTCGGCTACGGCTGGGGCAACCCGTTCTTCGGCATGGGCATGTCGCCGTTCGACCAGTGGGCGTACAGGCAGCAGATGTACGCGCTGAACGTCAGCCGCTACAACGTCCAGACCGCGCAGGCCGTCAACGCCTACCAGCAGGCCAACCTCTTCCAGCAGGAGGCGGTCGGCCAGGCCCTGTCGAACATGAAGCAGTACCAGGCGATCCAGGAGAAGTACAGCCCCAAGACCGGCGCCCGCATCGGCCTGCCCGGCGAGGAGGTCCCGGTGACGGCCCTCCTGCCCCGCAACGGCATGTTCAACGACGACGGCACGCTCCGATGGCCCGAGATCGCCCCCAAGAACCGGTACCGCGACGAGGTCGACACGGCCGTCGACGCCGCGCTGAAGGACGCCCAGGCCAACGGCGGCAAGGCCTCGGTGACGCTGGTGGCCGAGGCGAAGAACCGGCTCCAGGACTACGGCCAGCCGGCGCTTCGGCTCGTCCGCCAGCAGACCGCCCGCGCCGTCGGCAACCGCCTCCGCGACTTCCTCAACTCGCTCGACTACTTCCTCGACAACCTGGCCGAGCCCGAGCCGGACGCAAAGGGGAAGGCGTCGTAGGACGGGCTTCGAATCGAGAATGGGATCCGATGGCAGATGACAGAATATCTATTCGTCATCTGCCATCGGCAATCGGTCATTTCTTCTCGCCGAGGGCCTCGGCGACGGCCTTGGCGAGCTCGTCGCCGCCGAGCTCGGTGCCGAGGACCTTGCCGTCGCGGCCGATGAGGAAGTTGGCGGGGATCTCCTCGACGCCGAAGGCACGGGCGGGGTCGTTGCCGCCGGGGCCGGCGACGAGGTTGCGCCAGGTGACGCGGTTCTCGACGAGGAAGCGGCGGACGATCGGCCGGGCCTTGGCGACGGTGCCGACGTCCTGGCGCTGGGCGTCGAGGTTGACGCCGAGGATGACCAGGCCCTTCTTGCCGAACTGGGCGTCGAGGGCGGCCAGCTCGGGGATGGCGGCGACGCAGGGGGGGCACCAGGTGGCCCAGAAGTCGACGAGGACGACCTTGCCCTTGAAGTCGGCGAGCCGCACGGGCTTGCCGTCGGCGTCGGTGCCCGAGAGGGCCGGCGCCGGCTTGCCGAGCAGGGCGAGGGCGGCCATCCGCTTGGCGAAGTGGTCGCGGACGAGCTTCGACTTGCTCCCCGAGGCGATCCTGCCGAGCTTGCGGGCCAGGTCGTACCGCCGGCCCCGGATCAGGCGCTGGAGGTAGGCCTCGCCGAGCGTCAGGGTGAGGTTCTCGTCGAGCGGCTTCCCCCCCTGGGCGCGGTTCTCGGTGACGTAGTTGGAGAGGTCTTCGAGCGACTCGTCGAGCTGTCCGCGGTCGGCCTTGGCCATCAGCGCGACGAAGGCGGCGAGGACCCGGGTCTCGCCGCCGACGGAGGCGTCGGCCAGGGCCTTCCTGGCGAAGGGCTCGGCCGCGTCGTAGAGCTCGCGGCCGATGGCGGTGCTGAACAGTTCGCGATAGGCCGCGGCGGCCTCGTCCCCCTCGGCCCTGGCCGCCAGGCGGCCGAGGTCGTCGATCCGGCGGCGGTCGAGCTCGACGAGCCGCTTGGAGTAGTCCTCGTGGAGGGCCTCCAGCGACTTGAACTCCCCGGCCCCCTTCCGGTCCTGGGCCCACGCCGGCGAGGCCAGGGCCGAGACCGCCAGCAACGCCGTCCACGCCTTCCGCACGGCTGCCACCCTCCGTAAGGAGTAGAGAATGATCGACCGCCTCGCCCCGACGCCTCAGACGCTCTGCGGCATGACGAAGGGCGGCCGGTAGGAGCGGCCGAGGAGGGCGTCGGCCTCGCTGTCGTGCGGGCACGACTCGGCCTTCGGGTCGAACTCGACGGCCCGGCCGACGCGGTACGCGACGTTGCCGAGGTGGCAGAGGGCGCTGGAGAGGTGTCCCTCGAGGATCTCGGCGTGGAGCGTCTCGGGCTTGCGGGCCTGGACGGCCTTCACGAAGTTGTCGAAGTGCGACTGCTCGGCGCCGTGGCCGCCGCCCTTGGGGCCGGGCTCGTCCTTGTGGCCGAGGTAGGTCGCCCAGCGGCTGCCGTTGATCGCGAGGCAGCCCTCGGGGCCGTAGAAGAGGTTGCCGACCTTGACCCCCTTCTCGTCGTTGGTGGGCAGGCCGCGGACCTCGAACTCGAGGAGGCAGTCGTCGTAGCGGAAGGCGACGGCCTGGGTGTTGGGGGTCTCGCCGTCGTCCTTGTAGCCGAACCGGCCGCCGCTGGACTGGACGCGGGTGGGCAGCTCGGCCTTGCCCAGGCCCCAGCGGGCGATGTCCATCTGGTGGACCCCCTGGTTGCCGAGGTCGGCGGTGCCGTAGTCCCAGAACCAGTGCCACTCGTAGTGGAAGCGATTGGGGTTGAACGGCCGCTCGGGCGCGGGGCCGAGCCAGAGGTTGTAGTCGACGCCGTCGGGCGCGGCCGCGTCGGCCTTGTGGCCGATCGAGTCGCGCCGCTTGTAGCAGAGCGCGCGGGCCAGGTAGAGCGGCCCGAGCTTGCCCGAGCGGAGGAACTCGATCGCCTCGATCACCCCCTCGGCGCTGCGGCTCTGGGTGCCGGCCTGGACGACCCGGCCGTACTTGCGGGCGGCCTCGACGATCTTCCGACCCTCGCGGAGGTCGTGGCTGACCGGCTTCTCGACATAGACGTCCTTGCCCGCCTGGCACGCCCAGACGGCCGCCAAGGCGTGCCAGTGGTCGGGCGTGGCGATCGAGACGACGTCGATCTCCTTGTCGTCCATGACCCGCCGGAGGTCGCCGACGATCCTGGGGGCCTTGCCGGTCTTCGACTCGACCTTCTTGACCCGCTCGCCGAACAGCCGCGCGTCGACGTCGCAGAGCGCCGCGACCTCGGTGTCCTTGTGGTTGGAGAACCCGTCGATGTGGCTGCCGCCGCGCCCCCGGATGCCGACGACGGCGACGCGGATGCGGTCGTTCGGCCCCGCGGCCCTGGTGCCCCGGCCGACGGCCAGGGCCGCCGCCCCCGCCCCCGCACCCGCGAGGAACGTCCGACGATTGACGCCCGACATGACCACCCCCTTTGGCATCGCCTTCCGATCGGCCCGACGACCGCTTCCGCGTCGATCCTACGCCCCCCCGCGCGGCCGGTCAACGGGCTCTCGGCCGCTCGCGACGCCGCCTTTGGCCTTGCCAGACCGGGCCGATCGTCGGATGCTTCGGGGCCACGATCGGGACGGTTGCCGGGAGGTCAGGGATGATCGCGCGCGTCGACCCAGCCCAAGGGCGCCACGTCCCCGCGCTCGACGGCCTGCGCGGGTTGGCCATCGTGTTGGTGCTGCTCCATCACGCCTACCCGACCGCGCGCACGACCATCGGCGCCCGGCTGATCGCGGCCGTCGTCGAGGCCGGCTGGGCGGGCGTGCACCTCTTCTTCGTCCTCTCGGGGTTCCTCATCACCGGCATCCTCCTCGACGCGAGGGGCGATCGGTCGTATTACCGCCACTTCTACGCGCGCCGGTTCCTGCGGATCGCCCCGTTGTACTATGTCCTCCTCCTGGCCAATCACCTCATCGCCCCCGGGGTGGCGCAACGGCTGCCAACCGGGCCGGATTCGCCGCGCGTCGCGACCTGGCCGATCTGGGCCTTCCTGACGAACATGCCCGAGGTCGTGCCCGTCGGCCCCCTGGTCGGGGCGCTCGGGCCGCTCTGGTCGCTGGCGGTCGAGGAGCAGGTTTACTTGATGTGGCCCTTCCTGGTCGCGACCGTGCCGCGTCGGGGGTTGATCGGCCTCTTCGCGGCGATGGTGCCGGCGTCGTTGTGCTGGCGGGTCGCCGTCCTGGCCGGCCTGGCGCGGCCGGAAGTCGCGTACACGTGGATGCCTTCGGCACTCGACGCCTTCGCCGCGGGCGGCCTCGTGGCGGCCCTCGCGCGCGAGCCGGGATTGCGAAAACGGCTTCGAGATTGGTCCCGCTGGATCGCGGGCGGGAGCGGCGTCGTCCTGGCGGGGATGGTCGCCGTCCTGGGACACTTCCACGTCTGGCAGGGCCCCGCCGCGATCCTCGGCCCCGGCACGACGGCCCTCGCGCTCGGCTTCGCCGCGGTGATCGCCCTGGTCGTCACGGCCGGGCCGGGCTCGACGCTCGTCCCCGTCCTCTCGTGCCGGACCCTCCGCGCCCTGGGCCGGCGCAGCTATGCGATGTATCTCCTGCACATGCCGATCTTCTACGTCGTTCGGCCCTTCGTCACCGCGCGGCTCGGTCGGGCGATCGTGGCGTGGTCGACACCGACGTCTCTGCTCGTCTTCCTGGCGACGCTCGGCGCGACCTACCTCGCCGCCGCCTTGTCCTGGGCCGTGCTCGAGGGCCCTTGCAACGGGCTCAAGCGGTTCTTCCCGCTCCCCTCGACGAGCCTCGCCACCTTGCCCGCTTCGAGCCCTTCCCACGACTCGACGCGCCCCGAGGGCCACGCGATCTCCAGGCGATCGACGCGGCGCGCGTCGCCGAGGCCGAGGTAGATCCGGCGGTCAGACGCCGCGAGGTAGCTGCCGCCGGCGACGGCGTCGCGGACCAGGGTCCGGCCGCCGACCGTCGCGCGGACGTGGGCCCCGACGGCCGACCGGCCGTCGAGGTCGACGACCAAAAAGTGGCCACCCCCGGATTTGTTGCGGAGCAACGCCGCCGGGGCGTCGAGGGCCGCGACGACCGCATCCGGGCGGAGGTCGCCGTCGAGGTCGCCGACGGCCAGGCCGCGGCCGAGGATGGGCCGATCGAACCAGGGGGACGCGCCCTCCGAGCGGACCAGCCGCTTGCCGACGTTCCGCAGGAGCGTCGGCTTCATCGCGAACGGGACGCCGAGCCGGTCGCGGTCGAGGACGTGGCCGTCGGCCTGGATCAGGTCGAGGCGACCGTCGGCGTCGAAGTCGGCCAATGCGACGCCGAAGCCGAGCACGTCGCGCGTCGCGGCCTTGAGTCCGAAGGTCGTCGAAGCGTCGATGTATTGATCGCGGCCCAGCGCGCGGAAGGCGACGGTCGAGCGGCCGAGGAAATTGGTCACGACGAGGTCCGAGCGGCCGTCGCCGTCGAGGTCGCCGAGCGCGACGCCCATGCCCGCCAGCGGCTCGCCCGCGCCGTCGAACGCGACCCCGGCCGCGCGGCCGACCTCGCGGAACCGCAATCCTCCGCGGTTCTCGAACAGCCAGCACGCCGTGCCGTCGTTCGCCACGACGATGTCCGGCTTGCCGTCCCCCACCAGGTCGGCGATCAGGACGCCGAGCCCGCGCCCGTCGGGCAGGTCGATGCCGGCGTCTTTCGTGACGTCATCAAATATTCCGTCGCCATTGTTGCGGTAGAGGCGGTCCGCCTGCGAGGCGAAGTCCTCGGGGCCGCAGTAGTCGCGGCGGCCGTCGGGGGCGAGGCAGACCGGGGCGCGCCGGGGATCGAAATCGAGGTAATTGCAAACATAAAGATCGAGATCGCCGTCGCCGTCGAGGTCGGCGAACGCCGCGGAGGTGCTCCACGCATTCGACTCCAACCCGGCGCGATCGGTCACGTCCTCGAAACGGCCCCCGCCGAGGTTGCGGTAGAGCCGCTGGTCGCGCCAGCCGGTCACGAACAGGTCATCCTTGCCGTCGCCATCGACATCACCGACCGCCGCCCCCATCGCATACGACGGCCCCGGCGCCCGGGCCTTCGCGGTCGCGTCGGCGAACGTGCCGTCTCCCTTGTTGATAAAAAGCCGGCACGGCGGATCGTCCCCTCCGTCGACGATCGGCCCGCCATTGCAGAAGAAGAGGTCCAGGCGACCGTCCCCGTCCGCGTCGATCAGCGCGACCCCGCCCCCCATGATCTCCACGAGGTCGTGCTTGCCGCGCGAGCCGGACTCGAACCGGAAGCGAACGCCGACCCGTTGGGCCTCCTCGCGCAAGACGATCGGGGAAGGGGGAGATTCACCACAAAGGCACGAAGGGCACCAAGGTATAAGGAGGAGGATCGGGAAAATGATGTGAATATCCTTCATCGTTGAATCGACGGATTCCTTGCATCCCGACGCCCGATCGTCGGCCATTGTCGTCCCATGTCGGGAACGTTGCCAGCCCGTCGCGCCGGGGGAAGATCCCGATGCGCTTTCGATGGCCATCGCGGGACGTCCGTGCGACGATGGGAATCCGGGGCCTCGTGAAGATTCCGGAAGAAAGCGGGATTGGTCGCGGGTCGGCCGGACTCTCTCGGGGTGGAACGGGCGAGGAATGGGCTCGCGGCGCGGGGAACGGGGGCCGGATGATGGTGGGGCGGAATGCGACGGTCGAGCGGGAGATCGGGGTCCTCTTCGGGGCGGGGACGACGGCGGGGTTGTCGGATGAGGAGTTGCTGGGGCGGTTCGTGGGACGGCGCGACGCGGCGGGCGGGGCGGCGTTCGAGGCGATCGTCCGACGGCACGGGCCGATGGTCCTGGCGACCTGCCGGCGGCTGCTCCGTGAGCCGGCCGACGCGGCCGACGCGTTCCAGGCGACGTTCCTCGTCCTGGCATCGCGGGCCGGGTCGGTCCGCCGCTCCGCCTCGCTGGGCCCCTGGTTGCACCGGGTCGCCCGACACGCGGCGCTGCGGGCCCGGTTGCGGTCGGGCCGGCGCCGGCAGCGGGAGCAAATCGCGGCCGTCGCGGAGTCGCAGACGTCGGCGCACGAAGCTTCGGCGGCCGAGGGCCGCGAGCTGCGGGTCGTGCTCGACGAGGAGCTGGATCGTCTGCCCCGGTCGTTCCGGGCGCCGTTGGTCCTGTGCTACCTCGAAGGGCTGACCCACGACGAGGCAGCGGCGCGGCTGGGATGCCCGGTCGGCACGGTCCGGAGCCGACTGGCCCGGGGCCGCGATCGGCTCCGCGATCGCCTGGCCCGCCGCGGCCTGGCGCCGACGGTCGTGGCGACCGTCGCGCTCGCGGCCCCGAAGTCCGCCCCGGCGGCCCTCCCGGCGCCGCTGGTCGGCCCGACCGTGCAGGCCGCCGCGCTCCTGGCCGGCGGCGACCGGGTCGCGGCCCGCCTGCTGGCGGGCCCGGCGTTCTCCCTGATGGAAGGAGTGATCGGAGCCATGCTTCGCGACGCAATCGGCAAGATCGTGGCCGCCGCGGTGGTCGCGGTCGCCGGCCTCATCCCGCTCGCCGTCGTCGCCCCGCGGGCGATCGGGGCCGGCCGGAGCGAGTCGGCGGGCCAGGACAAGACGAAGGAGAAGGCGAAGGCGAAAGAAAAAGAATCCCGCGGCGACTGGGGCGACCTGGTCGGCCGCTGGGACCTCGTCTCGGTCACGAACTCGGGCAAGAAGGTCGAGTCGAAGGACGCCGGGTTCAACGAGTGTCTCATCCTGGCACCGAAGGCGGACGCGAAGACGGGCACCGGCGCCTACGGCTGGTTCATCCTGCTCCTCGACAATCGCCTCTTCTGCGAGCTGGAAGTGAAGGAGCGCGACCTCGACGCGAAGCCGAAGACCCTCAACCTCTTCACCGTGCGGAACATCCAGGCGGGGAAGGACGGGAAGCCGTCGGAGTTCCCGATGGACTACGAGGCGGTCTTCCGCCTCGTCGGCGACGAGCTGACCGTCTGCCTGGGCAAGCCGAACGGCACCCGGCCCGACGGGTTCGAGGCCGAGGAGAAGTCGGGGCGGATGCTCGTCAAGTTCCGCCGCCGCCCGAAGGACAAGGGCACCAGGTGATCCGCGGGCCGCCCCGCCGACCGGATCACGTCCCAGAGAATCCGCGGGAATCGCCCAAGTCGGCGAACCCCGCGATCCGATCCGACGAGTAGGCCCGCGCCGCGCGGGGCGATGACCGACCGTTCATGGATGGCGGGAGGTGCGGGGATGAGGCAGGTCCGGTCGATCGGTTTCGAGGGGTTGGAAGGGAGGATGCTGCTGTCGAGGGGCCATCACGCGAGGGTCCACGTCGCGGCGGTGGCGCCTCCGTTGATGCTCGACGGCACCCTCGCGGTCAACAACGGTGGGGCGGCGACGACGATGAACCCGGACGGGTCGACGACCACGGTGACGGCGGTCTCGGGGACGCTCGGCACGCTGGGAGCCGTCCACGGGACCTGGGACGTGACGGTCGACTCCTCCGGGAACAACGTCGGGCCCGACACGATGCGCGTCCGGAACGCGAGCGGGTCGGTCCTCCTGGCGTTCGACGAGTTGAGCCCCGGCCCGATCCACCGGGTCAAGCACGGCCCGGCCTCGATGGAGCACGGCCTCCAGGTCGTCGGCGGCACCGGCGCCTACGCCCATGCGAGCGGGATCGCGGCGATCACGATGACCACCAACAACGCCCGGACGGGCATCGTGAGCCTGGCGATCAGCCCCCGGAAGCCTTGAACCGGTAGGGGGACGGGCACCTCGAAGACTCGGAGCCAGTCCCCAGCCGGTTCACGTCTCGATCAGAGCCTCGGCTTGCGCTTTTGCGCGAGCAGCCATTCGTAGAGTTCGGGGTTGTCGTAGGACGCGGTCCACGAGTCGTGGCCGGCGTCGGGGTAGACGGTGAACTTGGGGTCGCCGCCGGCGTCCTTGATGGCCTTGACCATCTCCTCGGAACGCGCGATGGGGACGGTCTTGTCCTTGGCGCCGTGGAAGACCCAGATGGGCAAGTCCTTGAGCTTGGATGCGTCCTTGGCGTTGCCGCCGCCGCAGATCGGCGCGATCGCCGCGAACTTCTCGGGGTGCGCCGCGGCCAGCGCCCAGGTGCCGAAGCCGCCCATGCTCAGGCCGGTCAGGTAGACGCGGTCCTTGTCGACGCGGTACTTGGAGATCACATCATCCAGGAGCGCATCGAGCGTATCCGGGTTCCACCCGCGGCCGGGGCTCTGGGGCGAGACGAGGATGAAGGGGAAGGTCTTCCCCTTGTCGACGAGCTTGGGCGGGCCGTTCTTCTTGACCATCGCCAGGTCGTTGCCCGACTCGCCGGCGCCGTGGAGGAAGAGGACGAGCGGCCACGACTTCGACGACGAGTCGTAGCCCTCGGGCAGGGCGAGCAGGTACTTGAGCTTCACCTTGACGGTGATCTCCTTCTCGAATGACTTCTCTTCTTGCTTGCCCCCCTTCTCGTCGTCGGCGAAGGCCGACGGGGTCAGGGCGAGCGCGAAGGCCAGGGCCGGGGCCAGGGTGCGGAGTCGCGAGGGGGTCACGGGGCGTCCTCCCGATCGGGGCGGATTCGCCTGGGAGACCCGTTCCCCCGGCGCCTCCACCCGGCCGACGAGTCTCGCGCCGCGGCGTTGCCGTTGCAAGGGAACGGCGTCAGATCTCCTCGAAGCCGGCCCAGGACGGCTTGGGGGCGGGCCGGGGGATGCAACGGCCGAGGGTGTTGCGGAGGACCCGGAGCGGGAGGCGGGCCAGCTCGTAGGCGAAGCGGGCGGTCGCGACCACGATCGACCAGGCCAGCCGGACGGCGAAGCCGACGAGGGCGAAGCCGATGCTCAACAGGAGGTCGAAGCCGATGGCACAGAAGGCCTCGAAGCCCTCCAGGCGGCGATAGACGCGATGGTTGTCGGGCCCGACGTTGTAGCTGGTCTCGTAGCGCCAGGTCATGTCATGCAGCCTCCCGACGGGGCGGCCGTGCCCTCCACGTCCGACGCGCAAGGCCGGGCCCCTTTCCCTCGTATTCGGCCGAGGGGCCGAATTCTTGGGCGGGGCGGCCGTGATCGTCCCGATCACGGGGACGCCGGGCGGTTCGGGGCGACGGGGCTGCCGTCCTTCAGCTCGTCGAGGGCCCGGAAGGGGCCGACGACGACGCGGTCGGTCGGGCCGATCCCGGCGCGGATCTCGACGCGGCGCTCGTCGCTCAGGCCGGTCTCGACCGGCCGGGCGCGGACGATCGACCCTTCGAGGACGAAGACGATCTTGACGTACTGCGCCTCTCCCTCGCGGGCGTCCTGGCCGATCGACCGGGCGTGCCGCTCGGCCCAGGCGCGGACGGCCGTCGTGTCGGGCAGGTCCTTGCGGCGGCGGTGGACGACCGCCTGCACCGGCACCCCCAGCGCGTCGGCCGACCGGCGGACCTCGATCTCGACGGTCGCCGACATCCCCGGCCGCAGCGCCGAATTGTCGTTGCCGATGCCCACGAGCGTCTCGAAGCTGATGACGTCCTCCGAGCCGGCCGAGGCGGCCGACGACTTCTTCGAGCCCCCCTTCTTCCCCTTGGGCGAGACCCGATCGACCTTGCCGGCGACCGGCGTCTCCGGGTCGGCCTGGAGGAAGACCCGCGCCGGCTGGCCGGCGCGGACCAGCGGCACGTCGGACTCGTCCACCTCGGCCCGGACCCGCATCCGCGAGAGGTCGCTGATGGTCATCATCAACGTGCCGGGCAGGTTCGTCGTGCCGGCGATGACGACCTCGCCGACCTCGACGTCCAGGCCGGCGACGACGCCGTCCATCGGGGCGCGGATCTCGGTGCGGTCGAGCTCCTGCTGGTTCGTGCGGCGCATCGCCTCGCTCTCGATCAGCTCGTTCTTGCTCATGGCCAGGGCGGCCCCGGCCTTGGCCAGGACCGAGCGGGCGTCGGCCAGCTCGGTCGCCGTCGAGGCGCCGCGGCCGGTCAGGCGGCCGAACCGCTCGACGTCGCGGCGGGCCTTCTCGAGGTCGGCGTCGGCCTGCGCGATCGCCCCCCTCAGCCGCTCGATCCGGGCCAGGGCCGAGTCGAGCCGGGCGCGGGCGTCGGTCTCGTCGAGCTTGACGAGCAGGTCGCCCTTCTTGACGGAATCACCGTCCTCGACCTTCACCGCGACGACCCGGCCGACGATCTGCGAGGCGATCTCCGCCTCCTCGACCGCCTCGACCGTCCCCGGCGCCGTGATCGTCTGGACGATCGGGCCGCGACCCGGCGGCTCGGCGACGACCGCCTTGGGCGGCTCGGCCGAGATCCGCCAGTCGACCGCCACCCCCCCCGACTCGCGCGTCAGGTTCGCGGCCATCACGCAGGTGACGACCCCCGCGATCCCCAGCAGGAACCAGAACGCTCGCCGCATGGCTCGTCCTCGAATTCTCCGGCGGCCTCGCCCACGTCGCGGGACCGGCGGCTTCACTCCGATTGTACCAAGGGTTTACGAAGCGAGGAACACGACCCGCATTCTTCCTCCCTCTCCCCGAACTCCGCCCTCAGCCCTTCGGGATGACGATCGACCGGCGCATGCCCCCCTCGATGATCAGGACGACGCTCAACCGGAGGGTCGCCTCGATGGCCCAGAGGGTCGCCACCACCGCGAACGCGACCAGCAGGTTCGATTGCCCGCGCCGCCAGGCCCCCCGCGCCAGGGAGAACCACCCGAGCATCCAGAAGATGTCCAGTTGCCGGAGGCCGACGATCGCCGCGGCCGGATACGTCCCCGGCGGCAGGAAGAGGACCGGCGACGACTCGACGTCGGGCCGATGGAGGGCGACCATCAGGGCCGCCCGCACGGCCAGGCCCAGCGCCCAGTATCCTTGCGCGGCCGACGACTCGGCCAGCGCCCGCTCGAAGCCCGGCGGCCGGCCGACCAGGGCCGCGATGCTGGCGAAGACGGTCGCGACGACCAGGGCCCGCAAGGCCAGGCCCAGCGGCTCGACGCCGAAGTCGCCCAGCAGGATGAGGGCCGTCCAGAACGACCGCGAGGCGCGCTGGAGGCGGATGTCCTTGCGGATGTCGTCCTCGCGACGCTCGCCGATCCCCTCCGACTCGACCTGCGCCGCCCCGCGCTCGACCGCCTCGGCCAGCGCGAAGGGCCGGACGCCCGACAGCCACGCGACCCCTTGCGCGCCGATCGCGACGGCGATCCAGGGCACGAGCCAGCGGCCGGCCCTCGGCGGCCCCGGCTCGGGCCGGGTCGCGCGGGGAGCGGCCTGGGGGCGGTCGGCTTCGGTCACGGTCCGGGTCCTCGTCGGCCTTGGTGGGAGGGTCTTCGCCGGCGCGGGCGGTTCCTTGTCGGAAACCGATTCAGGCCGGGTCGCCGGCCGAAGCGACGGGCTCGGGCAGGGGTCGGGCGATGCGGTCGAGGCGATAGCCGAAGCCGGGGCCGTCGAGCGTACGGAGGTCGACCCGGCCGTCGCGACGGCGATAGAGCCCGGGGTGGACCGCGGCCTCGGGCGTCGAGGCGTCGGGGTAGAACTGCATGCCGTTGGTCTCGACCCCCATGATCGTCCCGGCGTGGGCCGCGAGCAAGACGTGCGGGACCTGGGCCAGCATCGGGTTGGAGAGGTCCTGCACCATCAGCGGCATCCCGTGGGCCTTCGCCCAGCAGAGGCCGAGGATCGCCCCCGTCTGCGTCTTGCACGTCTTGAGCGCCACGCCCGACCAGCCCAGGCTCCGCCCGAGGCGGATCAATCGCCAGTCGTGCGCGCTCTCGTCCATGAACAGCGGCTTGCGCGCGGCGACGGAGCGGACGTCGATGCGATGGTGTTCGAGGTCGTAGGGGAACGGCTGCTCGACGTACAGGAGCATGCCGTGGAGCCGGGGATGGTCGCGGCGAGTCCGGTCGAGGATGTCGTTGACGTACTCGGGGTCCTGGACCGTGCAGTTGAAGTCGGCCGAGAGCCAGTCGACCCCCTCCTCGATCGCGATCCGGCCAACCTTGAGGAGCCGGGCCATGTCCCGGGCGTCGTCGTCGCCACGGAGCTTCACCTTGAGGCACTTCAGGCCGTCGCGCCGGACCCAGTCGCGGAGCAGGACGGGATAGCCGTCGTCGGGCTCGTCGCCCGTCCGCTCCGACTCGTCCACCGGGTCCTTGCCGCCGACGAGGTGCCAGGCCGGCAAGGTGTCGGGCCTCGGGAATTCGAGGAAATCGGCCGGGAACCGGCCGCGGAAATCGACCGCGGCCTCCTCGGCGGGCTCGAGGAAGCGGGCGAGGTCCGAACCCAGGAACGAGCGGTCGTACATCTCGTAAATGGGTCGCGGATGCAGGTCGCCGAAGGCGTCGTGCAGGGCGATGTCGAAGGCCGACGAGCAGACGAGGGCCGCGAGCCAGGGCATCGGCTCGGCGAGGGCGTCGGGCGCGGCGTTGACTTCGTCGAGGAGCCGGGGCAAGACGCCCTCGGTGAAGGCGTGGCCGACCTCGATCGGGTGGCCGGACTCGCCGAAGTCGGCCCAGGCATCGACCAGTCGGACGCAGAGTCGCTTGAGCGCCTCCTGGCGCGGCTCGAACGGGAGCGTGCTCGGCCAGACCCACTGGACGCTGAGCGGCGTCTCGCCCCAACCCTCGGCCACGCGCCCGCTCCGGTCGGCGACGGCGAGGCGGACGCGGGCGCACGTCACCTCGGTGAGCGTCTCCGGCCCGAACTTCAGGGGGACGCGCGTGCGGATCGGCAGGAAGTATAACGTCGCCGCGATCGGTCGGACGTCGGTCGGCCTGGGCATCGGTCGGGTCGTCCGGGGATGGAGCGCACGCGCGGGGCGGGGTAGGCTACACAATCGTCCCGCTTGAGCGTACCGCGGGGCCATCGCGGGGCCAAGGCCGATGCCGTTTGCCGCCACCATCCGAGCCGAGCGGTTCGTCTTCGACGACCTGCGGACCCTGCTCGCCCGCGCGAGCGAGGAGAAGTCCGGCGACCAGCTCGCCGGGGTCGCCGCCCGCTCCGAGCGCGAGCGCGTCGCCGCCAAGATGGCGCTGGCCGACGTGACCCTCGCCGAGATCGTCGCCAACCCGCCCGTCGACCCGGACGCCGACGACGTGGGCCGCCTCATCATCGATTCCTTGGAGGAAGAGGTTTTCGACGAGATCCGATCCATGACCGTCGGCGCGTTCCGGGAATACCTGCTCGACGACGCGACGACGGGGGACGACTTGCGGCGGCTCGCGCCGGGGATCGCGCCGGACGTGGCATCGGCGACGGCGAAGCTGATGGGGAACAAGGACCTGGTGCTCGTCGCGAGCAAGGTCCGCAACGTCACGCGCTGCCGGAACACGATGGGAGGACGGGGCGTCTTCGGGGTCCGGGTCCAGCCGAACCACCCGGCCGACGACGTCGTCGGCATCCTGCTCGCGGCGGTCGACGGCCTGCTCTTCGGCTGCGGCGACGCGGTCATCGGCGTGAACCCGGCGACCGACTCGGTCGACTCCGTCGCCGCGATCCTCCGCGGCCTCGACCGCCTGATCGACGCCTTGGCGATCCCGACGCAAAGCTGCTGCCTCGCCCACATCACCACCCAGCTCGCGGCGCTGGGGCGCGGCGCGCCCGTCGACCTCCTCTTCCAGTCGATCGCCGGCACCGAGGCCGCCAACGCGAGCTTCGGCGTGTCGCTCAACCTCCTCGACGAGGGACGCGAGCGCGTGCTGGAGCACCACCGATCGCGCGACGTGGCCTGGGTCGGCGACGACGTGATGTACTTCGAGACGGGGCAGGGGAGCGCCCTGTCGGCCGACGCCCACGACGGCGTCGACCAGTTGACGCTCGAGGCCCGCGCCTACGGCGTCGCCCGCGCCTTCCGGCCGTTCCTCGTCAACAGCGTCGTCGGCTTCATCGGTCCGGAGTACCTCCACGACGAGCGCCAGATCGTCCGCGCCGGCCTGGAGGACCACTTCCTCGGCAAGCTGCTCGGCCTGCCGATGGGGGTCGACGTCTGCTACACCAACCACGCCGCCGCCGACCAGAACTCCGCCGACAACCTGCTCCTTCTCCTCGCCGCCGCCGGCTGCAACTACGTGATGGGCGTCCCCTGTTCCGATGACGTCATGCTCAACTACCAGTCCACCAGCTACCACGACGCCGCCTCCGTCCGCCGCCTGCTGGGCCTCCGCCCCGCCCCCGAGTTCCTCTCCTGGCTCGAAGCCCTCGGCCTCTTCCGCGACGGCCAACTCCTGCCTTCCGGCGACCGGGGGCGCCTGGCCCTGGAGCGGGGATTGGCGACGGCCCTCTCGGCGACTGACGGAGGTCTCGTGCGATGAGGGACTACCTCGTTGACGTCGGGAAGACCGGCCGCATCCTCGCCATCGCCCTGCTGAGCCTCGCAACGGCGATCCTGGCCGCCGGCGATCTCCTCATCGTCGTCACCGCGGCCGACCGGAAGGCGTGGGCCGAGATTCCCGGCCCGCTGATCGGGTCCGGCCTGATCTTCGGCGTCCTGACCATCTCCTCGGCGTGGATGCTGCTCCGTCTGCTCCGAGGGCGGCGATCGTCCAGCACGATCACGATGATGCCCGTCCGGTTCATCCAGGGGCTCGGCATCCTCTACAGCGCGGCGATCCTTTTTGTGGCGTTGAAGGGCCCGGGGTGGATCTTCGCGGGCGAAGGAGTCGGGTTCGCGTTGAGTGCGACTTTTCTCCCCTGGCTGCTCCGGAGGCGGCGGGGGGGGGGGGGCG
>DASZMJ010000522.1:0-2914 GCA_035551935.1 Isosphaeraceae bacterium
CGAGCCGATCGTCGCGGTCGAGGCCGAGCGCTGGGGCCTGGTCAACCGGATCGTGCCGGCCGATCGGTGCCTGGCCGAGGCGATCGCGATCGGCCAGAGCCTCGTCGCGGCGGGCCCGATGGCGGTCGCCGAGACCAAGGCGAGGCTGAACGGGCTGATTGGCCTCCGGGACGAACTCCGTGGCGAGGCTGCCGTCAGCGCGGCCATCCGGATCTCTCCCGAAGCCGAGGAGGGCATGCGCGCCTTCCTCGAAAAGCGCCCGCCGGGCTGGGCTTCGGATGTGCCCGGGTCACAGCCCTGAAGACCCTCACCCCGGCCCTCTCCCAGGGGGAGAGGGCGTATTTTCCACCCTCCCTCTCCCCCTGGGAGCGGGCCGGGGTGAGGGCCTGTCGGAATCCGCGTCGCCAACTCCCTTCGCGACAGCCGGGCCAGGTAGGCCGTGACGACGACCGTCGCGACCAGGCCGACGGCCAGCAACGCCCACTCGGCCGGCTCGCGACGGCGGCCGGACCCGGCGGCGAGCCGGCCGGCGCGGCCGAGGGTCACGTAGAGGACCGTCCCCGGCAGCATCGTCAGCCAGCTCGTCAGCACGCACGGCCAGAAGTCGATGCGAGTCAGGCCATACGCGTAATTCTGGAGGTTGAACGGCACCGCCGGCGACAGCCGCAACAGCGCGACGACCCGCCACTCCCCCCGGCCGATCGCCCGGTCGAGCGCCTGAAACCTCGGATGCCCGCCGAGCCGGCGCGCGACCCGCTCGCGCGCCAGGTGCCGCGCGATCAGGAACGCCAGGGCCGCGCCCGTCGTCGACGCGACCGACGCCGTGACCGTCCCCTTGACGACTCCGAACGCCGCCCCCGCCGCCATCGTCAGCGGCCACGTCGGCACCATCAGCAAGACCGCGACGACATAGACCACCCCGAACGCCAACGGGCCCCACGGCCCAAGGCCCTCGACCCAGCCGGCCAATCCCCCCGCCCACGACGCGACCGGCAGCCTCCTGGCGAGCACGACCCCGCCCGCGACGATCGCGACCGCCGCCGCGATCGCGATCCGCCGCGTGCGTCGTCCCATCCCGGCCATCGATCGTCTCCGCCCCCGACCGGATTCTACCTGCCGGCGAGCCCGGCCGACAGCCACCCCGATCGTTGGGGTTGCCGGGTGCCGGGGCGCGGTTACAATCCGCGGGCGGATGGCTTCCGTCTTCCTCCCTCTCCCCCTGGGAGAGGGCCCGGGTGAGGGTCCGATGCGTTCCGAAACAGGCCCTCACCCAGGCAGAGAGGGGGAAAAACGAGGAGTCCGTCGAGGGATCTGGGCCGGCGTCGGGGTGGTGGCGACGGCCGCGGTCGTCGGGGTGGTCGGCCGGGATGAGGTGCTGGAGAAGAGGGTGGCGGTCGTGGCGCCGGGGAAGATCGTCCGGGGGGCGTGGCAACGGCCGGGACCGCTCGGGAGGATCCTCGCGCGGGAGCGGATCAGGACGATCGTGACGCTCACGGCGATCAATGACGACGACCCGAAATATGTCCGCCAAGCCCGGGTCGTGCGGCGGGCCGGGGTGGCCTGGGAGATCGTGCCGATGCGGGGGTCGTCGGCCACGCTCGACCAGCTCGCTCAGTCGGCCGACCTCGTCGCCGACCCGGCGCGGCAGCCGGTCTTCTTCCACTGCGTCGCCGGCCACCACCGCTCGAACCTCGTCCAGGCCGCCTATCGGATCCGGCATGATGGTTGGTCCGCCGAGCGCGCCTGGCGCGAGTTGACCTCACTCCCCTGGACCCGCCCCGACGCCGACTTGGCCGACCGCCTCCTCATCGAGGCCTTCGCCGCCCGCGAGGCCGCCGGGGCCCGGCGTTGATGGGCCAAGGAGGGCGAGCGATGACCGGCCCGCGGACCCGACGCCTCCTCGCCCGACTGGCCGCGACGCTCGCACTGGCCGCGCTCGCGTTCCTCGGCGTCCGCTGGGGCACCGGCAACCGCGGCGACGTCGTCCCCGGCCGCGTCCTCCGCTCGGCGCAGCTCGATTCGAAAATGCTCGCGAAGGTCCTCCGCGCCGAGAAGATCCGGACCGTCCTCAACCTCCGCGGCGGCAATCCCCACCAACCTTGGTACAATGCCGAGCGCACCGCCACGCTCGCCGCCGGGGCGTCGCAGGTCGACTTCCCGATGGCGACGGACCTCTGGCTCTCGCGCGAGCAGGCCCGCACCTTGCTCCGCGTGCTCGACTCGGCGGAGTATCCCCTCCTCATCCACTGCCAGTGGGGCGCCGAGCGCACCGGCCTGGTCGCCGCCTTCGCCGTCCTGCTGCGCCCCGGCGGCACGCTCGCCGAGGCTCGACGACAATTCTCGCTCTACTACCTCTTCCTCCCCACGCGCCACGGCCGGATGATGTCCGGCCACCTCGACGCCTACGAGGCGTGGCTCCGCTCGTCCCACCTCGACCACGCCCCCGAGCATTTCCGCCGCTGGCTCGGCTCCGCCTACGCGCCGCCCCCCGGCGGCCCGAGCCGAGAGATCTGGCGCTGCAATCCGTACCCGCTCGTCGAGGTCCATCGCCCCGGGACCGCCCGGGTCGATCGCGTCGCGAGCGCGAAGCCCTGCCCCTGCGACCTTGTTCCCCGCTCCCGACGCTGACCTTCGCCCATCCCGAGACCCGAAGGGCCCAGCCCGCCATGTCTTCCCAACCCGAACCCGACCCCCGCGCCGACAGCGACGAGATCACCATCCGCGTCCGCTACGCCGAGACCGACCGCATGGGCCTCCTCCACCACGCCAATTACTTCGTCTACTTCGAGATGGGCCGCACCGAGCTCCTCCGCCGCCGCGGCCACTCCTACCGCGACATCGAGGACGCCGGCCACCTCCTCGTCATCATCGACCTCTCCTGCAAGTTCAAGCGCCCCGCCTACTACGACGACTT
>DASZMJ010000523.1:0-7181 GCA_035551935.1 Isosphaeraceae bacterium
GCGACGATCCCACCCCGAGAGCCGCCGCCGTCCCGCTCGGACGGCGCCCCGGCCCCGCCCGTCGTTGCGATGCAACCCCCCACCATGACGACACCGGGACGCCCACTTTTTCCCGCCCCAATCGCCATCGGCCGGCTCGCGGCCCTGCTGGCCCTGGCCCTCCCGGCGACGGCCGCCGACGCGGCCGGGGACCGCGACGGGGCCGGGATCTACCGGGAATTGTGCGCGAGTTGCCACGGCCCCAACGGCGAGGGGACGCCCGACGGCGACCCCAGGCCGTTGGCCGGCGACCGCTCGGTCAAGCAGCTCGCGAAGCTGATCGCCCAGACCATGCCCGAGGACGACCCCGGCTCCTGCACCGGGGCCGACGCCGACAAGGTGGCCGCGTTCATCCACGACGCTTTCTATTCCCCCACCGCCCGCGAGCGGAACCGACCGGCCCGCGTCGAGCTGGCCCGATTGACCGTGCGCCAGTACCGCAACGCCGTCGCCGACCTCGTCGGCTCGTTCCGGGGGCCGGCCCGCTGGGGCGACGAGCGGGGCCTCCACGCCGAGTACTTCAAGGGGCGGCGGTTCCGCGGCAACGAGCGGGTCATCGAGCGGGTCGACCCCGCCGTCGACTTCGACTTCGGCGAGCAGGGGCCCGAGCCGGAGAAGTTCGACCCGGCCCAGTTCTCGATCCGTTGGGAGGGTTCCGTCCTGGCGCAGGAGACGGGGGACCACGAGTTCATCCTCCGGACCGACCAGGCGGGCCGGCTCTGGGTCAACGACCTGAAGAAGCCCCTGATCGACGCCACGGTCAAGTCGGGGAATGACAACGAGTACCGCGCGACCCTCTTCCTGCTCGCCGGCCGGTCGTACCCGGTCCGGCTGGAGTTCTCGAAGGCGAAGCAGGGGGTGGACGACTCGAAGAAGAACAAGCCGAAGCCCGTCCATGCGTCGATCGCCCTGGCCTGGAAGCCGCCGGGTCGGGCCGCCGAGGTCATCCCGAGCCGGCAACTGTCGCCGTCGACGAACCCCGAGGTCTTCGCCCCGGCGACCGCGTTCCCGCCCGACGACCGCTCCGTCGGCTACGAGCGCGGCACGGCGATCTCGAAGGCGTGGGAGGCCGCGACGACCGACGGTGCCATCGAGACGGCCGACTACGTCATCGACCACCTGCCCGAGCTCGCCGGCGCCCGTACCGACAACCCGGAACGCCCCTCCAGGCTCCGCGACTTCGCCCGACGGTTCGCCGAGCGGGCCTTCCGACGGCCGCTGTCCGCCGAGGAGGCCCGCGTCTTCGTCGACCGCCGCTTCGACGCGGGCGGCGACCCGACCCGGGCCCTCAAGACGTCGGCCCTGCTGGTCCTCAAGTCGCCCCGGTTCCTCTACCGAGCCGACCTCGTCGGCAAAGGTCCCTTCGACGTCGCCGCCCGGCTCTCGTTCGCCCTCTGGGACGCCCCGCCGGATAACACCCTGCTCGAAGCCGCCTCCAAGGGGGAGCTGGCGACCCCGGAGCAGGTCCGGGCCCAGGCCGAGCGGATGCTGGCCGACCCGAGGGCGCGGGCCAAGCTCCGCGGCTTCCTGCACCACTGGCTCCGCGTCGACCAGGTCGGCGACCTGGCCAAGGACCGGGCGAAGTACCCCGACTTCGACGAGGCGTTGATCGCCGACCTGCGGACCTCCCTGGACCTGTTCCTCGACGACGTGGCCTGGGGCTGGGACCCGGACTTCCGCCGGCTCCTCCTGGCCGAGGAGGTCTACCTCAACGGCCGCCTGGCCCGGTTCTACGGCGTGGCCTTGCCGGCCGACGCCCCGTTCCAGAAGGTCCGGCTCGAGCCCGGCGAGCGGGCCGGGGTGCTGACGCACCCGTACATCCTGGCCAGCTTCGCCTACACGGGCAGCAGCTCGCCGATCCACCGCGGGGTCTTCCTGTCGCGGAGCGTCCTCGGCCGGGTCCTCCGGCCGCCGCCCGAGGCCGTCGCCCCCCTGGCGCCGGACTTGCACCCCGACCTGACGACCCGCGAGCGCGTCGAGGTCCAGACCAGCCCCTCGGCCTGCCGGACCTGCCACGGTATGATCAACCCGCTGGGCTTCGCCCTGGAGCGGTTCGACGCCGTCGGCCGCCTCCGGGCCGAGGAGCGGGGCAAGCCGGTCGTCGCCTCCGGCGGCTACCAGACCCGCCGGGGATCGCAGGTCACCTTCGAGGGGGCCCGCGGCCTGGCCACGTTCCTGGCCGGCAGCGACGAGACCCATGTTGCCTTCGTCGAGCAGACCTTCCACGCCCTCGTCCAGCAGCCCGCGCGGGCGTACGGGGCCGACACGGTCCCGACCTTGAGGAAGAGGTTCGTCGACCACGGCTGCGACATCCGATCGTTGATGGTGGACATCGCGGCGACCGCGGCCCTGCCCGTGCCGCCGTCGCCGACCCAGTAATCCGAGAGCCCAGGGGGTGCCGTCGTGACCCGCAGACCGTCCCGCCGCCAGTTCGTCCGCGACCTCGGCCTCGGCGCGGCAAGCTTGCCGTTCCTGCTGAACCTGCCCGCCCTGGCCGCCGCCGAGCCCGGGCGCCGGAAGCAGCGGCTGGTGATCATGTTCAGCCCCAACGGCGTCGTCCCCAAGGCATTCTGGCCCGACGAGGAAGGCCCCGACTTCACCTTCAAGGAGAGCCTCAAGCCCCTGGAGCCGTTCCGCGACAAGACCCTCGTCCTGCACGGCGTCTGCGACAGGGTCCGCGGCGACGGCGACAACCACATGCGGGGCATCGGCTGCCTCCTGACCGGCATCGAGCTCTTCCCCGGCAACATCCAGGGGGGCTCCGACACCCCCGCCGGCTGGGCCAGCGGCCTGTCGATCGACCAGGAAATCAAGGGCTTCCTCCAGCAGGACCCGGCGACGCGGACCCGGTTCGGCTCCCTGGAGTTCGGCGTCCTGGTCCCCGACCGGGCCGACACCTGGACGCGGATGGTCTACGCCGGGCCGAACAAGCCGATCGCGCCGATCGACGACCCGTACCGGATGTTCGCCAGGCTCTACGGCCGGACCCGGGACCGCGAGGCGCTCGGGAGCATCCTCGACGACCTCAAGGACGACCTCCGCAAGGTCGAGGCGGCCGTCGGGGCCGAGGACCGTCGGCTGCTGGAGGAGCACGCGGCGTTCGTCCGCGAGATGGAGGCCGAGCTCCGCGAGTCGGCCCAGCAGGACGCCGGCCACGCCGTCCCCGAGCCCGAGCCGGGCCTGAAGCACGAGAACGACCAGATCCCCCGGATCAGCAAGGCCCAGATCGACCTGATGGTCCGGTCGTTCGCCGCCGACTTCACCCGCGTCGCCACCCTCCAGTACACCAACTCGGTCGGCGGGGCCCGGATGCGCTGGATCGGCGTCGACGAGGGGCACCACGAGCTGTCGCACCACGACGACAAGAACGAGAAGTCGCAGGACAAGCTCATCCGCATCAACAAGTGGTTCTGCGAACAGCTCGCCTACCTCGCGAAGCGGCTGGCCGAGACACCCGAGCCGGGGGGCGAGGGGAGCCTGCTCGACAACACGACGATCGTCTGGACCAACGAGCTGGGCAAGGGCAACTCGCACACCCTGGACAACATCCCCTTCGTCCTCGTCGGCGGCGGCCTGGGGTTCAAGACGGGCCGGTCGCTCAAGCTCAAGAAGGTCCCGCACAATCGCCTGTTGATCTCACTCGCCCACGGCTTCGGCCACCGCATCGACCGCTTCGGCAACCCCGACTTCTGCGCCGCCGGGCCCATCTCCGAGTTGACCTGATTCCGTAGGGTCCGCTCTTGCGGACCTCTCCCATGAGACCACGGGAGAGGTCCGCAAGAGCGGACCCTACGAATTATGCTCAAACGTGCCGTAACGACGCCACCCTCCGGAAGAACCCGGCCAGTTCGGGGATGGCGACGTCGAGCGAATACCGGCCCTCCACGTGCCGTCGGGCCTCGCGACCGAGGTCGGCGAAGGCGGCGGGGTCGTCGAGCACACGGAGGGACGTCTCGACGAGGACGTCTTCATCGAATAAAGGGGCGAGCAGGCCGTTGCGGCCGTGCGCGACGAGCTCGCGGACCGGCCCCACGTCGGCGGCGAGCACGACGGCGCCGCAGGCCATCGCGTCGAAGAGCGACCAGGAGAGGCAGAAGGGGACCGTCAAGTAAAAATGTAAGTCACTGAGCGCGAGCACCTCGGCGAGCCGCTCGGGCTCGACCTGGCCGAGGAAGACGAACCGCGAGGGGTCGTAATCGCCGCGCGAGAGGACCCAGTCCTTGAAGCTGGGTGAGCCGGTGTGGAGTCGGTCCCAGGCGTAGTAACTCCCCTCGCCGCCGGCGACGACGAACAGCACGTCGGCCCGCTCGCGCGCGATCCGGCCGGCGACTCGCATGAAGAGATCGAAACCCCTCATCGACTCCAGGCCCCGCGCCACGTACGTCACGACCCTCGTCCCCTCCGGGATCGACCGGCCGGCGACCTGTCGGGGGACGTCGTCTCGCGGGCGATACAGCTCGGTGTCGATGCCGTCGAAATGGACCTCGATCTTCGGCCGGAACCGGCCCGGGAACGAGTCGCGCTGCCAGGCCGTCGGCGCATAGCCGGCGTCGATCGCCAGCAGGCCCGAGAGGGACGAGGCGTTGATGGCCCGGGGGTAGAACGGGGCCGGCTGCGCGGGCGGGAGGTCGATGCGGTAGGTCAGGTCGCGACGTTGCCTGGCGAAATAATATTCACAATAATTGATGATCGGGCAGTCCCAGAGGTCGCGGAGGAACAGCGTCGGGCCGAGGCCGAGGTGGCCGACGACGAGGTCGGGGGCACCTCCCGGCAGCGCCCGAGCCGCCTCGGCGACGGCTTGCGCCAGCTCGACATACCGGCCATACGCCTGCGTCCAGGGCGTGACCCGGTCCACCCGCGACTCGGCGGGCGTCGGGATCGTCCGGACCTCGACCCGCGCGAGCATCTCGGCCGACGGCGGCGGGCAATGGCCCACGCTCTCGGCCAGGAACCGGCACGTCCACCCGTACCGCCGCGCCAGCTCGGCCGCGAGGTGCCCGAACTGCGACGGGAACGCCCGGTGGACGAACAGCACTCGCACGAGCGGCCCGCCCCGTTGGGGGAAGGAGAAGCGTTTGTCACGGAGGACACAGAGAAAAAAGATGAAAACTTTTTTAAATTCTCTTTTTTTTCTGTGTCCTCCGTGGCAAACTCCCCCCGTCTTCACCAGGCGAAGTGGGAGAACGCCTTGTTGGCGTCGGCCATGCGGTGGACGGTCTCGCGGCGGCCGATGGCGGCGCCCTCGCGGTTGTAGGCGGCGACGAGCTCGTCGGCGAGCTTGATGGCCATGGGGCGGCCCTTCTTCTCGCGGGCGGCCATGAGGATCCAGCGGATGGCGAGGGTCTGCTGGCGGTTCTTGCGGACCTGCATCGGGACCTGGTACGTGGCGCCGCCGACCCGCTTGGAGCGGACCTCGATCATCGGCATCACGTTCTCGACGGCGCGGGAGAAGACCTCGATGGGGTTCTCGTTCTGGATCCGCTTCTCGATCAGGTCCATCGCCTCGTAGAAGATGCGCTGGGCGATGCTCTTCTTGCCGTCGTGCATCAGGCAGTTGATGAACTTGCTGGCCAGCTTCGAGCCGTACCTCGGGTCGGGGCGGAGCTGGGCCTTGCTGGCGGTGAACTTGCGGGCCATGGGCGCGTCGGTCCCTTGTCGTGGGTGCGTGGGGCGAGGGCGTTGCCGCGGTTACTTCTTCTTGGCCGGCGCGGCGCCCTTGGCCTTGGCGCCGTACTTGGAGCGGGCCTGCTTGCGGTCGGCGACGCCGAGGCTGTCGAGCACGCCGCGGACGATGTGGTAGCGGACGCCGGGCAGGTCGCGGACGCGGCCGCCGCGCACCAGGACGATCGAGTGCTCCTGGAGGTTGTGCCCCTCGCCGCCGATGTACGCGGTCACTTCCTTGCCGTTGGAGAGCCGCACCCGCGCCACCTTCCGCAGCGCCGAGTTGGGCTTCTTGGGCGTCATCGTCTTGACCTGGAGGCAGACGCCCCGCTTGAACGGGCACGACTCCAGCACCGGCGACTTGGTCTTGTACACGACCGGCCGGCGCGGCTTGCGGACGAGCTGATTGATGGTGGGCATGATGTCTGGTCGGGCCGTCCTCTGTCGCCGACCCTCCTGCCGGCCGGGGCCGTTCCCGCCCCACTCGGGCGCGCAGGGTCGCGGCGGATCGAAAGAGGTACTGTACCGTAACCCCGATTCCTGTCAAGCCGAACTCCGCGGCACCACCCTCCCGATCCTCATCCTCGCGCACCCCGGACGCCGCCGACCCCTTCGGATCGGCCTTCGCTGATGGGTCATGGCTCGCTGAGCCCCCGAACGGGGCCTCAAACGACCCCAGGCAGGGCCGTCGCCGGCCGCGGCGCCCAGCCGGCGAACAGCTTCGACACCAGCCGCGACGGCCCGGAGACGGGTTGCGCATCAGAAGTCGTCTCGGAGTAAAGGTTTGCGTCATTCTTCGGTTCGTTCCGCACCGGCGCCTCCGACGGCGTCGGGACCGGCCGCGCCACGGGCGCAGGCACGGCGCCGGCGACCGGCCGCGGCGTGTGCCGGGCCTTCTTGCTGGCGATCAGCGACGCCGAGAACTGCCGCAAGGTGCGGAGGTGGTCCTGCAAGTAGCGATGCCGCCGCATACCATCATCCGTGGTATCGACATAAGATGATGCTATCGCCGACTCCCGCTCGGCCGCCTCGGCCGCCTCCAACGCCGGCGCCAGCGACTCCAGCGCCGCGAGCTCGTCGGCGACGATGGCGCGCAGCGCCGCGGCCGGGTCGGGGTCGTGGATCACGGCGACGCCGTACATCGAGGCGAGGGCCTCGTCGCCCAGGATGTTGACCCCCAGCCGCGCCTCCAGCCCCATGCCTAGGCCGTGGACCCGCCGCACCGTCGCGTCCCGCGCCGCGGGGTGGACGCCGAGCAGGCGGAGGGCCTCGTCGCACCGCGCGGAGCCCCAGGCGCCGCCGCCGGCCAGCGTCGCGTCGAGCTCGTTCCAGCGCGCGATCAGCCAGCGGCAGCCGTCGCCACGGCGCAACAGCGCGTCGTGCGCCCCCATCTCATTGGCGCGGAGCGCCTCGGTCAGGCCCCGGAGGCTCGCGGCGCGCCGCTCGTCCCACACGTCGCCCGCGGCCCGGACGCGGGCGCC
>DASZMJ010000524.1:0-17593 GCA_035551935.1 Isosphaeraceae bacterium
GCCCCCTCCCGGACACTGGCGGGCAAGCCGCCAGTGGCACCCCTCGTCAACCCGCACGTCCAAAAGGAAACCGTTCCAGGGCCCCGGACTCATCGCGCCGGCGCCGGCCCCCCGAGCGCGGAGCCGGGGGCGAACGGGATCATGTCGGGCCGGTCCTCGGGCTTGATCATGCCGTAGACATAACCGGGCAGCCACCCCTGGCGATACGCCTGCCGCTCCATCTCCGCGGCGACGTCGGGGAGGGTCCAGCCGTCGCGTTCCAGCCGGAACAATCCCACCGCCGCGCCGGTCCGGCAGGTGCCTCGGGCGCAATGCACGAGCACGGGCCTGCGGTCGGGGTCGTCGCAGGCGGCCAGGACCTCGCGGAACTGGTCCTCTCGGCCGAAGCCGTCGCCGGGCATCGGCAGGTTCAGGAACTCCGCCCCCGCCTTCTCGGCCAACGCCCGCTCGTCGTCGACCGGCGGCCCGGGGAACTGGAAGTTGACGACGGTCTTGATCCCGTACCGCCGGATCGCCGCCTCGAGCTGCTCCGGCTCGAGCTGGCCGCTCCGGTAGAGGATGCCCGGCTTGACCACGTCCCAGTGGTCCCAGACGAGCCTGTTCCTCCTCGTCTCGACCGTCAGCCACACCCCCACCGCCGCCGCGACGATCCCCCCCGCGATCCACACTCCCTTGCGCCCCATGTCCCACCGCCCCCTCTCTGCGCCTCGGACCGCCCGTCCTCTCGTCGCTCGCACCGGGGGCCTTCTCAACGTCGCCGGGTCGTCGGGCGTCGAATCCTAGGCCAGACCGGCCGGGGGGTCAATCCGAATTGAATCGCGGAGCGGACTTCTTCCGCGACAACCCATGCCCTTGGCGGCCTCCCGCTGTTATGATGCGATCCTGCTGACAAATGTCGTAAACCGGGGGCCAGCCGCCATGAGCGTCGAGACGGCGACGATTGAACAATCCGCCGCGGGGCCGAGGCTGGAGTTGAGGGCGAAGCTGCCGGCGGGTTTGAGGGCGTTCAACGGGGTCGGGAGGGCGCTCAAGAGGCTCGGGGTCGAGGTGACGAGGCTCGACGCGGAGGCGGAGTTCCGGCGGGCGGAGAGGGTGACGGGGCTGTCGGACTGGGGGCAGGATCAGAGCTTCTGGACTCCGGCGCGGATGCTGTTCGAGGCCGCGGAGTCGGAGGCGGGGCTGCACCCGTTCGGCCGGGCCCTCTTCCGCGTGCAGATGAGGCGGCTGCTGGAAAACCGACTCAAAATCGAAGAGGACTTCAAGAATCACCCGGAGATCCGCGACGTGCCGATCCGGCGCCCGTTGATCGTCGTGGGCCTGCCGAGGTCGGGGACGACGCTGCTGCATCGCCTGCTGGCCCTGGAGCCGAGCGGGCGGCCGCTCGTGTTCTGGGAGGCGATGTGGCCGTCGCCGCCGCCGGAGGAGGCGACGTACACGACCGACCCGAGGGTCGGGCGGACGAGGCTGCTCCTGAAGGGGCTCCTCGGCATGATGCCGGCGCTCCGCGCGATCCACGACGCCGAGGCCGACGCCCCGGAGGAGTGCAACCCCCTGCTCGAGCACAACTTCACGGCCCACACCGTGGGCGGCGCCCTCGGCTCGGTCACGTACGTCGACTGGCTGCTCGCGCACGACATGGTCGGCCCGTACCGCTTCCTGCGCCGGCTGCTCCAGCTCCTGATGTGGCGGAAGCCGGCCGACCACTGGGTCCTGAAGAACCCCGCGCACACCTGGTACCTCGACGCCCTGCTCGCCGTCTTCCCCGACGCCTGCCTCGTGCAGACCCACCGCGACCCGAAGGAGGTCATCCCCTCGCTGTGCAGCCTCTGGAGCCAACTCCGCACCCTCTTCACCGACCGCATCGACCTCCGCCTCACGGGGCGCCGTGCCACCGAGATCTTCGCCGAGGCCACCCGCCGCGCCCTGGCCGTCCGCGCCACGGCCGACCCGGCCCGCTTCCTCGACGTGACCTATGAGTCTCTGCTCCGCGACCCCGTCTCCGTCGTGACCCGCATCCACGACCACTTCGGCCTCCCCCGCTCCCCCGACCTCGCCGACCGCGTCCGCGACTGGCTCGCCGCCAACCCCCAGCACAAGCACGGCTCCCACCGCTACACCCTGGAGCAGTTCGGCCTCGACGCCCCCACCCTCGACCGCGCCTTCGCCGACTACCGCGCGGCGATGCCCCGCGGCGATTGACGGGGTCGCTCCCGGATGTACGATTGTGGTAGCATTCGCCCCGCCGCCGAGGAGGCCATGACCATGCCATTTCTGATCGAGCCGCGGTTGAAGGGCAATGAATACTTCGAGCGGAAGTTCGGCGAATACGTCTGCACGTTCGTGAGCGAGCACGGCCAGGTCCGCGCCGCCCTCTTCCGCCGCGGCGACCAGCTCGAGGTCCACGCCACCATCATGGGCGGGCTCAACCCGGGAGAGGTCACCGACCGTTTCGTGACCGACATCCGGGAATACGCGCGCGAGCACGGCTACGAGGGCCGCCTCAAGATGATCTATTCGGAGTCGATGGAGCCGATTCAGGATGCCACGGCTCCACGTTAGCTTCCGGCTCCCCTTCGCCCTGGACATCCACGCCGATGCCTATCGAACGTCGCCGGCGGGGGAGGCCGTTCGCGTCGGGCAAGCTGGGCCCTCGACGGGGCGAGACGTCTCGGCCGAGTTCGATCACCGCGAGACGACGGACCTCGACGAGATCGACCGATTCCGGAAGCGAGACGCGGATGAGCTGATTCAGCGGGCCAACCGCCTCATTCGATGGTGCCGCGCGCTCGGCCACCATCCCGAGCAGCACGAGGTCACGAGGCACCGGGCCAGCCCGTTCCAATTCGAGGTGGAAGGCGCCGCCGACCCGACCCATTGGATCGAGCCGCTCATCTTCGAGCCGGAGGGTGCGACTCCCGTCCCGCCGAGCATCGACGAGTTGACCGCCGCCGTCCGCGCCGGCCTGGCCGGTGGCGGCGAGCCCGACGTGGCCGACTTGTTCCTCATCGACGCCGAGCAGGCGATCCGCGAGGGGCGGTTCCGCGAGGCGGTCCTCTTCTGCTGGAGCACGATCGACGCGACCTTCAACCGGAAGTACGAGGCCCTCGTCGACTCGGCGCTGGCGGGCGAGTGGGCCGACGCCAAGAAATCCCTCACGGGTGTCGACTTCGGGCTGCGGAACAAGATGACCGCGATCCTGTACCTGGTCGCCGGCCGCTCCCTCTTCCGCGAGCCGGACGGCCTCTGGGATCGGCTGGCCGAGAGCTACAGGAAGCGCAACGCCATCATCCACCGCGGCGAAGGCGCCGCCGAGGACGACGCGCGGACGGCGCTCGGAGTCGCCCGCGGGGTCGTCGCCGTGATGAGGTCGATCGGAAGAAGTCTCATGCTTTCGGATGATATTTCTTGACGATCTCCAGCGCCGCCTGGTGGAGGCGGCCGTTGGAGGCGAGGACGCTGGTGCGGGCCATGGGCAAGGGCTCGCCGAGGCAGGTGGTGACGGTGCCGCCGGCCTCCTCGACGAAGAGGCGGCCGGCGGCGAAGTCCCAGGGGGAGAGCTCGTATTCGAAGTAGACGCCGTACAGGCCGCGGCCGACCATGCAGAGGTCCAGCGACGCGGTGCCCATCCGGCGACTGCCGTGGATCATCTCCCGCTTGAAGGCGCGGAGCGCGTCGAGCGTCGCCTCCATCATCACGCCGCGGTCGTAGTAGAAGCCCAGGCCGACGAGCACCTCGTCGAGCCGCGACTCGTCGCCGACGCGCGCCGGCGTGCCGTTGTACCACGCCCCACCGCCGCGCTCGGCGACGTGCCAGTCGCCGTTGATCGGGTTGAAGACCACGCCGCATTGGGCGACGCCGGCATGATAATACGCGATCGAGACGGCGAGATGGGGCACGCGGTGGGCGAAGTTGTTCGTGCCGTCGAGCGGGTCGACGACCCAGAGGTGCTCGGCGCCGGCGTCGCCGGCGTGCGCCTCCTCGGCCAGGATTTCATGGCCGGGGTGGGCCGAACGGATGGCATCGACGATGGCGCGCTCGGCCTCGAGGTCGGCGTCGGAGACGAGGTTGCCGACGTCCTTGCTCCGCATCGCCACCCCGTCGCGGAAGTAGCGCGCCACCACCGCGCCCCCCGCCCTCGCCGCCGCCTCGGCCGTCGCCAACTCGGGGATGCTCATTCGGACCTCTGGGTCGTCGGTTGAAGAGGGGGTTCATCGCGGAGGACGCGGAGGACGCGGAGAACAATTCAAATCCTTGAGAATTCCTCCGCGTCCTCCGCGTCCTCCGCGGTGAACGCCGCATTCTATACCAGCCGGAACACCGTCGCCGCGAACAGGACCGTCCCGCCGACGAGCAAGGGCGGCGCCACCCGCTTGACGAGGGCGGGGGCGGTGGCGCCGGAGAGGCCGGCGGAGAAGAGGGTGACGGCGGCGACGGGGCTCATCGTGCGGCCGAAGTGGGCGCCGAGCGCCGAGACGACGCCGAGCCGGACCGGGTCGAGCCCGAGCGAGTCGGCCGCGGGCACCAAGGCCGTCATCACCGCGATCGCCGAGCCGATGCCCGTGCCCGAGAGCGTCGCCAAGGCCCAGGGCGCCCCGATCCCGGCCCCGACCCGCGCCGGCACCGGCAGGCGCGAGAGGCCCGAGGTCAGCCGCGCGACCAGGCCGCACGCCTCGATCCCCTTGGCGAACACCGTGGCCGTGACGATCAACGAGATCACGTGCGTGTACGCGTACCCCGCCCCGTCCCAGAAGTCCGCCGCGAGCCTCCCCGCGTGCGACGGGCTCGCCAGGCCCGCCGCGACGACCCCGACGAGCATCGCCGCGAGGATCTGCACCGTCCCGCTCGCCAACACCCCCGGCAGCCGCAGCCGCTCGGCCACCAGCAACAGCGCGATCGGGATCAGCGGGACCGCGGCCCGGAACGGGTTGATCCGCGTCCCTCCAAGATCCTCACGAACCTCCCGATCCGACTCGTCCTTGCCGATGTCCCGACGCGACAGCGCCCACCACGCGAGCAGGGCCGCGCCGCAGGCGAGGAGGTTCGGCACGCGGCCGCGGCGGACGACCTCGGCGGGCGAGAGGCCGGTCAGCTGGGCGAGCTTGGCGACCTCGACCGTGCCCGGGTTGAGCAGCTCGCCCCCCATCGACGAGCCGAGCAGGAGCGTCGCGCCGGCCGTCGCCGGGCCGACGCCCGCCTCGCGCAAGAGCGGCACCAGGATCGGCCCGACCGCCGCCGCGGCGCCGGTCTGGCTGACGATCGCCGTGTTCACGAGATAGCTCGCCGCCACGCCCCCCGGCACGAGCAGCCACCGCGCCCGACGCAACGGCCGCACCAGCAGGTGGACGAGATGCTGGTCGCACCCGGTCCGCTTCAACGCATACGCGAACCCCAACGCCGACGCGATCGGCACGATCGTCCTTGCGTTGGCCATCTCCGCCGCCAGCAAGCCCAGCAGCTCCGCCACCCTCCCCGCCGCCGCGAACATCCCCAGGGCCGCCAGCCCCAGCACGAGCCTCACCTCAGCCCCACGCGCCAGCAAGGCCACCGCCCCGACCACGACGACGCCCGCGATCGCCTCGGTCGGCATGGCCCGCTCCAGGGGGAGAGAATTCATCCGCAGAGGACGCGGGTTTCGCAGATGAAAAGAATAGGATTTTTATTTTTTTCGAATTCATCTGCGAAACCCGCGTCCTCTGCGGATGAATTCTCTCCCCCCTACAGCCACCGCTCCTCCAGCGCCTTGAAGAACGGCCCGAGGTCGACGTTGCCGCCGGTGAGGACCACGCCGACGCGGAGGCCGCGGGCGGGGAGGGCGCCGGTCAACAGCGGGGCGACGGCCACGGCGCTCGATGGCTCGACGACGATCTTGAGGCGCTCCCAGAGGAACCGCATCGCGGCGAGGATGTCGGCCTCGCCGGCGGTGACGATCGCATCGACGTCGGATCGGATGATCGAGAATCCGCGCGTGCCGAGCGAGGTCCTCAGGCCGTCGGCGACGGTCCTCGGGTCGCCGGCGGGGAGGATCGCGCCGGCCTCGAGCGACCGCCGCGCGTCGTCGGCGTTGGCCGGCTCGGCGCCGACGACCCGGGTCGCGGGCGATCGACCCTTGACCGCGACGGCCGTGCCGGCGAGCAGGCCGCCGCCGCCGCAAGGCGTGACGACCACGTCGAGCGGCCCGGCCTGATCGAGCAGCTCGAGCGCCGCGGTCCCCTGGCCGGCGATCACGCGCCAGTCGTCGAACGGGTGGATGAGCGTGTAGCCGTGCTCGGCGATGAGGGCGGCGACGGTGGCCTCGCGGCTCGCGAGGGTCGGCTCGCAGGGGACGATCCGCGCGCCGTAGCCCTCGGTCGCGGCGCGCTTGACGGCCGGCGCGGTCGTGGGCATGACGATGCAGGCCGGGACGCCGAGCAGTTGGCCGGCGAGGGCCACGGCCTGCGCGTGGTTGCCCGAGGAGTGCGTCACGACCCCCGCGGCGCGCTCGGCGTCGGTCAGTTGCAACAGCGCGTTCATCGCCCCGCGGAACTTGAACGCGCCGACGCGCTGGAAGTTCTCGCACTTGAGGAAGACCGTCCCGCCGACGCGCCCGTCGAGCGAGCGCGCCGACAGGACGGGCGTCCTGTGCGCCCAGGGCGCGAGCCGCCCGGCCGCGGCCTCGACGTCGGCCAGGGCGATCGCGGGGGCCTCTTTGTCGGTCGTCGTCATGGTCGCCACGGCGTCGATGATCATTTGAGCGCGCTGTAGTCGGTCGGGTCCATGTAGACCGACTCGACCTTGCCGACGAGCACGCCGTCCTTGTGGCTCTCCTCGAAGACCTTCTTCCACTCGGGGTCGTCGCCGAAGTCCTTCCACGCCTTCTTGGCCGCCTCGCGGCTCGGGAAGGCGAGGAGGTAGATCAGCTTCGACCCCTTGCCCTTGTCCTCGTCCTGCGGCGTCCAGAAGCCGATCAGCTCCATGCCGTGCTTCTTGAACAGCTCGCACGTATGCTCGCGGAACCGCTTGTGCAGGTCATCCATCTTGCCGGGGTTCGCGGTGTAGGTCCGCAGCTCGAAGACCCGATTGGTGCCGGGCTTCCGGAGGTTGGGCCGGTCGTCGGCCGCGAAGGCGAGGGTGAAGGCCGCGACGCCGGCGACCAGGCCGGCGAATGAGAGGGCGAGGCTGCGCTTCATGGTCGGTCCTCCGCTCGTTGGGTGTCGGACCGCCCGATTATGCCCCGGACCCCTCGCCGGCTCAAGGGCCCTGGGGCCATGGCCGAGTCGCCAACGACGCGGGCCCCGGACCCCCGGCCGGGTCGCTCGCTCACGTGAGGCCGGCCGTGGCCATGCGGGAGCGGGCGAACTCGAACTTGTCCTCGTACGCGGCGCGGAACTTGGCGGCGTTGAGCTTCTGGATCTGGGCGGCGGTCGTCTTGAGGAACTCGAACAGGCTCGCGACCTCCTGGGCCCGGCCGTGCTGGGCCATCAGGCCGCAGTAGAGGCAGTAGACTTCGAAGTCCTCGCGGGCCTTCTTCTTCGCGTCCTCGGCGACCGGCAGCGCCTCGTCATAGCGTTCGAGGCGGACCAGCGCCCAGCCGAGCGCGTTGAGCGTGCCGGCCGATCGGCTCCCCAGCTCGACGGCGCGCCGCAGCTCGACGGCGGCGTCCTCGGCGCGGCCGTCGAGCAGATAGACCTGCCCCAGGGCGGCGCGGGCGGCGGCGTCGTCTCCCTTCTGGAGCAGGGCCTTGAGGTCGGCCTCGGCCCCCTTCACGTCGCCGCGTTTGGCCTTCTTCAGGGCGCGTTGCGAGGGGCTGATCAGCTCGAAGGCCTTGAACGCCAGGAAGACGACGGCGCCGACGGCGATCGCGAGGACGAAGAAGACTTGCCTGGTGGTCATGGTTCCTCCCGATTCGGCCTCGACCCGGCCGCGGTCGGTTCGAGCGACTCCCGACGCGGTCCGGGCGGCTGGCCGCAATTGAGGTGGATCAAGTTATCCCGACTCGGGCCCCTCGGCGGTCGGCCCTTCGGCCCTCCGCCTCCGCCCGAAAACCTAGCCGCTGCGCCGCCGACGTGCAAGCCTCCGGTGCGCCCCGGTCGGGAGGATGCGAAGTTGTCGGCGCGAACATGCATCGCTTTTTCCCCCCGACGCCCCGGCGACCCGCCCGCGGCCGGGGCCCGGGGTCGCTTCCGGCATGGGCCCGGACCTGTTAGAATCCGGTCGTGCCGGCGAGGAGGGCCCTCGGGGCGATCGGGATGGGGTCCCCGATCCCC
Organism: Isosphaeraceae bacterium; assembly: GCA_035551935.1. Lineage (GTDB taxonomy): Bacteria > Planctomycetota > Planctomycetia > Isosphaerales > Isosphaeraceae > DASZMJ01. Next base: position 8,244 of record DASZMJ010000524.1, read on the forward strand.
GGGGCGTGGCCGGGTGCGGGCGGGACATCGCGCATGAGCACGAATCTGAAGGTCTATATCAACGGCAAGCTCTACGACAAGGCCGACGCCAAGGTCAGCGTCTACGACCACGGCCTGCTCTACGGCGACGGCGTCTTCGAGGGCATCCGCTCGTACGCCGGCCGCGTCTTCCGGCTCGACGACCACGTCGACCGCCTCTATGCCTCGGCCCGCGCCATCCACCTCGTCATCCCGATGGCCAAGGAGCAGATGGCCAGGGCCGTCGTCGACACGCTGGCCGTGAACAAGCTCACGGATGGTTATATCCGCCTGCTCGTCACCCGGGGCGCCGGCAGCCTCGGCCTCGACCCGAGGAAGACGACCGACCCGCAGATCATCATCATCACCGACTCGATCAGCCTGTACCCGCAAGAGTTCTACGAGCACGGCCTGAAGATCGTCACCGCCGGCACGATGCGGAACCACCCCGCGGCGCTCAACCCGCGGGTCAAGAGCCTGAACTACCTCAACAGCATCCTCGCCAAGATCGAGGCGACCAACGCCGGCTGCTTCGAGGCGCTGATGCTCAACCACAAGGGCGAGATCGCCGAATGCACGGGCGATAATATCTTCGTCGCCCGGGACGGCGTCCTGCACACCCCCTCGGTCGACGCCGGCATCCTCGAGGGGATCACCCGCGCCGCCGTCATCGAGCTGGCCGAGATGGCCGGCGTCAAGGTCGTCGAGCGGGCGATGGACCGTTACGACGTCTACACCGCCGACGAGTGCTTCCTGACCGGCACCGCCGCCGAGGTCATCCCCGTCGTCGAGTGCGACGGCCGACCCGTCGGCCTCGGCAAGCCGGGGCCGATCACGAGGGACCTGCGCAAGAGGTTCCATGCGCTGGTGAGGGGAGAAGAGTGATCCACCACAAAGGCACAAAGGGTACAAAGAAAGAAAAGAGAATTCAAAAGATTTTTTATTCTTTGTGATCTTCGTGCCTTCGTGGGGTAGTCCCCATGCCCACTCGCCGGGTCATCTATCAAGGCCGCAAGATCGACCTCGCCCTCCAGGCCGTGACGCTGGCCGACGGGACGACGGCCGAGCGGGAGGTGGTGCTGCATCGAGGAGCGGTGGCGCTCCTGGCGTTCGTGGACGAGGGCCGGATCTGCCTGGTCAAGAACGGGCGGTACGCGGTCGGCGAGACCTTGCTGGAAGTGCCCGCCGGGACGATCGACCCGGGCGAGTCGCCGGACGACACCGCGGCCCGCGAGCTGCGCGAGGAGACGGGCTACGACGCCGGGTCGTTCCGTCGCGTCGCCGAGTGGTACGTCTCGCCCGGCGTCATGGACGAGCGGATGTATCTGTATGTCTGCGAAGACCTCCGCCCGGGGCCGGCCGACCACCAGCCCGACGAAACGCTGGAGACGGTGGTCGTCCCCTGGGACGAGGCCGTGCGGATGGCCGCCGACGGCCGGATGGCGGACGCCAAGACGATGCTGGCCATCCTCCTCTGGCGGGCGCGTTCCTCGTAGGGCCCGCTCTTGCGGACCTCTTCATTCATTATGAAATGAAGAGGTCCGCAAGAGCGGGCCCTACGAGGGCTCAGCGGCCGGGCGAGGCGAGGGCGGCGGTGTAGGGGCTGGAGGGGAAGTCCTGCTTGAGGCGGGCGAGGGCCTCCTCGGCGCGGTCGTCCTGCTTGAGGCGGCGGAAGAGGCGGACGACCTCGGACAGGGCGCGGGCGTGCTGCTCCTTGTCCCTGGGGTAGAGGATGTCGGTGCGGAGGTAGGCGAGCAGCGCCTCCTTGGGCTTGTTGGCGGCCTTCAGGCAGTCGCCGAGGGTGTTGTTGGCGAGCGCCTGCGCCTCGGCGTCCTCGGCGCCGGCGGCCCGGATGACGGCCTTGGCGAGCGTCTCGGCCTCGTCGAACTGGCCGAGGCCGGCGAGGCTCTCGGCCTTGGCCAGCTGCGCCTCGCGGCGCCGGGCCGAGCCGTCCGGGGCGCCGGCGATGATCGAATCGAGGGCGGCGACGGCCTCCTTGTGCTTGCCGCGGGCGGCGAGGATGCGGGCCTTGAGCACGTCGGCCCGGTCCTTCATCCGCGCGATCCGGCCGAGGTCGGCGGCGGCCTTGTCCGCCCGGTCGAACTCCTCGCGACGCAAGGCCAGCTTCGCCACGAGCTCGAGCGCGGGGCCGGTCTGGCGGACGTTGGGATTGGCCTTGAGGAAGCCGTCGAGCGCGCTCAACGCCTCGGGGGCGCGCCTGGGGTCGGCCTGGGCGAGCGTCGCGAGGACCCGGGCGCGGCCGAACTGGGCGTCGCGGGCGATCAATGGGCTCTTGCCGGCCTCGCCGACGGCCTTCTGGTAGCTCTCGGCGGCCTGCGCGAGCGTGTTGTTCGCCTCGCGGACGCGGGCGATCGTGTAGCTCTGCGGCATGCCGGTGTACTCGATGTCCTCGATCTGGTCCACCGGGACCGCGACCTCCTTGCCGTTGATCGCGACGCGGACCTCCGCGGCCGTCTCCGACTGGATCGTCCCCTTGAGCTTGCCGCCGATCGCGTTCGGGACCGTCGACTTGGGGACCAGGAGGATGTCATCGCCTCTGGCGATCGCGGCCGCGAGCACGACCGCCAGCGCCACGGGGAGTCGTCGGGACATATGCGTCGTTGCCTCCGAAGGATGGTCCGGCGTCTCGATGCCTCAGCGGGCGCGGGCGGCGGCGGGGCCGCCGTCGAGCTTCTTGAGCAGGTCCTCGTATTTCTTCTTGATCTCGGGCGTGCCGACGGTCGGCGACAGGGCCATGACGCTGTGCAGGACCTTCCTGGCCTCGGTGGGCTGGCCCATGCGGTCGAGCCCATAAGCGACGTGGTACCAGGCGTCGAAGTACTCGGGGCGCTTGTGGCGGGCGCGGCCGAGGAGCGTCGCCAGCCGCTTCCAGTGGGCGATGTCGCGCTCCCAGCCCGAGCGGGTGAACTCGGCGCGGTCCTCGAGGACGAGGCCCAGCTCGATCAGGGCGCGGGGGTCGGTCTTCAGGAGCGGCCCGAGGGTCTTCTCGGCCTTGTCGAAGGCGCGCTGCTCGCGCTGGGCGGTGGCGAGCTTGACCTTGGCGCGGGCGAGCTTGTCGGCGCCGGGGCCCTTCTGGAACTCGGGCTTGGTCGCATAGGTGGTGATGAGTCGATTCAAGAGCGCCTCGGCCTTCTCGGGGGCGCCGACGGAGAGCATCGCCTCGCCGGCCCAGAGCAGCGAGTCGAAGCTCTGGCCGGCCTGGCTGGCGGCGAGGGCCTCGAGGAAGGCGAGGTAGTCCTTCTGCGTCTTCTCCAGCGCGAAGCGGTCGCCCTTGGCGCGGAGCTCGGCCATGTGGTCTTCCAGGGCGCGGCCGAGGCCGTAATAGAGCTGGGTCATCCCCTGGCCCGAGCCGCCGGCGGCCTGGAGGGCCTTCATGTCGCCGACGGCGCGGTCGATCTGGCCGGCGGCGACGTGGGCCTTGAGCATGCTCTCCAGGAGCTTCGGCGCCGGCTTGGCGCCGGCCCCCTGGGCGAGGGGGTCGAGCACGGCGAGGGCGTCCTTGGGCTTGCCCTGGGCCATGAGGACCGCGGCGAGGTTGCAGGCGTCCTCGACGAGCGCCGGGTCGGTCGGCGGGGCCTTGAGCTCCTGCCGAGCCTTGAGGGCGGCCTGGAGGTGGGCGAGGGCCTTGTCGGCCTCGGCCTTGGCCTCGGGCTTGTCGCGGAGCGCCAGGCTCGCCGACCACCGCGCCAGGCCGGCGCGGCTCTCGCCGTCGAGGTGCCGCGGCGAGGTCGCGCGGATGGCCTCGAGAGCCTTGGCGGCGTCCTCGAAGCGGCCGCGCATCAGCTCGACGTTGCCGATGACGAACCGGGCGTTGTCGGCCACCTCGGCGTCGGGCCAGGTCGCGGCGGCGTAGGAGGCCAGCGCGACGATCCGGTCGAGGTCGCTGGCCCAGTCGACCTGGCGATAGGCGTTGTAGGCCTCGATCAAGGCGTTGATGCCCGTCTCGGCGGCGCGCTGGGCCAGGTCCGACTTCGGGTAGCGGCGGGCGATGTGCTCGGCGAGGACGTCGGCCTCGTAATAGTCCTTGGCGCCGAGCGCGGCCGAGGCCCACTGGAAGCGGGCCTTGTTCGCCTTCTCGGCGTCGCGGGCCGGGTCGGCGCGGCGGACGGCCTGGCGGTAGAGGGCGACGGCGCGGGGCCAGTCCTGGGCCGCGGCGGCGTCGTCGCCCTCGGCCATCGCCTGCTCATAGTTCAGGTTGTTGATCGCCGTGAGGTTGGTGGCGGCGCGGGGCTTGTACTTCTGGAGCAAGGCGAGCGCCTCGCGGCGGTGTCGCGACGGCACGCGGGCGACCTCGGTGAGCAGGTCGGTGGCCTTCTTGACCGCGGCGTTGCGCTCGGCGGGGTCCTCGGCCTTGGGGAGCTGCGCCAGCAGGTTCTTGACCAGCTCCATGCGGACGCCCAGGCCGAGGTCGGTCCGGGCCTCGTTCGGGTTGGCCGCGATCCAGCGGCCGGCCTCGTCGGCGGCCAGGGCGAATTCCTGGCGCTTGCCGTAGACGATGATCCGGAAGTAATCGACCTGCCGCTGGATCGGCCGGAGCTGCGCGGCGTTGTGCTGCATCAGCTCGTTGTAGACGCCCATCGCGGCGCCGAGCTCGCCCTTTTCCTCCAGGCACTTGCCCTGATACATCCGGGCGAAGAGGCCGCCTTGCCAGGTCCGATAGCGGTCGAAGAGGTCCTTGAAGGCGGCGGCGGCCTTGTCGAGCAGGGCGTTGCGGTCGGGGGACTTCTCGGGGAACGTCAAGGACTCCTCGTAGTCGACCAGGGCCCGGCCGATCTCGGCGGTCATGAGGGCCGAATGCGCCCGCGACTGCTGCTCGCGGCGGGGGTCGGCCTCGTCGAAGTTGCGCCCTTTGAGGGGCTCGTACGCCTTCTTGAGGCGGTCGACGGCCTGGTCGAAATACGTGCGGGCCTTGCCGAACTCGGCGCGGGCATCGGCGGCCTTGTCCTCGATCGCCGCGAGCTGGCCGCGCTCGACGAACAGGTGGGCGAGCTGCTCGAGCGCCTCGGCGGACCTGGGGTGATTGGCGTGGTCGCGGACGAACGCCTCGAGCTTGGCGCGGGCGCGACCGAGCTCGGCCGCCCGCCGCTCGGGGTCGGTGGCCCGCGCCGCGTCCTCCGACAGCACGCGGCCTTCCTCGAAGTCGAGGATTTGCTTCAGGTCGGCCGGCGTGTCGGGGGCCTTCCGCAATTCCTCGATGTAATCGAGCGCCAGGTCGTGATAGCCCCGCTCGCGGAGGCCGGCCAGGAACTTCTCGGCCGTCGCCAGGGGCCGCGACGGCCCGTCCTCGGCCCCTCGCGCGGCGGCCCACGGGGCCAGCCCGACCAGGGCCATCGCCAGCACTCGTCGCGTCATCACGGGACCCTCCCCGGCCCGGTCGCCTCCGAAATGAGGGCCCCCAGGCGGCCACTTTTCCTACTCTACGACCCCCCGAAACGGGGCGTCAAGTTGCACCCGGGGCGGTGCCGTTGGCGGCCGGGGGGCCGTCGGCGTATGCTGGGAGGGGTGTCGGTCCGGTCGCGAGAGGGGACACGGGGGATCGGCGATGGGCGACGCGACGCGGCTTTCCCGGCGCGGCTGGCTGATCGGGGCGATCGCGGCGGCCTGCGGGCCGGCGCGGAGGGCCGGCGCCGACGACAAGAGGGAGGTCGAGGCGCGGGCGAAGGAGGCCGGCCTCGGGCCGTTCCGGTCGAGCGAGACGGAGCTGTACCGCGGCCTCGGCAACGCCGACGACGCCTTCCGCGAGCAGGCCCTCAAGCTCTGCGAAGGGCTGGCGCGCGACTTCCTCGGCCACTTCAAGGCCAAGGGGTTCGCCGTCGAGAAGCCGAAGAAACGGATGACGGTCGTCGCATTGGCCAACGAGAAGGACTTCACCCGCTTCTTCGAGGAAGACCCCGGGCCGGCCACCGGCGGGCTCTATGATATCGACAAGAACTGGCTCGTCGTCTTCGACTTCCGCAACTCCGACGCCGCCGCCAACGCGCGGCAGGCGAACACGATCGCGTTGATGCACGAGGCGACCCACCAGCTCACCTTCAACGCCGACCTGCTCGACCGCCAGGGGGACATCCCGCTCTGCGTCACCGAAGGGCTGGCGATGTACGGCGAGGTCCGCACCGCCGACGGCCGCACCAAGATCGGCGCCCGCAACGACGCCTGGCTCCCCGTGCTCGCCCCGGCGCTCCAGCCTGAGGGCGGCTGGATCCCCCTGGAGCGGCTGCTCGTCGAGGACAAGCTGCTGAACGACCCCGACACCCAGCACCTCGCCCGCGCGCAGGGCTGGCTCCTCGTCTATCATCTCTTGAAGACATCCAAGCTCCTCCCCGGCTTCCGTGCCTACCTCGCCGCGATCCGCCCGCGCCGCGACTCCGACCGTCGCCTCGACGACGCCCGCGCCCACCTCGGCCCCCTCGGACCTCTCGACCGCGACCTCCGCCGCCTCGCCTCGACCTTGACCCGTCGTCGCTCCTGACCTCTGTCCTCTGCCCTCTGCCATGATGCCTCCCTCGACACTCACCGCCGCCGAGGCCATCGCCCGCCGCCGCGCGACGAGGCGATTCGACCCGGACCGGCCGTTGCCGGTCGAGACGCTGAAGGAGCTCCTCCACCTGGCGACCCTGGCGCCGTCGGGCGACAACCTCCAGCCCTGGCGGTTCGTCGTGGTGCGGTCGAAGCGGAACCGGGAACGGTTGAAGGGATGTGCGTTCGGGCAATCGAAGGTGGCCGAGGCGCCGGCGGTCGTGATCGTGCTGGGCTATCAACGCCCGCACGAGACCGACCTGGAGGCGATGCTCGCCGAGGCCGTCCGCCGCGGGGCCCTGACCGTCGAGGCCGCCGCCGCGACCCGCGCCACGGCCCCGAGGTCGATCGCCCGGGCCCCGAGCCCGGCCCTCTGGGCGACCCGCTCGGCGATGCTCGCCGCGGCGACCCTCATGATCGCCGCCGAGTCGCTCGGCGTCGCCAGCGCCCCGCTGGAGGGCTTCGACGAGTCGAGGCTCCGCCACGAGTTCGGCGTCCCCGACGACCACGCCGTCTGCTGCCTCGTCGCCCTCGGCTTCGCCGCCGAGCGCAAGCCCTTCCCCGGCCGATTCGGCCTGGAACGCGTCTGCTTCGAGGAACACTTCGGCCAACCGTGGACGTTGGGGAATCCATCAGCCACGGAGGACACAGAGGAAGAGAAGAAAGAATGAGAATTCTCCATAGTTTTCTTTCTCCTCCCCTTCCTCTGTGCCCTCCGTGGCAAACCCTTCGGGAGCCCGACCCATGCGGAGTCTCGCGCTGGCGGTCCTGGTGCTGGTGGGGCAGCAGGGGGAGCGGTTCCGGCTGGCGACGACGCCGTCGAGCCGGTCGACCGAGGGGTGGTGGATGGAGCGGCACGAGAAGCTGGTCGAGCGGGTCGGACAAGGGCATGTCGGGATGCTGATGATCGGCGACTCGATCGTGCAGGGGTGGGAGGGGGAGGGGCGCGAGGCCTGGGAGCGGCACTACAAGCCGAGGGGCGCGGTCAACCTCGGGGTCGGCTCCGACCGCACCCAGCACGTCCTCTGGCGGCTCGACCACGGCGAGCTCGAGGGGATCAGGCCGGCCGTGGCCGTGGTCCTGATCGGCACGAACAACCTCGGCTCGGACACGAATGACGACATCGTCGCCGGGGTCGAGGCCGTGGTGAAGCTCGTCCGATCGAAGCTGCCCGAGACCAGGGTCCTGTTGCTCGGCCTCTTCCCCCGCGAGGCCCGCCGCGACGACCCCCGCCGCGCCCGCATCCGCGCCATCAACGCCCGACTCGCCCGCCTCGATGACCACAAGTCCATCCGCTTCCTCGACCTCGGCCCCACCTTCCTCAACCCCGACGGATCGATCAATGAAAGTTTATTGCCCGACTTCCTCCACCCCGGCTCCTCCGGCTACCGCGCCTGGGCCGAGGCCATGGAGCCGACCCTCTGGGACATGATGGAAGGGAAGAGTTCGCCACAGAAGACACAGAGGGGACAGAGAGGAGAAAAAAGCAATAATTCAAATGTTAAATTCTATCATTTTTTCCTCTGTGTCCTCTGTGGCAAGTTCTTTCACCACATTGCGCCCTCGTCGGCGAACGGGTGGGCCGGGCCGTCGCGTTTGGGCCGGGGCATGGCGGCGAGGAGGGCGGAGGCGAGTCGGAGGTCGGCGGTGGTGGTGATCTTGAGGTTGGAGGGGGAGCCGGCGACGACGCGGCAGGGGTGGCCGATCGCCTCGACGAGTTGGGCGTCGTCGGTGACCGAGCCGGAAGGGCCGAGCCGGCCGCGGTTCGCGTAGGCGCGGACGAGCAGGTCGCGGCGGAAGGCCTGCGGGGTCTGCACGGCGCGGAGGTCGGCGCGGGGGACGGTCTCGACGATCGTGCCGTCGAGCGTGACGCGCTTGAGCGTGTCGGTCACGGCCAGGCCCGGCACCGCCGCGCCGTGGGCGCGGGCGGCGTCGAAGACCGCGTCGATCAGGTCGGCCGTCGCGCACGGCCGAGCCGCGTCGTGGACGGCGACGAACTCGCACGCCTCGTCCACCGCCTCCAGCGCCCTCGCGATCGTGTCCGACCGCTCCGCGCCCCCCTCGATGACCCGGATGTTCAGGAACGCGACGTTCGCCCGGAACCGCCGCTCGAACAGCTCGCGGTCCTCGGGCGCGATCGCGACGATCGTCTGCGCCACGTCGTCGCGGTTCAGGAACGGCTCGACCGCGCGGAGCCAGACGGCGCGGCCGTCGAGCTCGGCGAAGACCTTCTTCTCCCTCGCGTCGCCGAACCGCGACGATCGCCCCGCCGCCGGCAAGATCACCGCAAAATGTCCCATCGTCAGATCCCCCCTCGCCCCCGATTCTCGGCCCGCGTCCCGCCCTCGTCAATCCGCCGCCCCCGCTCCCCTCGAACCGAACCAAAGTGGCCGGTGGGTTCGTTCGGTCGCGGGAGGAGCCGGGGGTCGAAGTGGCTTTGGTTCGTGCCGCGAGTGCCAACCCCCAACCCCACTCGATCCAACCCCCATCCCCCTTCGAGGCTCCCTGACATTGCCGAGCTTGGGTTCGTTTCGTCGGCGCCGAGGCCGGCGTTGGGTTCGTTTTCGCCGTCGATCTGCGCGCCGTGGGTTCGTTCGGCGCGGGCTCGATCCCTCGGCAGGGTTTTCCCACAACCCCCAGCGCGCCGTTCGGTTCGTTCCGAATCGGGGACTGTTGACGGCAAGGGTGCCCCAGGCCCCCCAGTGCCCCGTTCGGTTCGTTCCGCGCCGCGAGGGCTCGCGAACCGGGGCGGTCGGGGTGGCTGGGGCCGCAGGCCCCGGCGCCCGGGGACCGGG
>DASZMJ010000525.1:0-6162 GCA_035551935.1 Isosphaeraceae bacterium
TCCGAAGAATGCGGATTGATGATCGCGGATTTGAAGAAATTCGAATCCGAAAGAAATTGGAATCCGAATTCCGCATTCCGAAATCCGAAATCCGAGCATTCCGCATTCCGAAATCCGCATTCCGAACTTTCCCCATCCCCAGGTGAGGTCTCCCATGAGCCTGCCCGTCATCGGGCCGCCGGTCGCCGCCGGGGTCGACGGCGTCTGGACGCGCTGCCTGAACGACCCGAGGACCGGCCGGCCGAGCCTCGACTACTCGGCCGCCGACGTGCTCACCGCCCGGGTCTGGGCCGGGGGCGGCCAGCCGACGCTCGCGACGCCCGCCGTGGCCTGGGCGCCGCAGGGGCCGCCGTACTACCAGGTCACCCTCGCCGCGAGCCAGGCCGCGGCCCTGGGACCCGGCCAGTGGTATTGCCTCGTGACGGTGGCCCTGGCCGGCACGACGACGAGCCAGGAGGCGTTCGACGGCGTCCTCGTCGTCACCGACGCGCCCGGCACGGCCACGGCCCCGCGCGTCTATTGCGGTCGCGTCGACATGGTCCGCATCGCCCCCTGGATCGAGTCCGTCGGGGCGTCGGGCCAGCAGGCCGGCTTCGCCGACGAGCGCGGGGTGGCCCGGGACTTCACCGAGACCCTCTTGCAGCGCCACTACCGGGGCAATCGCTGGTTCCCGCGCCAGGGCACCCTCGACCACTTGCTCGATGGCGTGCTCGGCCTGTACCGGCCCGGCCGCCAGGACGTCACGCTCCAGGGCTGGCTCGACGCCGGCGGCCTGATCCTCGCCGGGCCGACCGGGACCCAGGTCGTCCGGGCCAATGCGTACCTCGCGCTCGCCGAGGTCCTGGAGCCGCTGATCGGCGACCGCGGCAAGACGAGCTACCAGGCCCTCGCCGCGCGGTTCCGGGCGCGCGGCGAGGAAATCCTGATCAACCTCACCCCCGAGATCGACACCGACGGCGACGGCAAGGCCGACGTCGTCATCGAGCTCGGCAACGTCGACGTCCTGAGGGGCTGAGAGGCCTTGCCATGCGATTGACGCTCAACGGCTCGTTCATCGTCCCGCCGCCGGCCGTCGCCCGCGTCGTCCCGCCCGGGGTGGCCACGACCTTCCGGCTGGACGCCCGCGCGGTCGCGCCGCCGCCGGGCCTCGACGAGGCGCGGTCGCGGGCGTTCTGGCGACTCGTCCGCGACGTGGCGCTCGCGGTCAAGGACCGCGAGCTCGCCGCCGGCCTCGACAAGGACGGCCGCGAGCTCGCCGCCGTCCGGCCCCGGCGCCCGCGGTATCGCTCGGGCAGGCGGCTCGACGGGCCGCCGCTCATGCCGCATCGCGCCCTCTCGCGGACCCGGCGGCTGCTCCGCGGCCGGGCCGACGCGCGGGGCGTCACCTTCTCCTGGGCCCGCGGCTGGGGCCGCATCCTCGGCTACCACGCCGCCGGCCAGGTCCGGGGCGCCCCGGACCGCGACGTCATCGGCCTGAGCCGCGCCGGCCGCGCCCTCGTCGCGGCCACCGCCCTGCGGCGCTGGGCCGGCAAGTACGGGCCGCCGCGGACGCCGGCCCTCGACCTCCCGCGTGACCTCGCCGCGCCGGCGCCCTCGGCCGGCTCGGGCCGCTTCGTCGTCCGGGCGATCGACGCCGTCGGCCGGCACGTCGAGCGGCTCAGCCCGGGGCGGGCCGCGGCCGTCAAGTCGCACTCCGGGTGGGGGCAGGTCACGCGATCGCGGGATTCGGCCGATCGCGGGATTCGGAATGCGGATTTCGGATCCTAATTTCTTCAAATCCGCATTCTTCGGAATGCGGATTTCGGAATGCTCGGATTTCGGATTTCGGAATGCGGATTTCGGATTTCGGATTCCAATTTCTTTCGGATTCGAATTTCTTCAAATCCGCATTCCGAAATCCGAAATCCGCATACCGCGATCGGCGGAGGATCGGTGGTGAAATGGCCGAGATCCAGTACCACGGCCTCGACGCGGCGATGGGCCGGCTCGACCGGCTCGTCGACCCGGACCCGACCGACCTCCTGCTCCGCTGGCGGGAGGTCATGGAAGAGGACAATCGCCGCGGGATCATGGGCGGCCTCGACGGCTTCGGCCGGCCGATGACGCCGGTCAAGTACCGGCTCGCGCTCGCGTCGGCGTTGCCGCAATTCCGGGCCGGCCGGTCGGTGCCGAAGCGGTTCCGCAAGGCGCCGAAGCTGCCCGACCGCTCGCGTCTCTTCGTCGACTTCGGCGGCCTGGCGCGGTCGGAGTATCGCCGGCTGAGCGGGCCCCCGCTCGCCCCGCGCGGCGAGGGGTCGCGAGTCATCAGCAATTACGCCACGGCGCACGGCGAGGAGGCGGCCGGGCGCTGGTTCGCCGAGGGCGCCTGGATCGACGTCGTGTCCGACCGGGGCGTCCCGTTCCTCCACTCGCATTTCGTCGGCGCCGGCCACGACCCGACCCGCGACCTCCGCGGCATCCGGCCCTGGGGCCGCGCCGCGATCGACCGGGCGACGAGGTCCTGGGTCGGCTCGGAGCTGCTCGGCCAGGCGTCGCATTTCCAGCCCCTCGGCCACTTCCAGGCGATCTAGCCCATGTCCCGACCCCGGCTCTTCGCGACCCCGCCCTCGCCCGAATCGGCCTGCTTCCGCGCCGTCGACCGGGTGCTCCGCGACGCCCCGGCGCTGCAGGCCGTCGGGGTCAACTTCTTCAGCTTCGAGGGCGACGCCGACCGCGACTCGCGCGAGCCGACCCTCGACGAGGCCCCCTGGGTCCGGCTGGCCGTCGTCCCGCTCCCCAGCCACTGGCAGAGCGAGAACCAGCACGCGGCGCCGCTGTCGGTCAAGGTCGAGTGCTTCGTCGCCGGCACGCGGCTCGACGACGGCCTCGACCTCTGGGCCGCGATCCGCGGCGCCCTCTTCCCCGGCGACGGCTCCGTGCTGGGCCGGCTCGCCGGGGCCGGCGCCTGGGGCTACGAGCTGGCGCAGCCGGCCTTCGGCCTGATGCGCAACGAGGAGGGCGGCCCGGTCGTCGGCGTCAAGGCGCTCGGCGCCCTGGTCGTCGGCCTCAAGGTCGACACGCCCGCCTGATGGGACGAATCACGTCGAGGAGCGCCGGAACGACGGGACGACCCCGCGACCGAGTCCATCGCAGGGAATCCCCCAATGCCCGTCGGTTTCAGTCAGGCGCTCCGACTCACGAGAGAAACGGTCAAAGGGACGTATGACACGACCCAGCACGGCACCGCCAACGAGCTCTGGTTGCGGCTGGAGTCGGACAACGCCTTCGGCGTCCGCCGAACGCAGGGCGTGACGCCGATCCGCGGCGCCGGCGGCCTGAACCGGCGCGAGCTGGCGCTCAACCCGACCTTCGCCGTCGCCGGCCCGCTGTCGTGCCACGTCTATCCCACCCAGGCCGCGACGCTCATCGGTTGGTTGTTGACCCTCTCGGGCGGCGACCTCACCACGTTCACCGCCGACTTCTTCGACGGCACACGCGCGCTCAGCTACCTCGGCTGCATGTTCGGCGCGACGACGTTGACCGCGTCGCGGCAGTCGCAGGGCCTCCGGATGCAGGCCCAGGTCCTGGGCATGAAGACCGCGGCCCCCAACGCGAACTTCGCCTATCCGCCGGCGATCACGGCCTTCCCCGCCGAGAACCCGTACCTGTTCGCCGAGCTCTTCGGCGGCGTGACGTGGGGCACGTCCCGCGCCAACTTCAAGACCTGGTCGCTGTCCGTCGGCAACAAGGTCGTCGGGGGCAACAACGAGCAGGCCGGGATAACTTCGGTCTCCTTCGCCGGCCGCGACGTCGACATGAGCTGTGTCCTCGAATACGCGAGCACCGCCGACCGCCTCTCCTACGAGACGAGCCCCCAGGCGGCGCTCGCCGCCGCCGCCGTCTTCACCAAGGCGAGCCCCATGCACGCGCTGACGTTCAACATGGAGGCGACCACCTTCATCCTCTCGCTCTCCGACGAGCTGCCGATCGGCGACCTGATCTATCAGGGGGTCCAGATCGGTTCGTTCTATGACCGGACGGCCGGCACGGACATCACCTTCACCGCGACCTGAACGTGGGGAAAAGTGCCCCTTGAAACGCGGGAAAACGTGCGGAGTGCCCAGTAAAGACAGGCCATCAAGAAGATCCTCCTCCACTCGGCACTCCGCACGTTTTCCCGCGTCTTCTCGCGCTCGGCACTTTCCCGGGGGCGCCGATGACGACCGACGACATCGTCCGGATCATCCTCGAATTGCGGGGGACCGAGGCGGTCCCCGAGCTGAAGGAGCAGCTCGGGTATACCAAGGTGGCGATGGGCCAGCTCAACGACGCCTTCGAACGCGGCGAGGTGGAGCTCTCCGAATTCATCGCCGTCGCCAAGCGGCTCGGCGGCGAGGCGACGGAGCTGGGGCGCATCCTCGACGGCGTCGCCGCGGCCGAGGCGCGGGAGGCCGACGCCGCCGCGGCCGCGGCGCGGTCGATGGCGCAGGCCGCCGCGGCGGCGTCGAGCCAGGTCGGCACCTACGAGGTCCTGGGCGGCACGTACGAGCTGGTCGGCGACGCGCTCGAGGAGCTGGCCAACGACCAGGCGATCGCCGCGCGCGGCTCGGCCGGCCTGGCGCAGGCCACGACCGCCGCGGCGACGGCGACGGCCGCCGCGGCGGCGACGGCCCAGCAGGCCCACGGCGGCTTCCATAACTTCGGCTTCCAGGTCCTGTTCGCCTCGCAGGCGATCGAGGACTTCAGCTACGGCCTCGACCAGGGCCTCGCGCAGGCGTTCCGCAACACGCTCAACAATATCCCCCTGCTGGTCATGGCCTTCGGCGGCGGCCCCGGGCTGGCCGGCGGCATCAGCATCGCGGCCGTCGGCGCCTCGGTGCTCGTCGAGCACTGGAGCCAGTTGACGGCCCGGTTCCGCGACTCCGAGCCGGCGATCCAGGCCGACGCGCGGCGGCTCGAGGAGCTGGGCCGGGTGACCAAGAAGACGGCCGAGGAGACGGCCGAATTCAACCGGCTCAAGAAGGAACAGGCGCAGGTCGAGCGGGCGATCACCGAAATCCCCGCCGCCTGGAAGAAGCAGGCGCAGGCCGTCCAGGAGGCGTATGACGAGACGGGGGCCGGCGAGATCGCCGAGGCCCTGGCCGCCAACCGGCTGGGGGGCGACGAGGGCGTGACGCGGCGCATCCCGCGAGCGGTGATCGACGAGGCCAACGCCAAGATGGCGGAGGGCCGGGACCTCCGCGTCAAGGCCGATCGCTCCCGGTCGATCGGCCTCGGCGCCCTCGCCAACTGGAACGAGCGGGTGGCCGCGGCTCGCGAGTCGGAGGGCGCCAAGATCCTCCGCGACGAACGCGCCCGCATCGAGGCCGAGGCGTTGGCGCAGGCGAAGAAGGACCTCGTCGCCGCCAAGGACGACCCGGCCGCCTTGCGGGCGCTCCTCCCCGAGATCGAGGACCACTGGCGGGACTTCCGCGGCGGCCTGGCCGCCGACCTGACGAACGCCCTGCCCGAGAATCGCCGGGCGCAACGCGAGCTCGAGCTCCAGGGCGTCGAGCGCGGCCGGCAGCTCCGCGAGCGGGCCGCGCGCCGGGCCGAGGACAAGCGGAACGAGGACGCCACGATCGAGGCCGAGCTCGAAGGCCACCGCCGCGACCAGGCCGACCTCGAGGCCCACCGGCGCGAGCTCGACCGCATCGCCCGCGAACGCGAGCACCGCCTCCACCCCGAGCGGCCCCCGGCGCCGCCGCTCGACGAGAGCGACTTCCAGGCCGCCGAGCGGCGGGCCCGCGAGCGGGCCGACCACGAGGTACGGGTCGCGACGGCGGTCGAACACGACCGCGACCTCGGCGAGCAACGCAAGCGCGCCGAGAGTCGCGAGGCCTCGGCCAAGGTCCGCGGCCTCGAGGGCACGGGCTTCAGCCGCGACGACCTGGCCGACTTCATCGGCGCCAATACCGGCCTCGGCGACGACGACAGCCGCCGCGCCATGCAGCGCGCCGTCACCCTCTTCGGCCACGGCGTCGACCTGGCGACCGCCACCCAGGCGGCCGTCATCGAGACGATGCAGGAGCTCGCCAACATCGAGCGCCGACTGATGATGATGCGGGAGAACTTGAACGTGATGGGCACGCTGAGGAACCAACGCCCGACCTTCTCCCGATGAAAAGTGCCGAGTGCCGAGCG
>DASZMJ010000526.1:0-10315 GCA_035551935.1 Isosphaeraceae bacterium
GCACTGGTGGGCAAGCCACCAGTGCCACCCGCCCGCATCTCGCTCACGCTTCGGCCGGTGAAGCTGCGGCTGTCGGCCGACCGAGCCTCCTGTAGGGCGTCGAGGTACTGCCGGGCGGCCGAGGGCTTGTCCTTGAGCGTCCGGTTCAGGCCGAGGTGCTTCTCGACGCACCGGAAGTAGGCGTTGAGCATCGCCCCGGCCTCGATGTCGATCGAGTCGGAGACGACGTAGGGCACCGAGGAGTACGCCTGGTCGGCCGGGTCCTGGACCGTGACGTTCGTCGCCGACACCCAGGCGGTGACGATCGTCTCGAACGCGGGCGGGCTGGGACCGACGTGCGAGGTGGGGGCCTCGGTCTCGCCGGAGGCCAGCCGATCATCCCAGGACTCGACGGGATTGAGCGCCTCGCCAGAGCCGCCCTCGAGTCTGTCAGGTGAGCGGGGCGAAGCGATCCTGCGCCAGTGCTGGGGCGCCGCACCTCCGGGGCACGCTCGCTCCGCTCGCCTGGCCCCGGCCACCCGGTCCCTGATCGATCCCCGCACGCTTCGATTCATCCCCGCGCATCGCCCGGGACGGGACATCCGGTCCCTTGTTCCAGAATTGCTGCCGGTTTTCGGCCGGGATTCCAACTGAGGGGGTAGCGGCTCCTCGCGGGAGGGGCATCGTCCGCGCGGCGTTTGCAAAAGAGATCGATGCGACCGGCCCCCATGTCCACCCGAAACGATCCGATCCAGAGACCGACCCGGCTCTCCATGGGCCCGTCTTCGAGGCCACCCGTGGGCCGGCGCGGAACGAACCGACGGGCCACTTTCGTTCCGTTCGCGGAGGGGCCGGGGGACAGGGGTCGGGGGACGGGGAAATCGGTGAGGACGACGTCGCGGCGCGAATCAAAGCCACTTCGGCCGGCGCGGCGGCGCGAATCAAAGCCACTTCGGCCGGCACGGCGGCGCGAATCAAAGCCACTTCGGCGCGGCGGCGCGAACACTCTCGTGAGTCGATTCCTGGCCTCACCCGACCCCATGAACACGGGTGGCACGCCCTGCAAGGGCGTGGTCGGGCCCGCAGACCACGCCCTTGCAGGGCGTGCCACCCACCGTCGTCCCTCGGCGTCCGGCCCCACTCCCACGGAACGAACCCAAGGGCCCGGCGCGGAACGAACCGAACGGGGCACTGGGAGGCCTGGGGAATCCGTGCGGGCAACGGGCCCCGATTCGGAACGAACCGAACGGCGCGCTGGGGGATCTGGGCCATCTCTGCCGAGGGAAAGACCCGGCGCGGAATGAACCGAAGACGGGGGGTTCGGCGCCGAAAACGAACCCAATCCGGGCCGCGGCGCCGCCAAAACGAACCCAATTCCGGCCCGTCGGCGCCGAACGAACCCAACAGTGGGAGGAATGGGGAAGATGTATGGATTATGGAGAATAGATCAAGGATGCTGGCTGTTGGCCCGGCCCGGCGCGGAACGAACCCAAGGACCAGCCGGCCCCGCTCCTCCCGGAACGAACCGACCGATCACTTTTGTTCGTCGGGCGGCGCCGGGGATTGGGCTTGAGGGGACGGGGGGTGTCTGCTAAGTTCCCGGCGCGCCGATGGGCCCGGACGACGGGCCGTCGTTGCGCGGAAGGCCCGACCGATGCCGTCGCCAGCAAGGCAGGGAGGCCCCTGGCATGAATCGACGAACCGCCCTGGTCTCGAGTCTGCTCCTGGGGGGCCTGGTCCCGACCCGCTTGTTCGGCCAGTCGGCCCGGTCGCGGCGTGTCGCGCGCCGGGAGGACGAGCCGGAGGCCGTCGCCGAGGCCCCGGACGACGGCGGCGACGGTGCCCCAGTGGCCGACTTCCGCGGCCAGCCCGGCCACGACTGGAGCGAGTTCGACATCAGTCGATATACCGACCTCGCCCACACCGAGAGCAACCCCCAGACCGCCCTGGTCGAGTGGATCACCCGTCGCACCGGCATGGACGTCTGGCACGGCGACAAGGTCGCGGTCCTCTGCGCCAGCCGGACCCGGCTCCTGGCCTACCACAACGCCAAGGTCCGCGAGCAGGTCGCCGAGATGGTCCAGCGGTTCACCCGCTCGGCCGCCGACCTGATGCGGGTCCGGGTCCGCCTGGTCGTCGCCGCCGACCCGTCGTGGCGGCGCTACGTCATCTACTCGAAGCTCAACCCGATCAAGAGCGGCCCGCAGGGGCAGCAGGTCTGGACGACCTCGGTGCAGGACGCCGCGTTCATCCTGGCACAGATGTCGATCAACCAGTCGTTCCGCGTCCTGCACGACAAGACCGTCACGCTCGTCAACGGCCAGACGCACACGGTCAAGACCTACGTGACCCGCGACTATATCGCCGGCCTCCAGCGCGCCGGCGGGGCCGGGATCGGGTTCCAGGGGGGGACGGGCCAGCTCGAGGAGGAGGTCGTGCTCCGGCTCAGCCCGCTCTTGACCTACGAGGGAGACAGCCTCGAGGCGGCCGTCGACCTCCAGACCAACACCGTGCGGGCCTTGCACCGGACCCGGGTGCTGGCCCCCCGCGAGGTCGGCCCCGCCGAGATGACCATCGACGTGCCGGAGGTCGCCGAGACCCGCCTGCACAAGGCCTTCGGCGGCTGGCCCCTGAACCAGACGCTGCTGATCTCCGCCGGGGTCCAGCCGGGCATCCTCCAGACCAAGAGCGGCATCTGGAACAGCCTGCGACTCCCCCCCGGCAACACCGAGCTGCTCGCCTTCGTCGACCTCGAGGTCGTCAACCCCCCGGCGCGGACGGCCCGCGCGCGGCTGCGGGACCGAGACTGACCTGACCGTGGAAGGGGGAGCCCTCGACGGCGCTTCGGGTTAGGAAGAGGTGTCGCCGGCTCTCGTCCGTCGTGCCAACCCCCTGAGGCGGCCGGTCTCGGGCTTGTCAAGGGGCGTGGGATCGTTACAATCGTAGATGACAGTCTCGCCCATCCCGACGGCCGTGCGCCGGCCTTCCAGCCGATCCAACCCGGTGGCCGGCGCGGTCGTCCCGATGTGGTAGACTGGCGTGGCGGTGCGTCGCCGCCGGGGGCCCCGCGCAAGGACGGGGGCCCGGGCGTCCGGGGTCATGGAGGATCGGACGATGGCTCGGAGCGGACGGGGTTTCGCGTGGCGGACGGGGCTCGGCGGGCTGGTGGCGGGCCTGGCCCTGGCCTGGGCCCTGGGCGGCCGCGGCCTGACGGCCCAGGCGGTGCCGAAGTCGAGGCCCGAGGCCGAGACGATCGCCTTCACCTCCAACGGGCCCGGCGGCGTGCCGCTGTTGTACGTGGTCGACACGCGGGAGAAGGCCTTCGCCATCTATCGGTTCGACCCGAGCAAGAACACCGTCAAGCTGGCCGCGGCCCGGCCGTATCAGTGGGACCTGAAGCTCGACTTCAATAATGAACCACCCCTGGTGGGCGACATCGAGAAGCACGTGACGCGGGCCCCCGCGGGCCGTTGAGCCGGCCGCTCGCACCTCGCGACCCTCGGCGCGCCCGCCGCGACCCCGAACCCCCCCGGCTCGGCCCGACGCCGGCCGACCCCGACCGCGAGGTGAACGTCCCATGGCCCAGTTCTACACCCTCGAAGAGGCCGCCCGCGTCCTCGGCATGAGCGCCGACGACCTGAAGGCCAAGGCGCAGCAACGCGAGGTCCGCGCGTTCATGGACAGCGGATCGTGGCGGTTCCGGGTCGCCGACATCGACGAATTGGCCCGCCGCCGCGGCATGGGCAGCGACCCGGACCTCTCGCTGTCGGACCTCGACGTCGAGCCGCCGGGCTCGGGCACCGGCAGCGACTTCGACCTGTCGGAGTTCCAGCTCGGCGTCGCCACGCCGGATGTGGTCGCGCCGCCGTCGGGCGACCTGGTCACCTCGTCCTCGACCCACGACCGCGACATCCTGGCCGACGACATCAACCTCCCGCCGAGCCCCCTGACCAGCTCGAGCTCGACGATCATCGGCATGGAGAGCTCGGGCAAGCACCCCAGCGACTCCGACGTCCGGCTGATGCCCGAGGTCGGCCGCGCCGCCAGCGACTCCGACGTCCGGCTGGCCGCGCCCCTGACGCCGCGGCCGGGCCGGGGTTCGGAGATCCGCCTGACCCGCGACCCCAGCCGGCCGCAGCCCGGCTCGGGCCTGGTCTCCGACTTCCGGCCGATCCCCGGCGGGCCCAAGACCCCCGCGCCGAGCGACTCCGACGTGAAACTCGCCGGCGGCGTCGACCACCCCGCGGGCGTACCGGGCTCCTCCGACGAGATCATGCCGGTCGACCCCAACGCCACCATGATGCGTCCCAGCCCGCTGCTGGGCTCCTCAGGCGAGGTCGAGGCCGCCCCCGACGCCGACAGCAGCGACTTCGAGCTGACCCCCTCCAGCGTCATCGACGCTTTGAGCCAGCCCGACTCGGGCAGCGACTTCGAGCTGACGGCCCTGGACGCCAGCGACGAGTTCGAGGCGACGCCGACGGTCCGGCCCTCCGACAGCGACGTCACCGGCGCCTCGCCGGTCGACTCGGGCATCGACCTGGCCCGGCCCAGCGACTCGGGCATCAACCTCCAGCTCGGCGCCCTGGACCTCGGCCGGCCCGACTCGATCGAGCTGGCCCCGCTGGACGCCGAGGCCAAGCCCCCCGCCCCGCCCCGGACCCGGCCGCCGACGCCCCGGCCCGGCGAGGGGAAGGCCGACCTGGCCGCGACCTCGCTGCCGATCCGGCCGAACAAGGAGGACCTCTCGGCCACCGCGCTGCCGATCAAGCCGGCCGGCGGCAAGGCCGACCTCTCGGCCACCTCGCTGCCCGTCGGCAGCGAGAAGAACATCTTCGAGGACACCGACTTCGAGGTCGACGCGATCGACACCGGCCACGACGACCGGACCGTCCAGCTCGACGCCTCCAGCGACTTCGACCTGGAGGACAGCGGCTCGGGCTCGGAGGTCTTCGCCATCGACGAGGACGAGGTCGACCAGAACGCCGCCACGGCGATGGCCCCGGCCGTCGCCCCGGCCGAGGACTCCTCGAACGAGATGCCCGTCGTCGCCGCGCCGGCCTCCTCGGGCGAGGTGGACACCTCGTGGGACCTCGGCGACACCTCCACGCCGTCGGCCACCGCCGCCCCCGCCGGCCGCGCCGGCGTGGCCCCCTCGCCGATCCTCGCCAGCGCCGCCCCGACGGCCGAGTGGGGGGGCGTCTGGGTCGGCGTCCTGATGTTCACCACCGTCGTGCTCCTGCTCATCACCTTCATCTCGCTGGACCTGGTCCGCAACCTCTACGAGTACCGCGGCGAAACGCCCGTGGCCTCCGGCCTGGTCAAGTCGCTGGCCGGGCTGATCAGCAGTAAATGACGACCGATCGGCTGCGGCCCCGTCGCCGGCGACGGGGCCGCGGCCGGCTCCTCCCGCCCCGAAAGGATTCGGCGCGATGGCCCGCACGGCCGGAACCCGGTGGCTCCCGCCGCTCGGCCTGTTCCTGGCCGGCTGCGCCCTGGTGCCCCGGTCGGACCTCGAGGAGTCCCGACGCCGCGAGCGTGCCCTGCGCTCCGAGGTCGCCCAGCTCCGCTCCGAGGCCCTGGCCCTCCGCGCCACCGAGCAGAACCTGACCCGCCGCGCCGTCGACGACGACCGCCGCGTCCGCGAGCTCGAAGAGATCAACGCCCGCCTCGAACGCTCCGTGGCCGGCTATCAGGCCGAGCGCGACCGGCTCGTCCGCGACTTCGATCGCCTCGAACGCCTCGTCCGCGGCGGGACCGACGCGACATCGGCCGCGACCGAACCCGATCGTATCAAGGAATTCATCTCGACTCACGCCGGCTGCGAGTTGCTGGCCGACGGCCGCTCCGTGTCCATCCCCGTGGCCTTACTCTTCAACAAAGGGTCGGCCGAGCTGACCCCCGCAGGAGAGGCACTGCTCGGCGACCTCGCACGCGTCGTCGCCGATCCCAAGGCAGGGAAAAGTGGCCTCCTCGTCGTCGGCCGCGTGGCCGGCTCCGACGAGCGACGGGCCCGCGTCGGCCCGGGAGAAGAAGGCCGGCTCGGGCTCTCCAGGGCGGAGCGGACCCGGAACGCCCTGGCCGAAGCGGCCGGTCTCGACCCGTCGCGGATCGCCGCGGCCGGCTTCGCGCCCCCCACGTCGGCCTCGGCTTCGGGGGGCTCGCGGATCGAGGTCCATCGCCGCCGGATCGACACCGGCCCTTGACTCCGCCGCGCATCGGGTCGGATAATCAACACGAATGTCCCGCCCAGGTCCCGAGTCTCCTTCCCACCTTCGCAGGAGCCCCAGGCCATGACCCGAACGCTCGCCGCCCTCTGCGGCCTCCTGACCCTCGCCGCTCCCGCCCTGGCCGGCACCCCCCGCATCCAGGGGGACTACATCGAGGCCAGGAACGCCGACATCTACACCGGCCCCTGCTTCTCCAACGCCGAGCTGTTCATCCGCGGCAACCAGGCCCTCCTGGCCTGGAAGGTCCGCGAGGGCAAGTGGGACGGCGTCGACGTCGCCGGCCTCTGCGTCGCCGCGGCCGTCCAGGCCGACTCGACCTTCTCGGTCGACCTCCCCGAGAAGGCCCGCGCGATCCTGATCGTCGATCGCCGCGCCAATCCCGAGCAGCGGAAGGCCCTGATCGCCCTGGCCAGGCAGCTCGGCGGCGCCCGGCTCGACCACGTCGTCGCGGTCCGGACCTCGACGATGGCCCTGACCGTCGAGGACCATGAGCCGGCCACCTCGGCCGAGCACTCCGCCCACGACGACATGCCGACGACCCCGATGTCCCTCTTCTGGGCCCCCGGCCTGGCCGAGATTCGCACCCGCTCGCTCGACCACGGCGACCATTTCTGCGGCAACGAGTCCGTCGCCTACGAGCCGCTCTCGAAGGGCGTCGACGTCCAGCCCGCCTACACCCTCGGCCACAGCTTCCGCGGCGAGGGCCTCGACAGCCGCTGGAGCGACCCGAACTGCCGCAGCAGCTTCGTCGGCCGCTTCGCGCTCTGATCGGCCGGGCCGATCCCACGATGATCACGCCCGCGCGCGCCGCCGGGCCCGCGACCCGGGCCGGGAGGCGCGGCGCGGGCGTTCGCACCGGGCCCACTCGAACGCCACCATCGAGAGTTCACAATCTCATGCGAGCGAATCCTTACCTGGCGCTGATCGTCCTGCTGGCCCCGCCGGCGGTCCGGGCGCAGGACGCGTACAAGGTCGAGCCGCTGAAGGAGGCGGCGCCCTCGTCGTTGGCGGCGCCGCTGCGCGGGCTCTTCGAGGCGAGCGGCTATCGCGTGCTCTCCCCCGAGGGCAAGCCGTTCGTGGACCTCTGGCTCCGCAAGGGGGTACCTGCCTCGGCCCGGCCCACCGGCCCGAAGGGGACGATCCTCTTCCCCGTCCTCTCCGAGGGCGAGCTGCTCGGCGCCTTCCGGTTCCACGCCGAGGGCCGCGACTACCGCGACCAGACCATCGCCCCCGGCGTCTACACCCTGCGCTACGGCCTCCAGCCCGAGAACGGCGACCACCTCGGCACCAGCCCCTATCGCGATTTCGCCCTCCTGATCGCCGCGGCCAAGGACAAGATGCCCGCGTCCATCCCCAAGAAGGCCCTCGAGGAGCGCAGCGCCGAGGCCGCCGGCACGAGCCACCCGGCCGTCTTCATGCTCCGCCAGGGGCCGGACAAGCCCCCCGCGGCCCCCGAGATGGTCCACGACGACACCCTCGACACCTGGGGCGCCGTCGTCCCCCTCCCCTTGCAGGTCAAGGGCACCGCCGGGGCGATCTCCCTGCCGATCCAGGTCGTCGTCGTCGGCTCCAAGACCGCCTGACGGGGCGGTGGTCGGTGGTCGGACGCCCCGCAAACCACCGGCCACTGACCGCCGACCACTCATCCCGGTGCCGATCGCATGCCCTTGCTCGTCCTCGCCGCGGTCCTCGTCACGTTCTGGTCGGAGGCCCCGGCCGACTCGGCGGGGCTGGACGGGGGAGAGGTCGGTCGGAGGCTGGTGGAGGCGGCCGGGGCGGTCGCGGCGACCGGGGCATTGGCGTTTGGCGTGGGACTGGCGTTCCGGGCGTGGGTAAGGCGCAAGGGCGAGGCGACGCCGGGGCTGAGGAGGGCCTTCGCGTGGGCGACGCGCGGGCTCGACGCGATCGGCCTGGCGGCGTTCGTCGGGATCGTCCACGGCCTCGGCTGGCCGGAGGTCGTCGCGTGGGGGTTCGGCTTACGTGATCGAATCTTGATCGATGAGCTGGCGGTCCTCGCGCCGTACGGGGCGATCCTGCTGGTGACGTGGTGGGGGTTGTATCCGGCCGAGCGGGCGTTGCGGCCATCGCGGTCGAGGCCGGCGGGGCTCGGGAAGTACCTCGTCCTGAAGGCGCGGCAGGCCCTGGGGCTGATCCTGCCGGCCGCGCTGGTCTTCCTCCTCGGTCAAGACCTGCTCCGCCACGCGTGGCCGGCCACGGCGCGGGACCCGCGGGCGCAACTGGTGGGGATGGCGGCGATGAGCGCCCTGGTGCTCGTGCTGGCCCCGGCGTTCGCGCGGATCGCCTGGCCGACTCGCCCCTTGCCGCCGGGTCCCTTGCGCGAACGGCTCGAGCGGCTGGCCCGGCGGCACGGCTTCCGATGCTCCGACATCCTCGTCTGGGACACGGGCGGGTCGGTCGTCAACGCCAGCGTCACGGGCGCCTCGCCGTTCCTCCGCTACGTGCTGCTGACCGACGCGCTGCTCGAATGCCTCGACGACCGCGAGATCGAGGCGGTCTTCGGCCACGAGGCCGGCCACATCGCGCACCGGCACCTCGCCTACCTCGGCTTCGTGTCGATCGGCAGCATGGGGGTCCTGGCCCTGCTCGGCCGCCTGATCGAGCATCAGCTCGGGCCCGGCTCTTTCTTGGTGGCCCGATCGACGAGCCCGACGACCGTGCTGGCGATCCAGGCGGCCGCGGTGCTCGCGACCGTCGGCGCGTATCTCCTGGTCGTCTTCGGCTTCGTCTCCCGCCGCTTCGAGCGCCAGGCCGACGTCTTCGCCTGCCGCGCCGTCTCGTGCGACCGGCCCGAATGCCCCCCGCACGCCGACCTCAACGCCGACGACGGCCCCTCTCCGGTCGCCGCGGCCCTCTGCCCGGTCGGCATCCGCACCTTCGCCAACGCCCTCGACCTCGTCGCCGACCTCAATGGCATCGGCCCCCGTCGATTCTCCTGGCGGCACGGCAGCATCCGCCGCCGGATCGCGTTCCTCGAGGGCCTCGAACGCCACCCCGACGCCGAGCGCCGGTTCCAGTCTCGCGTCCGCCTCCTCCGCCTCGCCCTCGGCCTCGCCCTGCTTGCCGCCTCGGCCCTCGCCGCCGCCACCGGGGCGTTCGACGCCTTGCACTGACGACCTTGGAGGGGTGACCATGCGTCGCGTCCGCCTCTCGGTCGCCGGGATGATGGGCTTCGTGCTGCTCCTCGCCCTCGGCTTCGCCGCCCTCCGGCACCCGACGCCGCTGGTGTCCCAGGTCACCTTCACGACGACCCTGGTCCTCCTGACCGTCGCCGTGCTCGGCGCCCTCTACGACCGGCGACCCCGCCGGGCCTTCTGGGGCGGATTCGCCATCGTCGGCTGGGGCTACCTGGCCATGAACCTCGGGCCATGGTTCGATACGCACGTTGCGCAGCGAGTCTTTGTGAAAAAACTTATCGAAAAATATTATAATCACCTTTCTTACGAACCACGGGTCGCTGATGAAGAGGTCTGGGCGGCCCGATACGGCGGGTACGAACGGGGTGACTTCGTCGAGAAAGTAACCAGAAGCGGGCATGATTATTATATAGTAAATCATTCTGTGGACGACTCGGGCTACCTCCTCGAGTTCATGAAGAAGGATCTACGTCCGATTAGTCCGGAGGGCTACCATGACCTCTGCCACTCCTTCCTCGGGCTGATCGCGGCGCTGCTCGGCGGGATCATCGCCCGCAACTTCGCCGCGAGCGGTGACCGCCCCGACCCGTCGCGCGGCCCATCGGTTCCATCCTCGTAGCAGGCACGCTCCGCGTGCCGTCCGCTGAAGCACAAGCGCCGGAACGGGACCGGCGGGGGTGGTCAGGTGGGTGAGCGCAGCGAGCGGGGCCCCGGTTACGAACCCGGCCCGATCCGGGGCCCTGCTCGCTGCGCTCGCTCGGCAATGGCCACCCAGCGGAGATGTGCGCTTCTCTTACCGGTTCGACCGGATGGCTTGTCATTCGTAGGGTCCGCACGGCGGACCCAGCCCTGTAAAGGTGACATCAGGTACGCTTGTCTTGATCCTTGAGCAGCTTGGCCGTCGACAGGTGCTTCTTCTCGTATCCGCTGGCCTTCTTGGGCTTGGGCTTCTTC
>DASZMJ010000527.1:0-10631 GCA_035551935.1 Isosphaeraceae bacterium
CGGAGCAAGGCGTCGATCGGGTCTGTGGTGCCGTCCATATAGAAACGCCCGTGACGGAGTGATGATTATCCTCGGTGGCCCTCGCCGGACCGCAAAAGAGCATAACTCCCTCGATGGGTAGATTTCCAGGCTCCAGTCGCCACAACATGGTCTGCGCCTCGATCGCCCTGACGCGGGTCCGCAAGGCCGACAACGCCGCGGCCTCGGCCCGCGTCCGCGACGCCGGCGCCAGGTGGGACGACCAGCGTGCGCAGAGCCTCACGGCGCTGATCGAGGCGATCTACGCCAACAAGACCGAGGCGCACGAGGCCCTCTTGCGCCGCGGCGACGGCTGTCGCTGGCTGATGGCGCGGTGGAACGAGCTGGCCGCTGCGTTGGACGACAGCGGCCACTGGACGTTCCCGCAGCGCGAATTCGCCATCCGGCTGCTCGGGCTGCATCCCGGCGCCACCAGCGACCCGACGGTGCGGCTGGTCCACGGCCTGGGCCGGGCGCTGGAGGCCGAGCTGGGCCTCAACGAGACGGAGCACGCCCCGAGCCAGAAGAGCTTCGGCCTCGATGTCATCCACAACTCGAATCCTCTTGAGGAGTTGCGCGCGATCGTCGCGGACGAGCTGGAGGCGTTGGAGGCGCTGCGGCCGGCGTTGGAGGCGGCCGACGCGGCCGATCGCGAGGCGGCGATCGCGGCTTCGTATGTGGATACCACGGATGATGGCATGCGTCGGCACCGCTACTTGCAGGACCACCTGCGCACGCTGCGGCAGCTCTCGGCGTCGCTGATCGCCAGCAAGAAGGCCCGCCACACGCCGCGGCCGGTCGCCGCGGCCGTCCCCGCGCCCGTGGCGCGGCCCGTCCCGCCGCCGGCGGAGGCGCCGGCGCGGAACGAACCGAAGAATGACGCAACACGTTTACCCGAATCGAGTTTCGACGAGCAACCCGTCCCCGGGCCGTCGCGGCTGGTCTCGAAGCTGTTCGCCGGCTGGGCGCCGCGGCCGGCGACGGCCCTGCCCGGGGTCGTTTGAGGCCCATTTCGGGGCCTCGGACGACCCCAATGCATCAGCGCAGGCGGATCCGAAGGGGTCGGCGGCGTCCGCGGTGCGCGGCGATCGAACGAACGGTCGCGTCGGCGGACGGCTCCCGACCTGACCCCCGGGCCGGTCGGCGCCCGCTGGAGGGGGTAGAGCGGCCGACCGAGGGGGCGAGGGGCTGCCGAGGATCGGGCCGGGACGTTGGGACGATGGCGGAGGATGGGACGATGTTCGGGCATACGTTGCGGCGGGCGGTGCTGGGGGTCGGGATGACGATGGCGATCGTCGGGTTCTCGTCGGCGACGGCACAGGCACAGGCCGGGCCGCCGATCCGATCGGCCCGGATGGCCGCGACGACCGGCCTGGAGGCCGGCGGGATGGGCGCGTCGGCCTTCCCCGAGCGGACGACCTATCCGATCCGAGGCCTCGGCGCCGGCGCCGAGATGCCGAACAACCTGGCCGGCCCCTCCGGACGGCTGCCGAACCCGTTCAGGCCGTATCCGTATCCCTACCCGTTTCCTTACCCCTACCCTTACCCGTATCCGCACCCGCCCGTGACCCCGTACGGCTGGTGGCCGTCGCCGTGGTATGGCACCTATTACCAGATCAACATCCCGTATTATCCACCGGGGCTGTTCTGATGGTGTATGCCGGGGCGAGACGACCCCTCGCGCCGTCGGGCGTCGAGGCCCGACGGGGAGGGGTCGTGGGGACCGATCGGCGAACGGAGGGTCAGCTCTTCTTGGCCTCCCAGTCGCGGCTCATCTTCTCGCCGTTGCGCTCGAACTCGATCTTGCCCTTGATCGTGTCGCCGCTGATCTTGCCGTGGTACTCCTGGACGACCTTGTTGTCGCCGAAGGTGCGGGTGACCTTGAACGAGACGTCTTCGCCGTCGACCTTGCCGTCCTCGATGTCGATGTCGGTGCCCTGGCGGCCGTTGATGGTGCCGGTGAGCTTCTTGCCGTCCTGCTTGAGCTTCAGCGTGTTCTCGAACTTCTGGCCGTTGCGCTCGACGGTCCACTTCCAGGTGCCGGTGGCGTCGGCCTTCTTGTCGTCGGCGACCGCGGTGGAGGTGACGAGGCCGGCGACCAGGCCGATCGCCGCGAGGCAGGCTGAGCCGAGGATCGTTCGCGACATGGGGACGTTCTCCTTGGGCCATTCGAGGCCGAGCGTGGAGGGAACAATGCGCCGCAACCGCACCATAACGGTCGCGCGGGGTC
The DNA here is from genome assembly GCA_035551935.1 of Isosphaeraceae bacterium. Lineage (GTDB taxonomy): Bacteria > Planctomycetota > Planctomycetia > Isosphaerales > Isosphaeraceae > DASZMJ01. The sequence goes on from DASZMJ010000527.1 coordinate 2,249, forward strand.
GGTTCCAGGCCCGACCCCTCCCTTTTGAAGGGGCGACATTCCTCGCGCGTTGGTGCGGCGTCCTGTCGAGTCGATCGGGTGGCTGCCGGTCGTTGCCCCTCACCGGCTGGACCTGGCGCGCGACGATCGAGGCCGGCGGCTGGCGCGGCTCGGGCGCCATCCCGGTCGACATCCCTGCCACGTTCGGCCCGGACCGCGGTCGCCGGTCCCGCAGCCGCGGGGACATCCGCGGCCGGCTCGTCCCCGACGAGCGCGGCCCGGCCGTCGTCTCCACGATCCGCGAGCCCGCCAACCACTCCCACGCCGCCCCGTCGACCTCGGGGCGCCTCTGGCAAATCCGGCCCGTAAGCCTTAAGTTGGAGAGGCGAGGTCGGCCGTCGCGAAGGCGACGGAACTCGGGGCGGGGTCCGGGGGTCCAAAGGGGTACCATGATCGAGGTCGAGCGGCTCACCAAGCGATACGGCCCGGTGCTGGCCGTCGATCGGCTCACCTTCCGGGTGGGACGGGGCGAGATCGTCGGCTTCCTCGGGCCCAACGGCGCGGGGAAGACGACCACCATGCGCATGCTCACCACCTTCCTGCCGCCGACCAGCGGCAAGGCGAAACTGGCCGGGCATGATGTGCTGGATGAGGCGCTGGACGTCCGAAGGCATGTCGGCTACCTACCCGAGAGCGTCCCGCTCTACGGCGAGATGCGGGTCCGCGAGTACCTCAACTTCCGAGCCCGGCTCCGCGACGTGCCCCGCGCGAAGCGGCGGGCGGCGATCGGCCACGTCCTCGAGCGCTGCAAGCTCCAAGACGTCGAGGAGCGGATCGTCGGCCAGCTCTCCAAGGGCTACCGTCAGCGCGTCGGCCTGGCCGAGGCGATGGTCCACGACCCGGACATCCTGATCCTCGACGAGCCGACGGCGGGGCTCGACCCGATCCAGGTCCGCGAGGTCCGGGCGTTGATCCGGGAGCTGGGGGACCGGCACACGATCCTGCTCTCGACGCACATCATGCCCGAGGTCGAGGCCGTCTGTAGCCGCGTGATCCTGATCGCCGCCGGCCGGATCGCCATCGACGACTCGCTGGCGCGGCTGCGGTCGGAGGAGGCCATCGAGGTCGAGGCGCGCGGGCCGGCCGACGCGATCCGCAAGGCGATCGAGGCGACGCAGGACGTCACCCGCGTCCGCCCGATCCCGACCGTCGCCGACGGCGAGCACCACGCCTTCGAGGTCCGGACCCGCGACGGCGTCGACGTCCGCGAACGGCTGGCGCGGCGGCTCATCGAGGGCGGCTGGGGCCTCCGCCGGATCGACCTGCGGCGCTCGACGTTGGAAGACCGCTTCGTCCAGGCCGTCCGTGCCACCGCCGGGACCGGGGCCCTGGGCGAGGACGAGGCGGACCCCGCCAAGACCAAGCCCGAGAACGAGACCGAGGCCGCCTGACATGCCGCGACACGTCCCGGCCCTGCTCCGCCGCGAGCTGGGGGCCTATTTCCTCAGCCCGATGGCCTACCTGATCCTGATCGGCTTCCAGGTCATCGCCTCGATCAACTTCTACTATCTTGTCGACATGCTCAACCGGCCGCAGCTCCGGTTCGCCGGGCTGAGCGACCCGATGAACACGTACATCTCCGGCAGCACGATGTTTTGGATCGCGATCCTCGTCGCCCTGCCCGCGTTGACGATGCGCCTCCTGGCCGAGGAGCGGCGGTCGGGGACGATCGAGGGACTCCTGACGGCGCCGGTGACCGAGGGCGAGGTCGTGCTCAGCAAGTGGCTGGCGGGCCTGGTGATGTTCTGGGCGCTGTTGCTGCCGTTCGCGCTGTATCTGCCGTTCCTCTACCACTATGGCGAGTTCTACTTCGACCTCGGGCCGCTCCTGTCGCTGGGGATCGGCCTGACGACGATCGGGATGATGTTCGTCGCCATCGGCGTCTTCTTCAGCGCCCTGACGCGGAACCAGATCGTCGCGGCGATCGGCACGTTCGTCGTGCTCTTCGCCCTGGTCCTGATGACGCTCCTGGTCTATGAGTTCGCGCAGGGGCGCGGCTCGTCGTGGGCCGAGCCGTTCCGGTTCGTTTCGGTGCTCTTCCAGGTGACGAGCTTCGGCACCGGGCAGTTGGACATCCGTTACATCGCATTACACCTGTCGGTGACGGTCTTCATGCTGTACATGACGGTCAAGGTCTTGCAGGCACGCCGGGGGCTCTGAGCGCGATGGGCGACCGCGTCGTCGAGTGGCTGTCGAACGTCTACGTCTGGACCGCCGGCCTGGGCCTGGCGGCGATCCTGATGCTGTCGTGGGTCCTCCGCGGGGCGCCGATCGGCCAGCGCGCGGAGGTCGAGGCCGACGACGAGGCCCCCGGCGCCGGCTATCGCGACCGGACCGTCGCCGCGGCCGTCTTCGGGCTGGCCCTCATGGGGCTGGGCGCCTTCGTCGCGGCGACCAAGAGCATCCCGTGGTCGTTGCCGCTGTTCGCGATCGGCTTCGGCGTCGTGGTCCTGCTCGTGCGGCACAACCGCCGCTATCGCCACGCCAGCCCGAGCCTGCGACGGGTCGTGCAGGTCTCCGACGCCGTCCTCAACGCCGCCTTGCTGGCGGGCGTGCTGATCGTCGGCAACGTCCTGGCCTTCAAGTACGGCACCCGCGTCATCGACTTCACGCAGAATCAATCCTACAGCCTCTCCTCGCGGACGGTCGCCATCGTCAAGGGGTTGAAGAAGCCGGTCACGTTCACGGTCCTGTATGGCCAGGGGGCCGCGGACAAGTACCAGCGCGTGATGCAGCTCCTCGACCTGATCAAGGCCGAGAACCCGGGCCAGGTCAAGGTCGAGACGGTCTCCCCCTTCTCCGACCGCGAGAAGTTCAGCCGGTTGATCCAGCAGGTGCCCGACCTGGCCGTCGTGACCGAGACCGGCGGCGGCGTGCTCGTCGAGTACGGCGAGGGGGAGTCGGCCAACCGCGCGGTCGTCCGCAACGCCGACCTCTTCACGTTCGACACGACCGCGGCCCGCGACCCGAGGAGCGACCGCGTCGAGACGAGCTTCAGCGGCGAGGACGCGATCGACTCGGCCCTCGCCCGCCTCGAGGAGGGCAAGCGCTCGAAAGTCGCCTTCTCGACCGGCCACGGCGAGGCCAGCACCGTCCGCGCCCCGCAGTCGCAGGCGTCGCCGCAACGGTCGATCGACGTGCTCCGGTCGCGGCTGGAGTCCAACGGGCTCGAGGCCAGCACGATCGACCTCCGCAAGGAGGACGTGCCCAGGGATGTCCAGGTGCTCATCATCCCCGGCCCCCGCGTCCCCTTCGGGTCGGGCGAGCTCGGCCGCCTGCGGAAGTACATGCTCAACGGCGGTCGCGTCGTCCTGACCCTCGACGTCCAGCGTGACAGCCGGGCCGGTGCCGGCCTGGAGAAATGGCTCGAGGAGTTCAACATCGGGGTCGGCGAAGGCCTCGTCTACGACCCCGGTTCCTATTATGCGCTCGGCTCCAAGTACGTGATCGTGCCGAGGGTCTTCGAACGACACCCGATCATCGACCCGCTCCGCGGCCAGGAGCTGGCGGTGCTCTTGCCCGCCTCCACGCCGCTGACGATCCTCGGCCAGCCGGGGCCGGGGATGCCGGCGACCGAGGAGCCCAACCCGAAAGCGCGGGCCCTCCCCCTGCTCCGGTCGAGCCCGTCCTCGTGGGCCGAGAGCACTTGGATGGCCCGCGAGGAGCCGAAGCGCGACGGCAACGAGCCCGCGGGCCCGATCATCGTCGCCGCCGCCGCCGCCGACCGCGGGCCCGCCGACGCCGGCACCGAGGGGGACACCCCGCGCCTGGTCGTCTTCGGCAGCACGCTGGCGTTCGACGACCAGTACGTCGAGATCGACTTCCACAACCTCGACCTCGCCGTCAACGCCATCAGCTGGCTCCGCGGCCGCCGCGAGCAGATCGGCGTCGCCCCGAAGAAGGGGACGACCCTGCTGATGACCGCCAGCCGGGTCCAGCAATCCAAGATGATCCTCGTGCCGACCCTGATGGCGCTGGTCGCCATCGTCGGGTTCGGCCTCTCGACCTACGCCGCCCGCCGCTCGTGACCGGGCCGGCGGCCCATCCTCCGACTCCAACATGAACAACCGATTCACGATCGCCCTGTTCGTCGTCTTCGTCGCGGCCCTCGGCCTGCTCTGGTACGCCGACTACGCGCAGTTGCCGACGCCGGACCAGCTCAAGAAGCGCGATCAGCTCGTCCTCCCCGAGCTCGCCGACGTCAAGCCGATCGACGTCGTCCGCGTCGAGATCGACGGCGGCAAGGAGCCGGTCGTCCTGGAGCGTCGCGACGAGGACGCCTGGCAGTTGACCCGGCCCACCGACGCGCTCGCCGACAAGATGCGCGTCGACGCCCTGCTCGGCAACCTCAGGGGACTCCGCAAGATCGGCGACGAGCCGTCGATCCAGGGGGACCCGGGCCGCTACGGCTTGGCCAAGCCGGCCCGCGTCATCCGCCTCTACACCAAGGGGTCGGAGAAGCCCGTCGCGGCCCTCGAGCTCGGCGACACGAACCAGAACGGCCGCTACGTCCGGCCGCCAGGGGCGAAGGGGATCGAGGTCGCGAATGCCTCGCTGCTCACGGCGGCCGATATCCCCGCGTCCGACTGGCGCGAGCAGCGCCTCATCCCCGCGACGAGCTTCGCCATCAAGGACGTGACCGTCTCCAAGCGAGGGCGCACGGTCCTGGAGGTCGGCCGCGAGGGGACGAAGTGGCGGATCGAGAAGCCGATCCGGGCGCCGGCCGACGAGATCAAGATCCAGGGGGTCCTCGGCGACCTGACCGGCCTCCACGTGGCCGACGGCGCCAAGGGGTTCGTCGCCGACAACGTCAAGGACCTGGCGCGATTCGGCCTCGACGAGCCCCGGCTGACGATCACCGTCCGGGAGGCCCAGCAGTCCGGCAACGACCGGTCCGTAACCGTCGCCATCGGCAAGGCCGTCGACGAACGCGCCGATCGCGCCTTCGCGCGGCGGACGGACCAGGACGACGTCGTCGTCGTCGACCCGACCCCGGTCCTCGAGCTCGGCAACCGACCGTCGTCGCTCCGGAGCAGCAAGCTCGCCGACTTCGACCCCGAGATGATCGACCACATCGCGCTGCGGGTCGGCAAGGTCGAGCACGAGCTGAGGCGCGTGAAGGAGAAGGATCGCGAGCGCTGGGAGATCCTCAAGCCGTCGAAGGCCGAGGCCGACCCGAGGACCGTCCAGAACCTGCTCGCCCGGCTCGCCGCGGTCGAGGCCAGCGACTTCCTCGACCGCGACAAGGTCCGCGACGCCGGCCTGAATCCCCCCGCCGCCGAGGTCACCCTCTGGAAGGCCGACGAGCCGAAGGAGGGTGAGGATCAGGATCAGGATAAGGAGGCGAGCCGGTCCGAGGCGAAGTCGGCCGAGCCGGCCCCCGTCTTCCAGCTCACGATCGGCAGGCACGAGGCGGCCAAGAAGACGGTGCTGGCGACGACGCCGGGGGACCCGACGACCCTCCTGGCCTTGCCCGACAACATCCTCGAGATCCTCCCCCGCGGCCCGCTCTCGTTCCGCGACCGGACGATCGTCTCCGGCCTGAGCCCGACCGCGATCGACCGCGTGGTCGTCGCGACCAAGGCCCGCACGACCGTGCTCGAGGCCCCCGCCAAGCGGCCCGGCGACTTCGACCACTGGCGGCTCACCAAGCCCGTCGACGCCCCCGCCGACGCGACCCTGATCAGGCTTCTCGCCCAGCTCCTCTCGAACCTCCGCGCCGCGGACTTCATCGCCGACAAGGCCGACGACCCGAAGGCCTTCGGCCTCGACGACCCGTTCCTCGTCGTCTCGTGGCAGTGGCGGCCCGAGGCAACCGCGTCGTCGAAGGCGTCGCCCGAATCGACCGAGCGGACTTTGAAGATCGGCGCCGTCGTGCCGAACACGCGCGGCTCGCGGTATGCGATGATCTCGGGCAGCCCGGCCGTCTTCGCGGTGAACCCGGAGACGATCCGGATCCTCGAGTCCGACTGGCACGAGCACCTCGTCATCCCCAAGTTCGCGCTCGACGACGTGGCGCGGGTCGAGCTGCGGCGGGCCGGCCAGACGATCGTCCTCGCGCCGTCGGGCGGCCGGACACCCGGCGGCCGCCCCGAGTGGAAGGTGGCGTCGGGCGAGTTGAAGGGGATCGACCTCGGGCAGCTCAACCCCCTGCTCGAGATGATGTCGGGCCTGCAAGCCTTGCGGTTCACGCAGTATGAGGGCCCGTTGCCGCCGCGGGCCGGCCTGTCGCCGCCGCGGTTGCAGGTCGGCGTCGACCTCCAGGGCGGCCAGGGGACGCGCCTGCTCCGCATCGGCGACGCCGGCCCCGAGCCCGGGACCCGCCTGGCCGCGACCTCCTCGGGCGCCGAGGGGGCCGTCTTCCTGCTCAACTCGGGCGCCTGGGAGAACTGGATCGAGCCCCCGGGACCGGCCAAGACTCCCGCCCCGGCCCCGGCTTCGGCCAAGGGCGAATCCGGCAAGCTCCCCGAGGACGTCTTCGCCCCCGCGCCGCATTGACAGATCCCGCATCGTCGGAGACCTCCGTGCTTCAGATCGTCCATTACCCCCACCCCGCGTTGCGGTACGAGTCGCGCCCCGTCGCGCGGATCGACGACACGCTCCGTGCCCACGTCCGCGAGATGTTCGACCTGATGTACGCGGCCCGGGGGATCGGCCTGGCCGCCAACCAGGTCGCGTTGCCGTTCCGCTTCTTCCTCCTGAACCTGACGGCCGACCCCGAGCAGAAGGACCAGGAACAGGTCTTCATCAACCCCGAGATCGTCAAGCGGCACTCGATGATCGAGGAGGAGGAGGGCTGCCTGAGCCTGCCGGGCCTCTACAGCAAGGTCCGGCGCGCCAAGAAGATCCGCGTCCAGGCCTACGACCTCGCGGGCCAGCCGATCGAGGTCGACGCCGAGGACCTGCTCAGCCGCGCCCTCCAGCACGAGACCGACCACCTCTCCGGCCGCCTCTTCGTCGACCTCCTCGACCCCGCCGCCAACGCCGCCGCCGCCCCCAAGCTCCGCGAGTTCGAGCAGGCCTACCGCCGGGCCCAGGCCGACGGCGCCATCCCGCCCGACGACGAGCTGAAGCGCCGCCTCGACGAGTTGGCGAATGGGGGAGGGTGATCTCACCGCGGAGGTCGCGGAGAAGAAGAAAGATAATATCAAATATTCATAATAATTAATGAATTTCTTACCTCTGCGTCCTCCGCGATCTCCGCGGTGAAATCACCCCCTCTCCCGGAGTCCCGCATGCCCCCCACGCTGATCATGCTCGGGACCGGGGACTTCGCGCTGCCGACCTTCGAGCGGCTCTGCGAGGCGGGGCATCGCGTGGCGGCCCTGGTCACGCAGCCCGACCGGCCGCAGGGGCGGAAGCAGGAACTCATCCCGAGCCGGATCAAGCAGGCGGCGCTCGCGCGCGGGGTGCGGGTCGAGCAGCCGGAGGACGTCAACGCGCCCGAGGCGCTCGAGACGATCCGAGCGATCGGGGCGGACCTGCTCGTGACCGCGGCCTATGGCCAGATCCTCTCGGCCGAACTGCTCGCGATCCCGAGGCTCGGCGGCCTGAACCTGCACGGCTCGATCCTGCCGGCCTTTCGCGGGGCCGCGCCGGTGGCGCGGGCGATCGAGCGGGGCGAGCGCGAGACGGGCGTGACTGTCATCCGGATGAGCCCGCGCGTCGACGCCGGCGGCATGATCGCGTTCGCCCGCACCCCGATCGGCCCCGACGAGACGGCCGGCGAGCTCGAAGCTCGCCTCGCCGAACTGGGGGCGCCCCTGGTCGTCGAGGTCATCGCGCAGGTCGCCGCCGGCACGGCGGCGGTCCTGCCGCAGGACCGATCGAAGGTGACGAAGGCGCCGAAGCTCCGCAAGGAGGACGGGCGGATCGACTGGTCCAGGCCCGCCCAGGCGGTCCACGACCTCGTCCGCGCCATGCAGCCCTGGCCGACCGCCTCGACGAGCTGGCATCCGGCCGACGTCGACAGGGCTCCGATGCGATTGATCGTCCACAAGACCGCCCTCGCCGACGGCGAAGGGCCCGCGGGCACGGTCCTCGAGGCCGAGGGGGACCGCCTCATCATCGCCGCCGGCCGGGGCGCGGTGCGATTGTTGACCGTCCAGATTGCCGGCAAGAAGGCGATGGGCGTCGCCGAGTTCCTCCGCGGCCACCACGTCTTCCCGGGCGACCGGATGGGAGACTGAGAAGAGGGTCCGCCACAAAGGCACAGAAGACACAAATAGGAAAGAATTTCAGCTTTTGATGGCCTGCTCCCCATTTCTTGGTCCGGTGATAAAGCAAATCACTGATGCGGTTGTTCAGTAGGTAACGGCTCGTTCGGGTTCTCTGCGATAGGCAC
>DASZMJ010000528.1:0-22709 GCA_035551935.1 Isosphaeraceae bacterium
GCAGCACATGTTGAAGACGAGGTTGCGTTCTTCCTCGGTCGCCGGCTGCTGCTCTTTGATCCATTTCGCCAGCAGCCGTTCGAATTCGGCGGGGTCTTCGCCGGGGAGCACCGGCGCCAGCGAGCAGAGGCCGTGCAGCAGGGCGTTCTTGGCGGCTCTGGCCTTGCCCTCGTCGGTGCGCGGGCCGGTGGCCTTTTGCGCGTTGGCCCGACGGGCGGCGAATTGGGCGGGCGTCAGCGGGGTCGTCTTCGAAGCGGTCGCCATCTCAGGAACCCTCAACACAGGAGCCAGGAACTGGGTTGGAAACGGGCGGTCGTCGCCCCGGCCGCGATCCTCGTTGCCTTCTTAATCTCGTTTCCGGCGCCGAAAATTATTCCCGAATTCCGGTTTTTTTTCGCGGAATCTTCGGCGACCGTCCTCGGGGCGTCCCACGTCGGGTGGCACGCCCTGATACGAGATCGCTGGAAGGCTCGCCTCTCGTAGGGTCCGCTCTTGCGGACCGATCTTCTTCCGGCACAAGGGGATCGGTCCACAAGAGCGGACCCTACGAAGAGCGATTCCTGCACGCGATTCGGTAGGAGTCCTCGACGGGCGTGGTCCCCGGCCCGGCCACGCCCTTGGCAGGGCGTGCCACCCAACGCGCGGCGGGGTGGCTGGGGCCGGAGGGCCCGCTCCCCCGGGGCGTCGGCCTTACGCCGGGGCCTGCGGCCCAATGCCACTGAGTATTTCTGTGCATCGGGACAGATGTGCGCTACGTGGTGTCCAAGTTGCGCGGTCCGGGCAGTCTCGGTTGAATCAAAAGTGTTCATGTTTTCAATAAATGTCGGACCCAGGGCCCTTGAAGCCCCGAGACGGCGACCACTCAGTGGACGTCCTGGATCTCCTGAACAGAAATACTCAGTGGCATTGGGCCTGCGGCCCCGGCCACCCGCCCGGGTTGTCGAGGGCGGACGGCACGCGGAGCGTGCCTGCTACGGGGAAGAGGGACGGTCGGTCGGCCCTCCCTGGGGGAGGGCCGGGGTGGGGGATGCGGGTCAGGCGGAGAGACTTGGCAATCCCCTGGCGGGTGGAGGGCCACGGGAATGCGGCGGCGCGGGCTGACCTGGAGGGATCGGCAGGCGCGGGGGCAGGGGCGGTGGGGGGAGGGAGAGGGCGGTGGGAGGGAGGTCGGCGAGGTCGAGGGATCAACGGGCCTGGGAGTCGTCGGTTGCGGGGGTGAAGGTGGGCCGGGAGATGGAGGTCCCGGCGCGGAGCTTGTCGAGGAAGGCCTGCATGGCCTTGTTGATCTTCTCCTGCCGGATCGTATCCTCAATCTCGTCCTGGACCTCGTCGAAGTCCGCCGGGCCGGCGGCGCGACGGTCCTCGACGCGGACGATGTGGAAGCTCTCCGGCTCTTCGAGGATCGTGCTGATCCGGCCGATCGGCAAGCGGTCCAGGGCCGCGTTGACGCCCGCGGCGCCATAGCTGCCGGGGGTCGTGATCCAGAGGCCCCCCTGCTTGGCCTTCGGCCCTTCGCTGAGCGCCTTGGCCACGCGGCCGAAGTCTTCCCCCTTGCGGAGCCGCGCCAGGACAGCGGCCGCCTTCTCCTTCGCCTCGCCGCGGCCCTTGTGCTTGCCGACCTCGACGACCACCTCCCGCCACGTCACCTGCGCCGGCCGGTCGAACCGGGCCTTGTTGGCCTCGTAATAGGCGCGCATCTCGCGGTAGTCGACCTTGACCTTGGGCGAGAGCTCGGAGTGCATGAAGTCGCGGGCGATGATCTCCTGCTGGAAGTTCTTGTGCAGGTCGTCGAGCGAATAGCCGATGTCGGCGAATCGCTTCTTGAGCTCGAACTCGTTGGCGGCGTTGTACCGCTTGAGGTACTTGGGCAGCTCACGTTCGTGCCACTCGACGTCGACCTGGCCATTGATCGCCACCCAGGCCTGGGGTTGCTTGATCCGGCGCTTGGCGGCCTGGACGAGCATCTTGCGGTCGATGATGTTGTCCAGGATCTCCGAGAGCCGCTGATTCTTGACGCTCTCGGGCAGGATGCGCCCCTGGTTCTCGAAGCCGAAGATGGTGTTCAGCTCGTGCTGGGTGATCTCCTCGTCGCCGACCCGGGCGACGGTCTGCTCGAGCAGCTCGCGCTCGGGGAGCTGGGGCAGGACCTTGGCGTGCTGGAGGCGGTCGGCCTCGACGTCGGCCTGTCCCGCGGCCACGGTCCGGACCGACGAGTCGACCAACGCCGCGGCCCCGGCCGACGCGCCCGCGTCGGCCGGGGGCTTGGCGTGTTCGGACTCGGTCTCGGTCGCCGGGGCCGTCGAGTCCGGCCCGGTCGGGGGCGTGACGGCCGGCTCCGCCACGGCCGGGGCCGGCACCTCAACGCTCGGGACCGGGTCGGGCAGGGGGGCATCCTCGGGGTTCGGCGCCGACTCGGGGGCCGGCGACCCTTCCGAGTCGGGCTTCGACTCGGGTTGAGCCGGCGGCGGCGCGGGCGACTCGGGGGCCGTCGGGGCCGGGGCCGGCTTGCCCTCGTCGCCCGTCGGCGGCTCGGCCGGCGCGGCGGGCACGGTGCCCGGCGGTTCGGGCAGGGGGGGCAACTCCGAGGGCTCGTCCTTCGGCGCGGCCGGCTCGTCCTTCGGCGCGACCGGCTCGGTCGAGGGCGCGGCCGGCTCGGGAGTCGGGGCGGCCGGATCGGCGGCGGGAGCGGTCGGCTCCGGGTTCGGTGCGGTCGGGTCGGCGGCCGGGGCCGGTGACGTCGGCCCGGGGGTCGCCTCCGGGGCCGGCGACGCGGCCGCGATGGGCTGGGGCCCGGTCGTTGACTCGATCGACCGGGGAGGTTCGGCCGGCGGTGCCGCCGGGGGAGACGAGGGGATATTGGCCACGGCGGTCGGCGCGTTGGTCGCGGCGGCCGGGGGGGTGGTCGCGGCGGCGACGACCGTCTTCGGGTCGAGACGCGCCGGGGGGGTGAGGGCGGTGACTCGCCGGCTGGCATCCGCCCCGCTCGGGGCGGTGCCCCCGGGCCAGTTCAGGGCGGAGTTCTGGAAGGCGAGGCCGCCGTTGACGGACTGGCTCAAGGGGGGGATCGGCGAGTAGCCGACCGGCCCCAGCGCGGGGATCGTGCGGGGCCGGGCCGTGGGCCCCTGGGCGCAGCCGGCCAGGGCGAGCCCCAGCGCGACGACGAGGACGCGACGCATCACTCGGCTCCCTCGGTGGTCGGGACGGGAACGGACCGGCCGCGCCCCGCCCCTTCCTTCCGGGCTGGGTGGCGACCGACCGGGGTCGATCGGGACGTCGGGTCGCGGCGAGAGGTGATCGGTCGATGGGCCGCGACAAGCTACCCGGAACCCCCGACCCCGACAAGTCCGATACCCGGCCGATCGGCCCATCCCCTCTCTTCGACACGATCGGCCCCCGGAATCGCGGAATTCGGCCCAGGTTCGCGCACCGGCCGACCGGCGCGCCGGCCCCTTCCCGCGGTCGGGAGGGTTGGAGCATAATGGACGGCATCCGGTCTTCATCCGATTCCTAACCGAAGCGTGGGGCGAGACGACCATGAGGCGAGCGTCGTGGTGGCTGGGGCTCGCGGCGGCGGCGTTGGCCGGCTGCTCGGAGCCCCCCGCGTTGGTCCCGGGGGTGCCGCCGGGAGTCGAGCTGGAACGGGCCCTGCCGCCGCCGAGCGAGGAGGATCAGGCGCAGGCCAAGGGCGAGGCTCCGGCGCGCAACGCGGCCAAGCCGGCGCCGCGGGATATAACGCCGGATCGGACCCCGGAGGAGCTGGCCAAGATCCAGCCCACGGCCCCGCCGACCCCCATCGGCGAGGTGCGGACGATCGAATCGGGCGTCAAGTACGCGACCCTCCGGCGCGGCGAGGGGCCGATGGCCCGCAAGGGGCTCAACATCAAGATCAAGTTCACCGGCAGGCTCGCCAACCCCAGGGGCCCGAGGTTCGACAGCTCCGAGAACCGCGGCGGCGAGAATAGCTATAGCTTCAAGCTCCGCGTCGATCCCAGGAAAGGCAACCCGATCGGGCTGGAATTCGGCTCCTACGTCCCTGGCTGGAGCGACGGGCTCGACGGCATGCGCGTCGGCGAGGTCCGCCGGCTGACCATCCCCCCGGCGCTCGGCTTCGGCTCCAAGGCCCAGGTGCTCAACAAGGACCTGAAGGTCCCCCCCGATTCCACCCTCGTCTACGAGGTCGAGCTGCTCCATGTCAACGAGCGTTGACGGGCCGATCGACCGCGCCTTCGCCGCGGCCCGCGACCGGTACGAGGCCCTGGGCGTCGACGTCGTTGCGGCCCTGCGCCGGCTCGACGCCCTGAGCGTCTCGCTCCATTGCTGGCAAGGTGACGACGTCGTCGGCTTCGAGGCGCTCGGCGCCGAGATCGGCGGCGGCCTGGCCGTCACCGGGTCGTACCCCGGCAAGGCCCGGACCCCCGACGAGCTGCGGGCCGATCTCGAGAAGGCCCTGTCCTTGATCCCCGGCCGGCATCGCGTCAACCTCCACGCCAGCTACGCCGAGACCCGCGGCGTCCGCGTCGGGCGCGACCAGCTCGGGCCCGAGCACTTCCGAGGCTGGATCGACTGGGCCGGTGGCCACCGGCTCGGCCTCGACTTCAACCCGACGTTCTTCGCCCACCCGCTCGCCGCCGACGGCCTGACGCTCACCCACCCCGACGCCGGCATCCGCCGGTTCTGGATCGACCACGGGATCGCCTGTCGACGGATCGGCGCGGCGATGGGCGAGGCGCTCGGCACCCCTTGCGTCACCAATGTCTGGATCCCCGACGGCTCCAAGGACACGCCGGTCGACCGCAAAGGGCCGCGCGATCGGCTCGCCGGGGCGCTCGACGCCGTCTTCGCCGAGCCGATCGACCCGCGCCACAACCGCGACGCCGTCGAGGGCAAGCTGTTCGGCCTCGGCTCGGAGGCGTACGTGGTCGGCTCGCACGAATTCTATCTGGGTTACGCGATCACCCGGAAGAAGCTCCTCTGCCTCGACGCCGGCCACTTCCACCCGACCGAGGTCGTCTCGGACAAGCTCTCGGCGGTCCTCCTGTATCTCGACGAGGCCCTGCTCCACGTCAGCCGCGGCGTGCGCTGGGACAGCGATCATGTCGTCACGCTCAATGATGAGCTGATCGCGCTCGCGCAAGAACTCGTCCGCGGCGACTATCTCGGCCGGGTCCGCCTCGGCCTCGACTTCTTCGACGCGAGCATCAACCGCGTGGCCGCGTGGGTGATCGGCACGCGGGCGTTGCTCAGGGCGCTCCTGATGGCTTTGATCGAGCCGATCGACGAGCTGCGCCGGCTGGAGGCCGACGGCGACCGGACCGGCCGGCTGGCGCTGCTCGAGGAGTGTAAGGCGCTACCCTTCGGCGCCGTCTGGGATTACCATTGCCGCTCCCGGGGCGTGCCCGCCGGCCACGACTGGCTCGCGGAGGTCCGGGCGTATGAGCGCGAGGTGCTCGCGCGACGGCCCTGATCGATCCGAAGGGCAGGGCTTGCCCTGCCTCCGTGATGAGGGGATGACGAAGAGGCAGGGCGAGCCCTGCCCTACGAAGAACCGACGGCCTATGCTCCTGCGACTCTCCGGCATCGATAAGTCGTTCGCGGGAGTACACGCCTTGCGAGGTGTCTCATTCGACCTCCGCGCCGGGGAGGTGCATGCGCTGGTCGGCGAGAACGGGGCGGGGAAGTCGACGCTCATCAAGATCATCACCGGCGCCCACGAGCCCGACGCCGGCACGATCGAGGTCAGCGGCGAGCCAGTCACGGCCAACGACCCGGTGCGGGCGCGATCGCTGGGCATCGCGGCGATCTACCAGCAGCCGGCCCTGTTCCCGGACCTCTCGGTCGCCGAGAACATCGCGCTGGGGCTCGAAGGCGGCGGCCCTTGGCGTCGCGTCCGCTGGCGCGAGCGGCGCGAGCGGGCCCGTCGGCTGCTCGATCGCGTCGGTGCCCGGATCGACCCGGAGTCGGAGGCGCGATCGCTCTCGATGCCCGAGCAGCAGCTCGTCGAGATCGCCCGCGCCCTCGGCGCCGACGCCCGCATCCTGATCATGGACGAGCCCACCGCCGCCCTCGGCGACGACGAGGTCGAGCACCTCTTCGGCCTCATCGGCGAGCTGAAGGCGCACGGGGTTGGTATCATTTACATCTCTCACCGACTCGAGGAATTGCCCCGCGTGGCCGACCGCGTCACGGCCCTGCGCGACGGGGTGGTCGTCGGCACCCGGGCGATGGGCGAGGTCGGCCGCGCCGAGTTGATCCGGATGATGGTCGGCCGCGAGCTGTCGGCCGTCTTCCCCAAGGCCGAGGTGCCGATCGGCGAGGTCGAGCTCGAGGTCAAGGGATTGGGGTGCAAGGCGACCGGGATCCACGACGTCCGATTCACCCTCCGCGCCGGCGAGGTCCTCGGCCTGGCGGGGCTGGTCGGCTCGGGCCGGACGGAGCTGGCGAACGCCCTCTTCGGCCTGACCCCGGCCGACGAGGGCGTGATCCTCTTGAAGGGCCGCACGGTCGCGATCGACTCGCCGGGGCGGGCCGTCGCGCTGGGGATCGCGCTGGTTCCGGAGGACCGCCGCCATCACGGGGTCATCCCCGAAATGACCGTCGCGGCGAACACGACCCTCGCCAACCTCGCGGCCGTCGCCCCGCTCGGCCTGCTCGACTTCGGCCGCGAGCGGGCGGTTGCGACCGATTACCTGAAGAGGCTCGGCATCAAGGCGACGGGCGTCGAGGCCGAGGTGGGCGAACTCTCGGGCGGCAATCAGCAGAAGGTCGCGCTGGCGCGCTGGCTGGCGGCGAAGCCGGTCGTCCTGATCCTCGACGAGCCGACGCAGGGGGTCGACGTCGGCGCGAAGGCCGAGATCCATCGCCTGATGGGCGACCTGGCGGCGCAGGGGATCGCGATCCTGATGATCTCGTCGGAGCTGCCCGAGGTCCTCGGCATGAGCGACCGCGTCGCGGTGATGCACGGAGGGACGATCGTCGGCACGATCGATCGGGCCGAGGCGACGGCCGAGTCGGTCCTGGCCCTCGCGCTCGGCCACGCGTCGGAAAGCGCGGTGGGCCCATGAGCGGCCGGACTCCCTGGAGGCGCGAGCTCTCGGTCGGCGGGGCCCTGGCCCTGTTGTTGATCCTGCTCGCCCTCCGGGCCCCGCGGTTCTACCGGCCCGATCATCTCCTCAACCTCGCCGTCACCGCGGCGCCGATCCTGGTCGCGGGCGTGGGGATGACGCTGGTCATCCTGTGCCGGCAGATTGATATCTCCATCAGCTCGATCTTCCAGAACTGCGGCGTGCTGGCCGCGCTGTCGGCGCGCGCGGGCCTGTCGATGCCGGTGGTGGCCCTCGTATGCATCCTCGCCGGGGCGGGGATGGGGGCGGTCAACGGGGGGTTCGTCGCGGGCCTGGGCTTGCCGTCGATCGTGGTGACGCTGGCGACCCTGGTCATCGGCCGCGAGGCGTTGCGGTACGCGCGCGAGGGGGAATCCGTGCGCGGGCTGCCGCCGGGCTTCCAGTGGTTCGGCCTGGGTCAGGGGGCCGGTCAGTGGGCGATCGTCGCCGCGGCCTTGATCGCCTTCGCCGTCGGGGCCTGGTCGCTTCGACACCTCGCGGCGGGTCGGGCGTTCTACGCGACGGGCTCCGACGCCGAGGCCGCGCGGCTGGCGGGCATCCGGCCGCGTCGGGTCGTCTTCGCGGCCTTCGTCGCGTTGGGGGCCCTGAGCGGCCTGGCGGCGTTGCTCAACGCCGTCCGCTTCCCGTTCGTCAACCCGAGCGACGGCGCGGGGCTGGAACTCCAGGTCATCGCCGCGGTGGTCGTCGGCGGCACGGCGATCTCGGGCGGCCGGGGGAGCCTGGTCGGCACGCTCCTCGGAGTCGCCTTGCTGGGCGCGATCGGCCCGGCCCTGTTCTTCCTCGGCATCCCGCCGCAGTGGGAGAAGGCGATCCAGGGGGGGATCATCCTCCTGGCCGTCGCGGGCGACTCTCGCGGCCGGGGAGGGCGCTGAAATGGCCACGAGAGCCAGGGGCCTCGACGCCTCGCAGGAGGCCCTCCTGGGGTTGCTCGCCGTCGAGGTCGCCGTCTTCGCGGCGATCGGCAAGAACTTCCCGACGGTCGACAACGCCTTCGAGGTCCTCCGGCTCGGCACCGAGATCGGCCTCCTGGCCGTGGCGCTCACGCCCGTGATCGTCGGCGGCGGCATCGACCTGTCGGTCGGGTCGTTGATGGGCCTGTCGGCCGTCGTCTTCGGCAAGCTCTGGCGCGACGGCCCCTTGCCGATCGGCGTCGCGGCCCCGCTCACGCTCGGCGTCGGCGCGATCGCGGGGAGCTTGAACGGACTCCTCATCACGCGATGGCGCATCCCGCCGTTGATCGTCACGCTCGGCACGTTCTCGCTCTTCCGAGGCCTGGCCGAGGCGATCACGGCGGGCGTAGACAACTTCACGCACTTTCCCGCCGTCTTCCTCGAGCTCGGCCAGGGATACTTGCGCGGGGGCGTGCCGACGCAACTGCCGATCTTCGCCGCGGTCGCCGCCGCTTACTGGGTCCTCCTGCACCGCTCGACGATCGGCCGGGCTTTGGTTGCCATCGGCTTCTCGCCCGAGGGGGCGCGACACGCGGGCCTGCCGGTTGGCAGGCGGGTCGGGCTCGTCTACGTGCTGTCGGGACTGGTCTCGAGCCTCGCGGCGATCCTCTACGTGGCGCACCTCGGCCAGGCGAAGGCCGACGCCGGCACCGGCTACGAGTTGATGGCGATCACCGCCGTCGTCCTCGGCGGCACGTCGATCTTCGGCGGCCGTGGGAGCGTCGGCGGGACCTTGTTGGGCCTCCTGGCCATCGCGGTCCTGCAGAACGGCCTCCGCCTGGCCGCCTTGCCCGCCGAGCTGGCCGGGGTCCTGACGGGCATCCTCCTCCTGGTCGCCATCGGCCTCGACCGACGGCCGGCGAAGGGTACGACTTCCTACACACAAGTCAACGTCGAGGGTTTCGTCGTGAAGAACTCGCAGGTCGCCGCGCTCGCGGCCGTGATCCTCGCGGCGGCGTTCATCGTCGCGGCGAGCAACGTCTGGATGGTTCGCGAACTCGAAAAGGGTCGATCGTCGGGCACTTCCTCGCCATCGGCCTCGGACTCGAACCCGAAGCCGGGGCGTCGGCCGATCACGGTGGCGATGATGCCGAAAACGAAAGGAAATGAATACTTCATCGCCTGCCGCAAGGGGGCCGAGGAGGCCGCGCGCGAGTTCGGCGTCGAGCTGATCTGGGACGGCCCGACGGACCCCGACCCGGCCAAGCAGAACGAGGTCATCGACACCTGGATCACCCGCAAGGTCGACGTCATCGCCGTCGCCGTCGAGAACCGCGCGGGCATCGCCTCGGTGCTCCGCAAGGCCCGCGCCCGCGGCATCCATGTCCTGACCTGGGACGCCGACTCCGAGCCCGACGCCCGCGAGTTCTTCGTCAACCAGGCCACCCCGCGCGGGATCGCCGAGGCGCTCATGGACAACGCCGCCCGCATACTCAAGGGCAAAGGTGCCTTCGCGATCATCACGGCATCACTAACGGCCGGCAACATGATCGAATGGCAGCGTGAGATCGAGTCCTACCGCGCCGCGAAGTACCCCGACCTCGAGATGGCGGCGCTCCGCCCCTGCGACGACATCCAGAAGAAGGCGTTCGACGAGACGACCTCGGTGCTGAACAAGCGGCCCGACGTCAAGCTGATCGTCGGCATCTGCACCCCCGCCGTCCCCGGCGCCGCCGAGGCGGTCAAGCAGGCCGGCCGCACCGACGTCAAGGTCATCGGCCTCGGCCTGCCGAACGCCAACAAGCCCTATGTCCACGAGGGGATCGTCGACGGCCTCGTCCTCTGGAAGACCCAGGACCTCGGCTACCTGACCGTCCTCGCCGCCCGCCAGCTCGCCGACGGCGACCTGAAGGCCGGCGCCACCCGGATGGCCGCCGGCCGCCTCGGCACCATCGCCATCGAGGGGGACAACATCCTCCTCGGCAAGCCGTTCCTGTTCACCAGGGAGAACATCGATCAGTTCGATTTCTGACCGCTCGGGTTGGATTGGCGGGAGCGCATGGGAATCGAACCCACCGGCGGCCTGTCTCCAGGCCGTCCACCGGTTTTGAAGACCGGGCCGGGCACCAGCGCCGGACGCGCCCCCGAGGCGTTCGGCTACAATGTAACTTCCGAGGTCGGTCGTGACCAGCGGGCCGCCTGATCGCTGAGGATTCCGATGGACCGAATCCCTCCGTTCCCGCTCTGGGTCGGGCACGCGGGCGACGGCCGGGACGTCGTCGCCTTGTTCGACCGCGGCATCGAGGCGGTCGTCCAGGTCGCGGTCGAGGAGGAGCCGTTGCGACCGTCCCGCGAACTCATCTGCCTCCGGTTCCCTCTGTCGGATGGGACGGGGAACAGGGCCGAGGTCGTGCGACTGGCACTCGTCGCGACCTCGTCGCTGCTCGCCCTGGGAGTGCCGACTCTGGTTTGTTGCGGCTCGGGCCTGAGCCGGGCGCCGGCCCTCGCCGCCGGGAGCCTAGCGATCCTCGATGGTGAAACGCCCGAGTCCCGGCTCATCGAGCTGTCGCGGTACCGGCGCTGCGATGTATCGCCGGGCTTCTGGGGTGACGTCGTGGGGGCGGTCGCGAGGACCTCTCCGAGCCGATGGTCCCGATAGGATCTTTGACCTTTGAAATCTGGCATCTTGAATCTGAACAAGCCCTCCGGCCCCACGTCGCGCGACGTCGTCGATCGGGTCGCGCGGCTCGTGAGGAAGACGAAGGTGGGGCACGCGGGGACGCTCGACCCGCTGGCGACGGGGGTCCTGGTCGTCGCCGTCGGGGCGGCGACGAGGCTCATCGAGTATGTCCAGCGGATGCCGAAGACGTATCGGACCGTGATCCGCCTGGGCGCCCGGAGCGACACGCTCGACGCGCTGGGGCGGGTCACGGAGGTCGAGAATCCGCCGGTGCCGGTTGAGGACCAGATCCGCGCAGCGTTGGCGCAGCAAGTGGGCACGATCCTGCAAAGGCCGCCCGAGTTCTCCGCGCTCAGGGTCGGCGGTCGGCGGGCGTACGACCTCGCACGCGCCGGCCAGGAAGTTGAACTAGCCGCGCGGCCGATACGGGTGGATCGCATCGAAATGATCGACTATGCGTGGCCGACCCTGACGCTGGAGATCGACTGCGGCGGCGGGACGTACATCCGCTCGATCGCGCGTGACCTCGGCGAGGCGCTCGGTTGCGGGGGTTTGATCGAGGTCCTGACGCGGACCCGGATCGGTCCGTTCTCGATCGCCGAGGCGATCGACCCCGGATCGTTGACCGCCGAGACGCTCTCGGCGGCCCTCCGACCGTCCGATCAGGCTGTCGCGGGTTTGCCCCGGTTCGAGCTGGATGAGACGCAAGCCGGCGCGGTGAGGCGCGGCCAGGCCGTACGGATCGGGGCAGGGGGGGGCTCGGCTCTTGAGGGCGAGGTCGCCCTCATCGGGCCCGACGGCAAGCTCGTCGCGATCGGCGAGGCCGGCCCCGGCGGCGACCGCATCGAGCCGCGCCGGGTGCTGGCGGGCGAGTGACGCGCGACTGGTGGGCTCGCGCGTGATGAGGCCGGAGTGCGCTCATCCCCGACAAAAGTCGCAATCCTCGCGATCCCGGCATCCCGATTGCGAGGCAGACGCCGCGGCGCCGCGGCGGCCTCCGGGACGGTCCGGGCGGCGATCGGAACGACCCCACGGATGATCGGCACCGGGACAGACGAGAGGTTGTTGATGTACAAGGTCCGCGACGGCAGGCTAGGGAAGTGCGTCCATGCGACGAGGGACATCGAGCCGGGCGAGTTGGTCATCCGCGGCCTCGGGCACCGCGTCCCGAACCGGACGAGGCACTCGCTCCAGGTCGATTTCGACAAGCACCTCGTCGTCCCCGGCCCCCTGGAGTTGATCAATCACTCGTGCGACCCGAACTGCGGCGTGATCGTTCGCCCCGAGGTCGACCAGATCGAGATCTACGCCCGCTGGCCGATCGCGGCCGGAGAGGAGCTGGGGACGGACTACGCGATGTTCGAGCACGAGATCCTCTTCATGCCCGGCCCCTGCCTCTGCGGCTCGCCGGTCTGCCGCGGCAAGATCACCGGGTACAAGGACCTCCCCGACGACCGCCGCCGGGCCTACGGTCGCTTCATCGCCCCCTACCTGCTCGAGATCGACAGCCTCGTCTCGCAGGCCGGCTGATCCTCAAGCGCCCGTACCGTCGTCGCCGATGGCCTCGACGGGGCAGCCGTCACGGGCGACCCGGCACGCCTCTTCCTCGTCGACCGTCGCCGGCTGGCGGGCGACGAAGCTGTAGCGGCCCGGGTCGTGCCGCGCGAAGTGGTCGGGGGCGGCCTCGCGGCAGAACTCGCAGTCGATGCAGGTCACATCGACGTAGAATCGGCCCGGCACGTTCTCGGGCACCTTCCGGCTCGGGTCGGCCATGGAACTCCCCCTCACCGCGGTCGGCGCACATTTTCTCTCTGAACAGGCGTTGACATTTCCCGCCGGCCGTGGTTTCTTCAGGTCCGCCGCGCGTGTTTTTCTGTACACGTCACGGCGACGTGCACGCGGGCGGCCGATTGAGTCTTCGATGAGGGAGAGGAAGAGTCATGGGCCACGCGGTGAAGCCGGTCCCGGAAGGGACGCACACGATCACGCCGTCGTTGGTGATCAAGGGCGCGGCCGACGCGATCGCCTTCTACATCAAGGCGTTCGGCGCCCAGGAACTGTACCGGATGTCCTGCCCGCAGACCGGGGCCATCATGCACGCCGAGCTCCAGATCGGCGACTCGAAGCTGATGCTCAGCGACGAGTTCCCCGGCCACCATTGCCTCGGGCCGGTGGCGATCGGGGGGTCGCCGGTGACGCTCCATCTCTACGTCGACGACGTCGACGCCACGTACCAGCAGGCCATCGACGCGGGCGCGACGGCGACCATGCCGCCGTCGGACATGTTCTGGGGCGACCGCTACGGCAAGCTCGTCGATCCCTTCGGCCACAACTGGGGACTCGCCACCCACATCGAGGACGTGCCCCCGGAGCAGATGCACGAGCGCATGAAGTCGGCGATGTCGGCGATGGCGCCGGCGGCCTCCTGAGCGGACGATGATCCTCGCCGGCCCGTCGGCTCGATCGGGGCCGCCGGGCCGGCCTCGGCTCATTTCTCCTTGGCGTCGATCCACGACATCAACGACCGGAGCCGCTTGCCGACCTCCTCGACCGGGTGCTGGCGCTCGCGGCGCTTGATGGCGTTGAAGGTGGGGCGGCCGGCCTTGTTCTCGAGGATCCACTCGCGGGCGAACTCGCCGGCCTGGATCTCGTGGAGGATCTTCCGCATCTCGGTGCGGGTCTGCTCGTTGATGATCCGGGGGCCGCGGGTGTAGTCGCCGAACTCGGCGGTGTTCGAGATGCTGTAGCGCATGTAGTTGAGGCCGCCCTGGTACATCAGGTCGACGATCAGCTTCAGCTCGTGGAGGCACTCGAAATACGCGCTCTCGGGCTGATAGCCGGCCTCGACGAGCGTCTCGAAGCCCATCTTCACCAGGGCGCTGACGCCGCCGCAGAGGACGACCTGCTCGCCGAAGAGGTCCGTCTCCGTCTCCTCGGCGAAGGTCGTCTGGAGCACGCCGCCGCGGGTCCCGCCGATCCCCTTGGCGTAGGCCAGGGCGAGCGCCTTCCCCCTCGGCGAGCAGTTCTCGGCCGTCGCGATCAGGCAGGGGACGCCGCCCCCCTTGACGAACTCGCTGCGGACGAGGTGTCCCGGCCCCTTCGGCGCGACCAGGGCGCAGTCGACCCCGTCCGGGGGCACGACCTGGCCGAAGTGGACGTTGAAGCCGTGCGAGCAGAGCAACAGGTCGCCCGGCCGGAGCTTGGGCCGGATGTCCCGCGAATACACGTCTCCCTGGACCTCGTCGGGCAGCAGGATGTTGACGAGGTCGCCGGCCTCGGCGGCCTCGGCGGCCGAGACGGGCTTGAAGCCGTCCTTCACGGCCTGGTCGTGGTTCGGCGAGCCGGGGCGCTGGCCGACGACCACGTTGCAGCCCGAGTCCCGCAGGTTCTGCGCCTGGGCGTGCCCCTGGCTGCCGTAGCCGATGATCGCGATCGTCTTGCCCTTCAGGAGCCCGAGGTCGGCGTCCTGGTCGTAGTACATCGTGGCCGGCATCGGGGCGATTCCTCTCTGAGAAGCGAATCCCAAGGTGAATGTACGGTCGAAAGGACGTCAGAGGTTCGAGTGGCCGACGACGGCGGCGGTCGGCTCGTCGGCGTCGTCGTCGATCTCGGCGGCGCGGCTGCTGCGGACGAGCGCGATGCGGCCGGTGCGGGCGAGCTCGCGGATGCCGTAGGGGCGGACCAGCTCGATGAACGCCTCGATCTTCTTCTCGGTGCCCGAGATCTCGATGATGAGCTGCTCGGGGCCGATGTCGACGATCCGGCCGCGGAAGTCCTCGACGAGGCCACGGATCTCCGGCCGCCGCTCGGGGGTCGCGTCGACCTTGATGAGCATCAGGTCGCGCTCGATGAAGTCCTCGCGCGAGATGTCGATGACGCGGACGACGGTGACGATCTTCTCGAGCTGCTTGCGGACCTGCTCGAGCACCCGGTCGTCCCCCTTGACCACGAAGGACATGCGCGAGAGGTGGGGGTCCTCCGTCTCGCCGACGGCCAGGCTGTCGATGTTGAACCCGCGCGAGGAGAGCATACCCGAGACGTGGGCCAGGACCCCCGGCTGGTTCTGCACCAAGGCCGAGAGCACGTGCCGCATCCGCCCCGATCCCCGCGCCGACGCCCCTTGCGCGCTCAAGCTAGGTACCCCGAGCCAGAGAGAAGGATTCCGAGACCCGGGCGCGCCGGCCCTCGCCGCCGGCCGAACCGCCCGCGTCGTGATACTCTAGCGGCCCGGGGGCGCCGTCGGCAAGGGCAGGGGGGCGCCCCGAGGGAGGGTCCGCCGATGCAACTGCATGGATTTGTGATGTCGGCCGAGCTGGTCGAGGAGCCGCCGGAGAGCGGGACGATCGAGCTCGTCCTGCGCGTGCAAGGGGTCGGGCCGGGGCAGCCGAGGCGGCTGGTCGTGCCGTTCGCGATGCTCCTGGCCGACGAGTCGCTGAGCCCGGAGGGGGTCCGGGGGCGGCCGTTCGAGGCCGAGGCCGTGGAGGAGCGGCCCGGGCGTTGGGTCGTCGCGATGCTGGCCGTCGGCGACCGGAGGGTCTTGCGCGAGGAGGGGCCGTCGGCGACGTAACCGAGTGTCATCGGCGATCGGCGCCTCTTGCCATTGCCTTTTTTCCGGTCTTGGCGACAATGCCGCCGCGTTCGGGGGGGTGGGACGAGGCGACCCGATTCGACGGCGACAACGCAACCGCGCGGCACGATGCGGCGCGGCCCCGGAAGTCTTCCCGGTTCTTGGCGGCAAGGAGGCGAGGGCCGATGGCACGCTGGTTCGTCGACCGTTCACCCCAGCGGGGCATCCCGTCGGTGAGCCTGAGGAGGCTCTTGCCCGACGCGACGTTCGTCGGTTGCAGCGACCTGGAGGTCTCGGGCTGCTCGGCCGACAGCCGTCGGCTCGACCCCGGCCAGGTCTTCGTCGCCGTGCGCGGCTCGCGGCACGACGGCCATCGGTATGTCGCCGACGCGGTCGAGCGCGGGGCGGTCGCGGTGATCGTCGAGCACCCTTGCCCCGAGGCCGGCCCCTTGCAGGTCATCGTCCCCGACGCTCGCCTCGCCCTGGCCCGGCTCTCGCAGGCATTGGCCGGCGACCCGTCGGAACGCCTGCGGATCGTCGGCGTGACCGGCAGCACCGGGGCGACCGCCGCCAGCCTCTTCCTCCGCGCGATCTTCGAGGCGGCCGGCGGCCGGTTCGGCCTGGTCGGCCCGTCGGGTTGGTCGGACGGCGTCGAGCACCGCCCGGGACCGGACCTGCCCCGCGCCGAGGACCTCGCGCGGATGCTCAGCGCGATGGTCGAGCGCGGCTGCGCCGGCGGGATCGTCGAGGTCCCCGAGGAGGCCCTGGCGCGGCGCGATTGCGAGGGGATCCGCTTCGACGCCGTCCTCGTGACCGACCTGCAAGGCTCCCCGCGGGAACCGGACGAGGCCCGCATCCTTCGACGGTCCCGCACCGCCCGGCTCTGCCGCCGGCTCGTCCCCGGCGGCCTGGCGATCGTCAACGCCGACGACCCCGACGCCGAACTCCTGGGGGCCGTCAAGCTTGACGCCCGCCGCCTCTCCTTCTCGCTGGCCGGCGCCGGCGACGTGAACGCCCGAATCGACCGGATCGACGCCGACGGCGCACTCGTGACCTTGACCGGCCTCGACCGCAACGTGACCGTGTCCCTCGGCCTGATCGGCCGCCGACACGTCGGTCATGCGTTGGCCGCGGCGGCCCTGGCCTGGTCGCGGGGGATGTCCGACGAGGCGATCGTCGCCGGGCTCGAAGCCGTCCGGGTCGTCCCGGGCCGCCTGGAGGAGGTCGCCGCCGGCCAGGATTTCCTCGTGCGGGTCGACCGTGCGCGGACGGGCCTGGAGCTCGGCGTCGCGTTGGAGGCCGTGCGCGAATCGGTCTCGGGCCGTTTGATCTGTGTCCTCGGCGGCGACGGCCACCAGGGCCTCGCGCACCGGCTCGCCCTGGCCGAGGCCGCCGAGGCCGGTGCCGACCAGGTGATCCTCACGACCGGCAGCCCCCGCGGCGAGGACCCCGACCGCATCCTCGACGACCTGCTCGCCGGCTTCGCCCGCCCCGGCCGCATCCGGATCGAGGCCGATCGCCGCGTTGCCATCGAGGCCGCCCTCGCGACCGCCGGCGCCGGCGACGCCGTCCTGATCGCCGGCCGCGGCTCGCAGCCCTACCAGATCTTCGACACCCACGCCGTCCCGTTCGACGACCGCGGGATCGCGACTCGGTGGCTTCTCGGCCAGGCGACCGAGCAGCGACGTTCCGCCTGATTCGAAATCGTCCGGAAGGCTCGTCGAACGTAGGGTCCGCCGTGCGGGCCGATCCCCATGGGACTTGAGGGGGTCGGCCCGCACGGCGGACCCTGCGATTCATGATGCATCAGCGCGGGCAGGCCAACCCCGCGGCGTGCAGCCAGCCGGCGAGCTCGGCGTAGCAGGCGTCCTCATCCTTCAGGTCGGTGATCGGGAAGTCCATGGGCGACGCGCTCCTGCGATGACGGTTCGGACACCCATGAATCTACCGTCCGCGACGCACGCGTGAACTACCCTGCCACCAGTTACCCGACATGAGCCACGGACGTTTTCGGAGACGTCCGCTGCCGGAGTCAGATGCGGCTGCAACGTCCGATAATGGGCGTTATGTTCGCTTCGATTTTCACACCTTGACTGTGAGTCGTTGGCGACGGTAGAATTGCCGGGGTTGGGAGCGGCGGCTTCCTCGACCGGCCCCGGGGTCTTCCGCCAAGAAGAGTCCCCCGGGGCCGGTCCCTTGCGCCGGCCGATCTCCGATTCGATGCGGGCGACCTGGACGGCGGCCGTCGCCGCGAACTTCCCCTTCGCCCCGACGGCCACCCGCTGCCACTGGTCGAGTGCCCTCATGAGGGCGTCGTCGGCGAGGGCCTCGTAGCCGCCGAGGTCGCCCGCCGCGGCGGGAGCGGCCGGCTTGGGCCGCGGCTTCTCCGCGCGGCCGTCGAGCGAGAACGGGGCCTGCCCCCGCGCGGCCAGGTCGCGGGCCAGGCGGGCCCGGAGATCGGCCAAGGCCGCGGCGTCGGCGGCCTCTTGCTCGGCCGTGCGGCCGGGGGGAGGGCCGCCTTCCGGGGCCCGATCCCCCCCGGCCGGCCTCTCCGGAGATTGTTTCTCTGGGTTCTTCAGAGAGGGGGACGGAGTTGACCCCCCGGAGGGACGCCGACGGCCACCGCCCCGGCCACTTTCGTCCCGGGGTGGGGCCACATCTGGCCACCCCGGGGTGGCCACATCTGGCCCCACTCGGGGCCGGGGACCGCGGAGCAGGAACCGCGGGACGAGTCCCCGGCAACCGCCGGTCCCGGCGGCGCGGGTCCACGAGTAGTACCCCGCCGCCACGAGGTGCGTCACCCCGCGCCGGACGGCCCGCGCCGACTTGTTGCACCCGGGGGTGCCGGCGCCGGCGCCCGCGTGCCAGTCCTCGTCGCCGCGGGCCAGCTGGTCGTTGGTCACGACGATCCGCCGGGAGTTGGGGTGGGTCCCGGCCTGGACAGCGGCTAGGACTCGGAAATCGGCGTCGCTGAGGTTCGGGTCGGCGACCGCCCTTTTGGGGATCCGGACCCAGGTCTCGCCGTCGTCGGCCTGGGCCGCCGGGGGCGTCCCGGTGGGCGGCCCGTCGGGGGGTTCGGTCGGCTGATCCGCCGCCGGCCAAATAATTCTCAAGGCATGGGACATCGCGGGGGCTCCTCGGCCCGGATCGCCCCCGTCTTCCGCCAAGAGTCCGGGGTGCGGTCGGCCATGACATGAAAAGGAACGCCCCCGCGGGGCCGGTGACGCGGCCCCGCGGGGGACGAGGCCGGGTAGGCTCGCGCCGCCCCGGCGTCCTGGATTGCGGTCGTCACACCGCTGTTCACTCGTCGATCTTACTCCGCCGGGGTCGGGGTCGCAAGCTCCCGGGAGAGGTCGTCGGGGGTCACGAGCTTGAGCAGGTCGAGGCGCGGCCGGTCCCCCTCGACGGGGACGATGGCCAGGTCGCCGACGCGCACCCCGTCGTAACGGCCGGCCTCGGCCAGCTGCCCCAGCAGGCGGCCGGCCAGGGCGGACTCGGCCGCGACCCGCCCCGAGCGGAGGTCGTGGGACTCGGCCGAGGATCGCTCCTCTTCGGACTTCAGCCCGAGCCACCGCGCGATGAGGTTGTCGGTGGTCGCCGGGTGGCTACGTCCCCAATCGTCGAGGTCGCCGACGGCGTCCATAGTTTACTCCTTCTTGGATGATGGCCCCGGCCCGGTTCGTCCGGGCCGGGGCGGCGGGTGTTCAGTCCAGGGCGATGCGGCCGGCCAGGGCGTCGCGGAGGTCCGCACGGCGGGCGGCCTCGGCCTCCTCGCGCGCGAGCCGGGCGGAGTGCCATCGGTTGGCGGAGAGGGTGCGGCAGTCGAGGTCGTAGGAGGGGTGGTCCTCATGCCACCCCACCGACTGCCCGGCCCACCACCGGCGGTCGGCGGCCGAGGGCGGGTCGTCGTCCGGGTCGGGGGCGTCGGGGATCATAGCGCCCCCCGACGGTAGCCGGCCGCGGCCTCGGCCCGGAGGTCGCCGCGGTCCATCGCGTCGGGGTCGCACTCCGGGCCCTCGGCGAAGTCGGTCAGGTCGGCCAAGGCGAGGATGTGCTTGCAGTGCCCGCCCTCGGCCGACTGGCGGCGGCGGAACTCGTAGTCGGCGCACGTGCACTCGGCCGGCTCGCGGCCGTGGCCGTGCTCCGAGACGTGGTAGGTCTCGCCGTCGTCGTTGGTGAGGGCCCACAGCTGGGTCACTCCGGACCGGCGATCGGCGTCGAGTCGTTGGAGGCCGTAGAACCGGCCGCGGATCACGAGCGTGGTCCGGGACGGGTCGGCCCAGAGGTACGGGGGCAGCTTGGGCGGCGCGGGGGCCGGCGCCTCGGCCGGCTTCGCGGGGGCGGCCGGGGCCGGCGCGGGGGCCGGGGCCGGGGCCGGCCGGGTCGGGGAGAGGTCCGGGTAACGGGTCCGGCGGGCCTGTGCTACACTGGCCATCGATGGTTCCTTTCGAGTCGCATCGGGGGGTCCGTCACTCGCGGGCCGGGGCGTCGTAACCGCCCCGGCCCGCGTCCGTTGGGGGTGGTTCAGGCCGTCCGGTCCCAGAGTCGTTGCAGGCCGGCCCGGATCGCGTCGCACTCGCCGCGGGTGAGCACCCCCCGCTGCCGCAGGGTCAGGGCCTTGACGCTGGCCCGCACGATCCGTCGCCGCGACTTACTGATCGTCGAGTACCGCATGGCTGTCTCCCGTCCGTTGTCCGCGTCGGGCTCTCATCGTCCCGACACGCAAAGTCTAGACGATGCGTGGCCGGGAGTCAAGGGGGCGGCGCCGGATTTTTTGTGGGCGTTGTCTAGACGACTCGCGGCCGTCGAGGTCCTCGACCGTCGAGGACCTCCGCCCTTTCCGCCCTTGACGAACGCATATACTTCGGCTAGTCTTTCGGGGGAACGTACCGAACCCCGGGGGAGGCGACATGCTCGCGATGGCCAAGGCGAAGAAGCGGAGCAAGGCGAAGGCAGAGGAACCCCGACGCAACGTGCTGAGCATCCGGGGGACGGACGATTGGCGCGATTGGATCCACGCGCTGGCCGATCACTGCCGGCTCAAGAGCGGGGACCTGATCGACCAAGCCTTGATCGAGATGGCCCAGCGGAGGGGCTTCGACGTGCCCCCCCCGAAACGGTGAGGACCGCGATGAAGCGACTTGTGCTCGGATTCATGATCGCCGCGATGTCGGCCGGCTGGTTCGCCCTCGGGGCGAAGACGGCGCCGGCGGACGACTGCTGCGCCGGCCTGGCCATGGCCAAGTGCATCGGCCGCGACCCGTGCCCGGCGTGCAAGACCTGCGAGCAGTGCAAGCACTGCAATCAAGACGTCGGCACGTGCGGTACTTGCAAGCCGGCCCCGAAGGGCTAGACTGGACGACGTAGCCGCCCCGCCCGGGTGAGTCGGGAGTGCCCGGGGCGGCGACCGGACGGCCCAACCCGGCGGTTCGTCTGCCGCCGGGCGTCGCGGCCAGGGGGCCGCTCCGGGGGCGGAACCCCGACCCGGACGGCCGCCGATCTCAACTCGGCGGCCGTCCCCATTTTCCGGGACCGGAATCCCGATATTCGAGGATTGCATTGACGACCACTTGACCCTAGGATGGCTCCGGGTCGAGCCCCCCGGCCGCTTCGCCGGCCGGGAGCCCGCGCGGGCACGCAACCCGAGGGCCCGGCCGCAACGCCGGGCCTTTTTCACCCCGAAACCACCCCGAAACGGAGGGGCGACGATGACCCTCTTCCACCGGCCCACGGCGGTCCGGGGTCGCGAGCTTGCCCGGCTCGCGGCCCGCGCCGAAGACTCCGCCCAGGCGCCCTTGGCCGCGATCCTGTACGCGCTGGCCGCGGCGGTGCACCTCGACCTCGACCCGCTCGGGGAGCATGCGGGGCTGGACCTGGTGGACTTCGGCCGTCGGCTGGCGATGCAGGACGGCCGCCCCCGGGCCAAGCCCCCGGCGGCCCCGCGGCCGAATCAGGCCTGAATCGCGATCGCACCGGGGGCGAAGGCGATGGCCTTCCCCGGGGCGCAGGACTGGCCCAGGCCCGACGGGTCGGGCGTCAGCCGCGCCGCCCAGAGGACGTTGCCCCCCGTGGGGGCGTCGGCCGCCAACAGGCTGTAGGCGGTGGGCCAGGGCGCGCCGGCGGTATTGCCCGGGAAGGTGATCGCCGCGGCGTTGGTGACGAGCGCGCCGCCCGAGGTCGACCAGCTCGCCGCGCCGGCCGCGACGCGCGCGTAGCCCGGGGCCGGCGCCGGGTCCAGTTCGGCCGGCGCGCCGGAGCGCAGCGGGTCGCCGGTCGAGAGGCCGAGATACAGCGTCGGCGGGGGCGTCGGCGCCGTCCCCTGATGCCACAGGTCGTTGCCGGCGTCCTTCGCGAAATCGGTGAAAAACCCGACGATGGGAAGCATGTTAATCTCCGAATAGGGTTGGCCGGCGACCGAACGTCGCGACCCGGGTCAACTGGCCGTGGTCGTCGAGGTGCCGGCGGGCGCCGGCCAGGTCGACCGTCCCGGAGTCCAGGCCCGCGGCCCGGGGCGCCGCGACGGTCCGGGCCTCGACGTCTTCGCGGAGGTGTCGGGCCAGCTCGCGGCGGCCCTCCGCGTCGCATTCGTGGGCCGGCGCCGCGAGCAGCTCGGCGGCCAGGTCGGTCGCGACGCCGCCGGGGCTCAGCGCCACGGCCGGGGCACGCGCGAGCGGCGGACGACGAACTTGAGCGCGGCGCCGATCGCGGTGGCGACGACCCCCAGGCCCTGGGGGAAATACCGCTTGGTCCAGTAGCGCGGGGCGAAATACTCGCTGTTAAACATGAGATGCCCTCTCAAGTGAGATGGAGGAAGGTCATCGTGTAGCGGAGCAGCGCCGTGCCGTCGGGCCCCAGGCGGACGCGGGGCTCGGGATCGAAGCCGGCCAGCACCACGTCGGGCCAATCGATCCCGAATGGGTCGATGAGGTCGCCGCACTGGCCGTCTTGGAGCGCGCGGGCCGCGGCCACGACCAGGCCGAGGGCCGCGACCCCGGGCGCGACCCAGACCCCCGCCGCCGACGACTCGCCGCCCCTCTGGCCGCCGTCGATCGAGGGGATGCCGTCGCGGCCGAAATAGGGGGTGTCCATCGCGTCGCGGCGATATCCCGGGGGCGTCCAGACCGGGGACGGGCCGAAGATGTTCAGACCTCGATACGTCATCGCCCCCTCCTCGTCATGCGCTGATGGTCACGTCGCAGGAACTGTCCCCGCCGACGTAGATGCGGCCGTTGGCCAAGAGCAGCGGCGCGCAGGTATTGCCGGGTGCGTTGAGGGACCAGCTATATCGGATGATATCCTGATATGGCGATCCGTAGGTCGACTGGGCGTAGAGCCGGCTGAGCGTGAATTGGGTGAGCTGGCAGTTGAAGTAATAGCGGAAAGACTGGCCCTCCGGATCGAGGAACGAGGCCGTGCTCATGTAGCACTCGCTGCCGAGGTCCAGGGCCGCG
>DASZMJ010000529.1:0-4637 GCA_035551935.1 Isosphaeraceae bacterium
GACCTCCGGAGGCTGCTGCAAGTCATCTTCGCCCCCGCGACTCCCAGGCGGCCCGAACGACACGCGATCAAGCTGTCCGAATGGCGTCAGCGGCGGAACCGCATCGCTGCCATGTGCCACGCGAAGGCCCGGAAACAAAGGTTGCGAGATACCGGATAGTTCCTTGCGCTGTACTATTAGGCATGTGTCCAAAACACTCCACTATCATGGAGTAGATGATGACCACGCCAAAGTCTCCGCGCGAGATGGAGTCTGTTGCAGATCTGATCGATGCCTATCAGGCACATTACTCTGATCGACACTTCCCGCTTCCCGCATACACCGCCGCGCTCTCTGCTGTCCTGAAGAAACTCGGCAAACTCCACCATCGTGGAGAGGAGTGGTGGCTTTTGAATGGCTTCGTGAGTCATTCCGAGACCGCCCCGGGAAGCGCGCCCGCGAAGGATGCGGACGGCGAGATCCCGATCTACACGAACACCGTCCACATCCGACTCGCCCCGCTTCTTGAGGGTATCGACTTGCCCGAATGAACTGGCCGCCAGGAGCTGGGGCCTTCCCGATCCTTCAACGCGCCGGTAAGTTGACGTCGGCTCGCCCGCGAGGGGCGACCTCCGCCGCACGCCCGACACACCCCAACCCGTTCGAGGCACCATGAGAACGCGCAACCCCCTGGTCGTCACCGCGGCCCTGCTCGGCCTGCTGGCGGCGACGCTCACCCACACGACGGCCGAGGACGAGCCGGAGTTCAAGGCGATCTTCGACGGCAAGACGCTCGACGGCTGGCACGTCAGCGGCAAGACGGGACATGGCACGGGCGGGCGGTGGGTCGTCGAGGACGGCGCGATCATCGGCAGCCAGGACAAGCCGGGCAACGGCGGGATCATCATCACGGACAGGAAGTACGGCGACTTCGAGGTCTCCGTGGAGATGAAGAACGACTTTGGCCCCGACAGCGGCCTATTCCTCCGCAGCACCGAGGACGGCCGGGCGTATCAGGCGATGATCGACTACCACGCCAACGGCAACCTGATGGGCGTCTACGGCGAGGGGCTCACCGGCGGCATCAGCGTCCGCAACTTCGACTTCGGCTCCAAGCCGAGCGAGATCAAGGCCGTCGACTGCCCGTTCAAGCTGCCCGTCTCGCCCGAGAAGTGGCCCGAGTTCTGGCACCACGGCCAATGGAACACTTTCCGCGCCCGGATCGTCGGCAACCCGCCGAAGGTCACGACGTGGATCAACGACGTCAAGTTCATGGAGTGGTCCGACACCTCGCGCCGACACCCCGACACCGGCGGCATCGCCCTCCAGGTCCACGGCGGCGGCGACTCGACGAAACAGTTCGTCCGCTACCGCAACGTCCGGGTGAAAGACCTCAGCCACCGTTAATCCAATCCCCACTCCCCCGGGCTCCACGGATTCGAGGCCGATTCCGCGGGTCTCGTCGTCCCCTTTTTGGGATTTATTCAATTCTTTTCAAATCTTGGCAGATCCTGGGTATAATCCGGGACACTTTTTTCGAGAGAATGGGGAGACTCGTCGGCCGAGGCGAACCTCGATGATGTTCAACGAGGCCGGGCCGACGGGGGTGCTCGACGTCGAGGTGCCCCGAAGTTGCCCCCCGGTGCTCTCGAAAACGGCGAACCGCGCGACCGGGACAGCAACGATGAGACCGCGGACCAGGCCCTGGAGGTCGTGGGGACCGGAACGAAGCGGGATCATGGATCTCGGATTCTGGCGGGGTCGCGGGGCGAGGCGACCGTCAGCAACCCCGGCCCCTTTGCTCCGTCCCCGTGGATCGTTAAGATCGAGGCCCGTCCGCCCGATCGAACGGCCGCCGGAGCCCGCGCGATGCCCGAGCACGCGACCGAGCCGAAGAACCGCCGCGACTTCGTCCGCGCCCTGGCCCTCGGGGCCTCGGCCGGCACCCTCGCATTCCCGACGTCGGCGCGGGCCGACGACAAGGAGACGGAGAAGTCGAAAGCCAAGGGCGACGACAAGCCCGACCCGCTCAAGGCCGAGGCCGACGCGCGGATGGCCCTGATCGTCGCGCGATTCGGCAAGCACCTCGACGACGACGCGCGCAAGGCCGTCCGCGACGAGCTGGACGGGATCATCCGGCGCGCGGAGCGGTTGCGCAAGGTCCCGCTCGACAACGGCGACGGCCCCTTCCCCGTCTTCCATCCCTATCGCGCCCCCCTGGCCTGAGAGCGGACGGACTCGAATGACCGACTCGGAACTCGCCTTCGCCCCGCTGCCGGAGCTCGGCGCGGGCTTGCGATCGGGGGCCGTCACGAGCGTCGAGCTCGCGAGGTTCTTCCTCGACCGGCTCGAGACGTTCGGCCCGCGCTTCAACTGCGTCGTCAACCTGACCCGCGACCTCGCCTTGAAGCAGGCCGAGGCCGCCGACAAGGAGCTCAAGGCCGGGCACGACCGCGGCCCGCTGCACGGCATCCCCTACGGGGCCAAGGACCTCCTGGCCACGAAGGGCATCCCGACGACGTGGGGCTGCGCGCCGTACAAGGATCGCGTCATCGACAGGGACGCGACCGTCGTCGCGAAGCTCCGCGAGGCGGGGGCGGTGCTGGTGGCGAAGCTGGCGATGGTCGAGGTGGCCGGCGGGTTCGGCTACCGGCAGGCCAACGCGAGCCTCACCGGCCCGGGCCGTAACCCGTGGAATCCGTCGAAGTGGAGCGGCGGCAGCTCGTCGGGCTCGGGCTCGGCGGTCGCGGCGGGCCTGGTGCCGTTCGCCATCGGCACCGAGACCTGGGGCAGCATCACCACGCCGAGCAGCTACTGCGGCCTCACCGGCCTCCGCCCGACCTACGGCCGCGTCTCCCGCGCCGGGGCGATGGCGTTGGCGTGGACCCACGACAAGATCGGGCCGATGGCTCGCGACGCTCACGACTGCGGCCTCGTGCTCGACGCCATCGCCGGGCCCGACCCCGGCGACCCTTCCGCCACCGACCGCCCCTATCAATACCCCCCCGCCGACCACCCCGGCCGCCCCTGGAAGCTCGCCGTGCTCAAGGACGCGGTCAAGGGGGCCCAGGACCAGGTCCGCGAGAACTTCGAGGCGGCGCTGAAGGTCTTCCGCGGCCTCGGCACCGTCGAGGAGGTCGAGCTGCCCGATCTCCCCTTCGCCGCCGTCGCCTCGACGATCCTCTCGGCCGAGGCCGCCGCGGCGTTCGAGGAGATGCTCGACGCCGGCGAGAGCTTCAAGTTGACCGCGCCCGAGGACCGGACCGGCGGGTTCGCCGACCAGGCGATCCTCGCGACCGAGTACCTCCGCGCCCAGCGCATCCGGGGCAAGCTCTGCCGCGCCCTCGACGCCTGGCTCGCCCCGCTCGACGCCGTCCTATCCGTCCCCACCGGCGGCCCCGCGCCGACGGCCGACGGGCCCTTCGGCGACCGTTACAAACACGCCTCCACCGGCGGGCCCGGCAACGTCTGCGGCACCCCCGCGATCGTCCTCCCCACCGGCCTGACGGCCGACGGGCTCCCGACGGCCCTCCAGCTCGACGGCCGCGCCTACTCCGAGAACCGCCTGCTCGCCCTCGCCGCCGACTTCCAGAAGGCGACGGCCTGGCACCGAAAGCATCCCGAAATCAAGCCGTGATCGGCACGGCCGTGCCGCTGGCTTGAACGTCTCGATCGGCAATTCGGACTCCGACGACGCGGGGCCGCCCGCCCGGCGTCGGGCCTTGCACTTCGCCCGGTCTCGGGCGGAATGCCCCCGGGGACTCGGGGGCATTCCCGCCTGTCTTTCGGCGGGGAGTGGGCCCGGTCGCCGTGGTCGTTCGCCCTTCGCGTCGATCTTCCAGGGACTTGCGACTCGAACCGGCCGCGGACGACCCGGCACCGTCGGCGCGTGGCGCGCCCGATGCGATTGGTCATAAGGACGGTGACGCGACCGCCCGACCGATCGAGAGGAGCGAGTCCGATGACCTCCAACGCCTTCGACGTGTTCATCCTGCCGATGGTCGTCTGGCTCGGCGAGATGTTCATCGCGGTCGCGGCCGTGAAGGCCCTGGCGATCGGTGTCGACCACCTCGCCGGTCACGGGCACGGCGGTCGGTCGCACGGAGGCCGAGGAGTGGCCGCCCGGCGCCTCTGGCGGCACCGGCCGATCTGATGCCCCGTAGCCAGGCACGTTCCGCGTGCCCGCCGCCGAAACACAAGAACGTGGATGGAAGGCGGACGGCACGCGAAGCGTGCCTGCTACGAGAGAGCGCCGGGGTGGGGGGGGCGGTGTCTCGAAGCCGAGGACCTGGCAAGCCTCCCGGCCCCGCCCCGCTGCGCACCCCGGACGTCGCCGACCCCTTCGGATCAGCCCTTGTCGATGGGAGGCGGTGTTCCGAGGCCCGATTTCGGGCCTCAGAAGCGTCGCGGCGGGGCGATCGGCGTCGTCGGCGCCACGCCGACGACGACCGAGGACGCCGGCCGGGGCGTCGCGGGCACGGGTGTCTCATCCAAGACCATGACGTAATCGTAGGTTACATCGTCCTTCGGTTCGTTCCGTGGCGGCGTTCCGGGGGCCGTCGGGGTGGGCTCGGGAGGGCTCCACGCGGGCTCGTTCTCGCTGCTGGAGAGGATGCGGCCGTAGAGCTTCAGCCGCGCGTTCTTGCAGGCGATCAGCG
>DASZMJ010000530.1:0-11979 GCA_035551935.1 Isosphaeraceae bacterium
GCCGGCGCCGCCGGGGCTGCTGAAGCGGACGACGTCGACCGGCTCGCCGTTCTCCTTGACGGTGATGTCGCCTTGCCGGGCGTCGAGGAACGGCGAGCCGTCGGGCTTGCGCAGCTCGAAGTCGAGCCGGACCTCGGGGAACCTGGCCTCGTCGGGGCGGTGGACGATGACGTTGATGTCGTCGCTCTTGACCGTCGCGGCCGGCTTGGTCGCGGGCGTCCTGGGCTTCGCGCTGGCCACGTGCACCGGGGCGTTCGGGTCGGGGAGCCTCAACACGCGGTCGATCTCGAAGGCGAGGTTCGCCTTGCGGAGGAAGAGGAGGGCCAGGCAGGTCTCCGGGAGCGTCCCCCACCGACCATTGGGCCAGGAGCCGTCGAGCTCCTGGAGGCGGAGCAGTTTGGCGGCGCCGTCGGAATACCAGTCGATACGACCCACCTTTTTCAGGCCGAGCGCCACGCAGAGCCGTTCGAGCGACCAGAGGTCATAGACCTCGTAGCGGCCCCGAATGCCGCGGGCATCGCCCTCGACGACGGCCATGCCTCGTTGGAAGACCGGGTCGGCCGCCAGCGCCGCGCCGCGGGCAGCGGCGGTCTCGCGGGCGGCCAGCTCGGGCCTCGAGGCGGCGATGGCCAGGCCGATCAGGCCGGCGCAGGTCATCGCCGGGCTGCCGCCGCCGCGGAGGTTGTAGCCCCAACCACCGTCGCCCTCCTGCGAGTCGCGGAAGTGGCGCTCGATGTCGGCGAGGGTCTCGTCGGCGTCGAAGCCGTGCCGGCTGGCGGCCCAGATGCCGAGCAGGGCGAACTGCGTGTTCGAGTTGTCGCCGGGCCCGCCGAGCCGGCGCTTCGTCTGCTTCGGCGGCGCCTGATCGGCGGCGTCCTGTCCCTGGTCGGCCCCGGCATTGGGATCGGGGGCGCCGTCGCGCCGGGTGCCGTAGATCTGACGACGGCGCGTGCCGTAGTACCGCTGCCGGAGCTGATAGGTCCGCTCGTCCTCCTTGGGGAGGAGGTAGCTCCACATCCCCTCTGTCTCGCCGAGGCTGAGGCGGTAGCCGAGGCGCCGGATCAGCTCGTCGTTCGGCCCGCGCGCCCCCTGCTCGACGCGGGCGAGGAAGAGGATCGCCAGCGAGATGTCGTACGTCTGGTTCGACCGCAGGGCCAGGTCGTGGACGACCTCGTTGGCCTTGCGGATCACCTCGTCGTCGCGCGCCACGCCGTTCTCCAGCAGGGCCAGGCCCGCCAGCGCGGTGACGCCGAGGGCGTGGTCGTGGTTGAACTGGTACTCCCAGCCCCCCGTCGCCTCCTGCTGAGACTTGAGATAATTGACGCCTTTCTCGATGGCTTTCTTGATCTCATCATCGCTCGGCCCTCCTTGAGCGAACGCCCGCGGGGCGAGGAGCGACAGGGCCGCGAGCGCGAGGCCGATCCGGGCGATCCGCGGGCCGATCATGGCGCGACCTCCCTTCGGGGTGGGACGAGCACGGCGGACAGGGCCGCGAGGCCGGCTCCCAGCGCGGCCCAGAGGATCATCGCGACGATCGGGCCCCCGGACACGTGCACGGCCCTCGCCCCGGCCACGAGCACCGCCGCCCCGAGGACGCCGGCGAAGGCCCCGGCGAAGGCCCCGGAGGGCACGTCGAGGGCCGTCCCGCGCCGCAAGGCCAACGCCGCGCCCCCGAGGGCCCCGAGGATCGCCAGCACGATCGCGACCCCGATCAGGTCCGAGCCGCCGATCCAGACCAGGGCCCGCGCGAACAGGCCCGCCGCCGCCCACGACACGACCCGCACGGCCGTGGGTGTGCCTTCGAGGCGTTCCCGGAGCCCCAGGCCGATCGCCGCGGGCTCGTGCTCGACGGCGAACCCCGCGGGCTCGGCGCCGGTCGGCGTGCTCGGCTCGAGCACCACGGCGACCCGCGCGACCCCGCCGTTGCCCTCGACGACGACCTCGGCGTGAAGCGGCCGGTCGAGCACCTCGGGGACGCGGATCTCCAGCGGCAGGTCCAGCCCCTCGGCCGTCTCGAACGAGTCGCCCCGGAAGCCGGCGCCGAGGGCGAGCCAGGACGTCGACGGCGGCTCGACCCGCGCCGAGGCGCGGAGGAGCCGATAGCCGACGTTCGTCACCCGGAGCTTCCGCCTGGTCATCCCGCCGCCGGCCGCCGCCTTGACCGCCAGCTTCGCCGGATGGACCTCGACCTCCGGCTTGCTCGGCTTCGTCGTCGGCAGGTGGCCGAGCCAGTCGTCGAGCCGCTCGTCGAGGTCGCCCGCCGCGCCGCCCCTCGGCAGCAGGTCGCGCCGGCCGATCGATTCGAGGAAGTTCGCCAGGCGTCCCGACGCCAATTCCTCGCGCAAGCTCCCCCAGCGCTGGGCCGAGACGGTCAGGAAATCGTCCCACGACCGGCACGTCGGCCCGTCCTGGATCGTGAACGCGAACACCCCGACCGGTCCCGCCGGCCTCGTCGTCGGCGGTGCGGTTGTCGGCGTCGGGGCGGGGGCCGGTTTCGGAGGCGTCGTCGGGGTTGGGGTCGCCGCCGAGGCTCCGAGGACGAGCTTGAGCTGGACGCCGCCGAGCTGGATGACGTCGCCGGGGTTCAGCGGGCGGGCCTGGTTGGCGAGCACGCGCTGGCGGTTGACGAACGTGCCGCCGGGGCTCCCCAGGTCGCGCAGGGCGACGACGCCGGCCGAGCACTCCAGCCGCGCCTGACGGGCCGCCATCTTCTTCGGGCTGCTCCCCTCCTGATCGGCCAGGTCGATCCCCGGCGCCCCGGCCAACGCGTTGCCCAGCACGAGCTCCCCGCCGTCGAGCGCGTACCGCCTCCCCTCGTCCTTGCCCCGGACGACCTCCAACGCCCACCCGTTCTCGCCCGACTTGCCCGCCATCCGCCTCGATTCCTCAAAGGTTCATGGCAACAGGTCACGGACGGCGATCCGGCCGACCTCGCGGCCGTCGAGCACCAGCGGCACCTCGTCCGCCGGCCCGAGTTCGACCACCCGGCGATAGTCCGGCGTCGCGGCCGGACCGGTCGGATCACCATGGACGAGGAGCTTGGTGTCGGGGATGTTGATGATCCAGTAGAACGGGATGCCCGCCCTGGCATAGATTTGTTTCTTGAAGGTCTGGTCCTCCTTCAGCGAGGAATCCGAGACCTCGACGACCAGGCCAACGTCGGCCGGCCCGACCCGGCGGCGCAGATAGTCGCGGCGGTCGCCGCGTACGACCTTCACGTCCGGCTCCGGCTCGCTGGTTCCGGCAGTGACCGGGTCCTGTATCGAGACGAACCAGCCGGGAGGGAGGAGCCGCGTCAGGGCGTCTTGCACGAGCCCGTTGACGACCATGTGCGGCGGATTCTTGCCCATCTTTCGGACGACCCACCCTTCGAGTAATTCGACGCGGTCCTCGGGCGTCAGGATGCCGTGCTCGGCCATCGCGTCATACTGCTCGACGCGGAAGCGATAGAGACGCTCGGGCGCGATGGCGTCGAGCGCCGGGCCGTTGGCGGCCGTTGCGGTCTCGGTCTCGACGGGCATGGCGGTCCTCCCGGTGGTTCGGGCCCCGATCACGGCAACAGGTCACGGACGGCGATCCGGCCGACCTCGCGGCCGTCGAGCACCAGCGGCACCTCGTCCGCCGGCCCGAGTTCGACCACCCGGCGATAGTCCGGCTCTGCCCCCGGACCGGTCGGATCGCCGTGCACGAGGAGCTTGGTGTCGGGGATGTTGACGATCCAGTAGAACGGGATGCCGGCCTTCGCGTAGATCTGCTTCTTGTACGTTTGATCATCCGAGAGCGTCGAGTCGGCCACTTCGACGACCAGGCCGACGTCCTCCGGGGCGGGCTTCCGGTCCTCATAGTCCCGTTCGTCGCCCCGGAGGACGCTGATATCGGGCTCGGGCTCGCTGGCGTCGGTGCAGATCGGGTCTTCCTTCGCGACGTGCCAGCCCTCGGGGACGGCCCGGGCCAAGTGCTTGACGGCGAGTTTCGTGGCGAGGATGTGCGGCGGGTTCCTGCCCATCTTGGAGATGATCCATCCTTCCAGCAACTCGACGCGATCCTCTTCCGTCAGGATGCCGTGCTCGGCCATCGCGTCATATTGCTCGACGCTGAAGCGATAGAGCTGGTCGGGCGGGACGGTCAGGGCGATCGCGCCCGGGGCTTCAGGAGTCGAGGGGAGGGTTTCGACGGACATGGCTCGGGCTCCGGGGACGGCAGACTCCCGATTGTACCCTATCGGCTGCGGAAGACGAGCAGGGTGTTGCCCAGCTCGATGCGGTCGCCGTCGCGGAGCGGCTGCGGGGCGGCGAGGGCGCGGCCGTTGACCTTGGTGCGGCCCTTGGGGTCGCGGTTCTCGAGGACGTAGCCCTGCGGCGTCCGCTCGATCGCGGCGTGGTCGCGGGCGACGGCGGGGTCGCCGAAGAGGCCGATTTCAATATGCTCATCGAGCCCGAGCCGCGACCGCCGGTGCGCGAGCACGTAGAGGTGCCCCTCCTGCCGGCCGCGGAGCACCTGGACCCAGGCGCGACGGAGGACCTGCTCGACCAGGGCCAGGCAGAGCCCCAGGCCGGCGCCGAGGATGACGATGCCGAGCCCCTGGCTCAGCTCGTTGCGGTTGCCCATCGCCACTCGGAGCGACTCGAACAGGTATCCACCGATCAACCCGCCGATCCCGCCGCCGATCAGGCCGAACTTCAAGCGCTGCCACGACCGGTGCGCCAGGCCCTGGCTCAGGCCGATGCCCAGGCCCAGCACCCCCCACGACAGCGCCCGGCCGATCACCCCCCCCTGGAACCGCGCGAGCAATACCTCTCCCAACACCAACCCCGCCGCGCCGCCGGCCGCGCCGGCGATCGCGCCCCACGTCGCCATCCGGGCGAGCTTCAGCCAGGCCCCGTCCCGGAGCGGCTCGACCGCGTTGAGCAGGAAGCCGATCGCCCCGCCGATCGCCACCCCCGCGAGCACGTCACGCATCCAGAGATACGTGTTCTCCCGCGCGAACGCCGGCGACGTGTTCGCCAGCTCGACGTACAGGAACAGGCCCCATACGGCGCCGATCGACCCGGCCAGCGCCAGGTCGTAGGCGCGGCGCAGGCTCGCGGCGGAGAAGAACGGGAGTGCCTGTGATGTCTTAATAGAAGTGCTCACGAATTGATCCGCAACGCGCGGCCTCCCCCGGCGATGACCCTGGCGATGTGGCCGAAGGTGGAGACGAGCTCGCCGCGGCGGGCGAAGATCGAGCCCTCCTCGGTGCTGGCGATCCGGCGGAGGTACTCGCGGTCGGCCTCGCCGGTGCCGATGGCGACGATCTCGACGCCGTCGCCCTTGGTGCGCGCGGCCTCCTCGACGGCGCTCTCGGGCGAGTCGGGGTAGCCGTCGGTCAGGATGACGATGAACCGCGTCCGGTCGTCGGCCGCGAGGTGCTCGTGGGCGAGCTCGAGGGCCTCGGTGAGGTTCGTCGTCCCGTCGGCCTCGAGCCGGTCGATCGCGGCCTGGACGCGGCGGGCGTTGTCGGTCGCCTCGGCCTGGAGCGTGACGACGTCGGAGAAGGAGACGAGTCCGACCTGCATCGTGGTGAAGTCGCACTTGTCCAGGAACGCCCGCGCGGCGCTCTGGGCCTCCTCGAGCGGCGGGCCGGCCATGCTGGAGGAGACGTCGATGAGCAGGTACAGCCGGATCGGCTCGGGGGGCGTCTCGACCGTGCCGGCGACGGGCGGCCGGCCGAGCCAGGAGAGGTCGTCGGGCACGGGCTCGACGGTCATCGGCAAGGTCGCGCCGGTGTCGCGCTGGACGGCGCGGACCTGCACGACGCCGTTCGCGTCGTAGGAGAGCCCCACGTCGACCGTCACCTCCGCGTCGGTCGGCTGGATGTCCGAGAAGACATATTTCCCCAGGATCGCGCAATCGAGCGGCCGCTCGCTCTCGCCCTGGGTCAGGTAGACCTCGAGCTTCTGGTTGGCGCCGCCGTGGGTGGCGTGCAGATACGACTTCGTGTTCTCGACGGGGATCGGCAGGTTGCGGCGGATGATGATGTCGTTGACATACGCCGAGCCGTCGGCGCTCACGGCCACGGCGCCGAGGCTGTGCGACATCACGTCGCGCACCTTGCGGGCGCCGGCGAGCGTGAACTGCGGCGTCGCGTCGGTGGCCGACTGGCCGACCTCCATCGCCGCCTGGATCGCGGCGCCGAGCGCGACGACCTCGTCGACGTTGACCCCCGACCGCGGCGGCTGGCCGGCCATCTCGGTGACGTATTGCCGGACCATCGGCATCCGCGTCGAGCCGCCGACGAGCAGGACGCCGGTCAAGCCCTTCCAGCCGAGCTTCGCTTCGACGAGGGCCTCCTCGGTGAGCCTGCGGGTGCGGTCCATGAGCGGGAACGTCATCGCCTCGAACTCGGCGCGCGACAGGTCGTACGACCGCCGCTCGGTGCCGAGCTGGAGCGTGACGCGGGTCGAGCTGCGCTCGGAGAGGGCCCACTTGGCGCGCTCGGAGCGGTCGAGCAGCTCGTTGAGCGCGACGGGGTCGTCGAGCGGGTCGACGCCGGTGTCGGCGGCGAACTTCTCGGCGAGGAACGTGGCGACCCGGTCGTCCCAGTTCTTGCCGCCGAGGTCGTGGTCGCCGGCCGTGGCCAGGACGGCGATCTCCTCGGGGGTGATCTTCGCGACCGTCACGTCGAACGTCCCGCCGCCGAGGTCGTAGATCAAGACGGTCTCGTCGGCGCCCTCCTTCTGCAACCCATAAGCGAGGGCCGCGGCGGTGGGCTCGTTGATGATGCGGAGGACGTCGAGGCCGGCGAGCTTGCCGGCCTCGATGGTCGCCTTGCGCTGGGCGTCGGCGAAATAGGCCGGCACGGTGATGACGGCCTGCGTCACCGGCTCGCCGAGCTTGGCCTCGGCGTCCTCCTTCAATCGCTTCAAGACGAGGGCCGAGAGCGCGGTGGCGTCGTAATCGCGGCCGTGGAAGTGGAGCTTATATAAGGCGCTGCCCATGTGGGGCTTGAAGAAGCTGGCGATCTCGTCGTTGCCGAGCCGGGCCCACTCCTTGGCCTCCTGGCCGACGGCCGGCGGGTCGTTGCCGAAGTAGACGACCGACGGCGTGACGTTCTGCCCCTCGCGATTGGCGATCACCTCGGGGCGGCCGTAGGCGTTCCGCCGCGCGACCACCGAGTTGGTCGTCCCCAGGTCGATGCCGACGGTCGTGCCCATCGTCTCAGCCCTCGTTGAGCATCACGTCTTCGATCGGGATCACGTCGTCCGCCCCGTCGTGCCCGTAGAAGTCGGCGGCGACGGGCTCGTCGAGCGAGCCGAGCAGGGCGAGCCGATGTGACTCGGGGAGCCTGTCGTTGAGCTCGGCGAACGCGGCGCGGGGCGACGCGATCAAGGGGTTGGTCCGCGCCTCGGCCGCGTCGACGCCGGCCTCCCGAGCGAAGAGGGCGGCGGCAACGTCGAGGCCGAGGCGGTCGTGGACGACGATCAGGCGGTCGCGCTCGTCGGCGCGAAGGCCGTGCTCGGCGGCGAAGCGGTCGCGGAGGATCCAGTCGAGTGATTCGGCCGCCTTGCGCGACAGGATCTCGACGGCCACCTGGGCGAACCTGGGTGCGATCCGCAGCCCGAATCGGAGCCGGGCGGCGCGGATCTCCTCCAGGGTGTACCCGCCGCGTGCCGCCATCCAGTCCATCAGGTCGGCGTACAACGCCTCGAAGTCGCCCGCGTACTCGCCCGCGGTCATCGGCCGCATCAGCCCCTGCCTGCGCTCGTTGACGAACCGTAGGTACAGGTGCGTCGCGTCGAGCCCCGGCAGCCGCACCCGGTCGAAGCCGGGGCGATCGGGCATGATGCCACGTCCCGAGATGTTGGTATACGTCAGGCTCGAACCGTCTCGATACCGGGTGAAGAAGCTCAGATAGATTCCCAAGATTGGTTGCTCATAAATCTGCGCCGTGATCGACTCCGATGGCTTGACCATCCCCTTCATCCGGTGGCCGGGACGCCCCTCGAGCTCGAACGTGCCGGCGTCCTCGAAGCCGAGCGTCTCGAGGCTCGCGACCATCGCCCGCAGCTTGCCCGGATTCTTCCACACGAGGGCGTCGTTGCGGGCCAACCGGATCCGCGGCGGCGGATATCCCTTCTCCAGCGACGCCCGGAACTTCCGGACTCCCCGGCGTCGCAAGAGGGCCGTGAACACGACCGCCAGCACGAGAAAGGCGAGCTCGGCGAGCAGCGCATTCGTCAGCCAATCGTTCAAACCGAACATCCGCCGGTCCTCCTCACCCTCGACCCTCCGCCCTCGGCACGATCTGCGCGCGGACCCACGCGCGGAAGGCGCGACCCCATCGCGTGTCGTTGTTTGCGTCATACTCGCGGACGAACCGCGCCACCTCGGCCATCGGCACGAACGGGAAGGCCGCACTGGTGGGTGATTCGCGATAGGTCGCGTCCTGACCAAGAACGTGGACCGTCAGCCTCTCGCCGTCGAACCGCCAGACCTCGGGCACGCCGAGCGCCGCGGAGATGCCCAGGCGATCGAGGGCGCCGCGGGTGATCTCGATCTCGATGGCCAGGTCCGGCGGCGGGTCGATCGCCAAATCGATGCGGTCGGTGTCGCGAAGTCGGG
Source organism: Isosphaeraceae bacterium (assembly GCA_035551935.1). Lineage (GTDB taxonomy): Bacteria > Planctomycetota > Planctomycetia > Isosphaerales > Isosphaeraceae > DASZMJ01. The sequence goes on from DASZMJ010000530.1 coordinate 8,602, forward strand.
CCGCGTTGGCGAAGTAATCACACTCGTCGGGCTCGAGGCCGCGATCGAGCATCTGGGCGCGGAACGTCGTCGAGCCCGCGCCAACCCTCGGCATCTCGAGCTCATCGGCGAGGGCCTCGACGAGGTAGCCGATCAGGTTGCCGAACCGGCCGTGGGCGTAGAGTGGCGCCATCAGTTCCACGTCCCCCCGGTCATAAGTTAGGCGGATCGCCCGGTCGCCGATCAGGTCGAGGAGGGCCTGGTACCCGTCCCAACCGACGCCGGGGATGACGAAGCGCTGCTCCCCCTCGACGGGGCACGACCGGGGCTCGGCGACCGTGGCCATGTCTCAACCTCTGACGGGGATTCGTCGCTCACGGGTGGAGGTCTTCCGGCAAGAACGCAAGGACTTGTCGCACGATCGCCTCTGCGTCCTCGATCGCTTCCTCGACGACTTTCCGCCCGGGTTGATCGTCGATCGACGGATACCGATACCGCGTTGCGAGCGGTGTGAGCCGATCGGCGGCGTCGCTCCAGGTATGGAAGCCGTCTTCGAGCTCTCCGGCTCGTTCGAGAAGCTCCCCGATGTCGTGCGTCTTCGGCGTCGATTGGTCGTGGAAGGCGAGGTACCCCTTGAGAGCCTTCTCCGCCGCCTGCTGGCAGTGGTACGAGGCGGCATCGAGGATCGCGATCTCATCCGACGCGAGGGCCTTCGCAGCGTCGAGATCATGCGATGCCTTGGTAAGCCACTTCCGAACCTGCTCGGCCTTGGCCTCGTCCATGGATGGTCTTGCCTTCCTCCAAGATCTTGCGTTCGAGGGAAGTGCCGACTCCTGCGACGCGATCGAACTCCGCCCACGTCTCGACGATGATGTCGAACGGGGCACGAATGCCGCGAAGGCATCGGTGGCCCCTCACGGCCCTCTGGTACGGCGACTCCTCGCTGTGGGGGACGATCACGAGCAGGTCGATGTCGCTGTCCTCGTGCGGCATCCCCCAGGCGTGCGAGCCGAAGAGGATGATCCGGTCGGGGTCGAACTCGGCGACGAGGCGCCGGACGATGTCGTCCAGGAGGGGTTCCGGGATGGTCTTCATGATGGTGGCCACGGGTCGCGGTACGTCGGGCGGGTCACCGGTCGGGCACGAACGGCGACCGAATCCCGGCCCCTCCCCCACGCGACGGACGGAGGATCAACCGGGCGGTTCGGGGGGCAGCAGCCGGGCGCCATGACAGATGCTCACGATTTCAACAACCTCGCCGCGTACGCGATAGATGATCCGATAATTATGAAAGACTCGCTCGCGGAGGTCCCGCCGGTCGTACTCCGGGACGATGCTCCCCGCCTGGGGTTGTTCCGGGATCGCCTCGACGAGGGAGACCACCTGTCGCGCGAAGACGCGGGCGTAGTGCTCCGAGCCGCGTCCGATGTATTCACAGATGTCCTCGAGATCTTGGGCCGCGCGGGGAGACCAGGTCAGTCGAGCCATCGAGCGAGCCTCGCCTTGACCTGCTCGTGGTCGATCCCCGCGCCGGCGTCGAGCTGGCGGAGGCCCTCGTCGACCTTCTGACGGACGTAGAGCTCGGCGATGATGTCGGGCACCGTGGACTCCTCGGGCATCCGACGGATCATCTCGAGGACGGCTTCCTTCGTGGACATCGCGGGCGAATCCTCCGGGGGTTCACGACACGTTGAGGAGCCGGAGGGCCGTCGAGCGCTCGGCGACCTCCTCGGCGCCCATGACGGCCTCGGTCTCGAAGTCGACGTCGATGGAGGCGCCGCCGGTCAGGTCCCTGGCGGAGACGGTCAGGCGGCCGTCGCGGCTGATGGCGAAGGTGACGCGGATCGGGCTGCGGGCCGGCAGCCCCTCGGGGAGGTTCAAGGTCGCGGTGCCGACGTCCTTGCAGTCGAGCGGGTCGGGGCTGTCGCGCTCGCCGGCCATGACCTTGATGTCGACGCCGATCTGGTTCGGCTGGTCGGTGCCGAAGTCGGTCGTGTGCTCCATCGGCACCTCGCCGTTGCGCGGCAGGAGGTAGACGACCAGGTCCTTGCCCTGGTCGTCGCGGGCGACGACGCCGAGGCTCTTGCTCAGGACGTTGACGATCTTCGTGCTCACCAGCTCGCGGACCGGGCCGGTGAGGGTGAAGCCGTAGGTGTTCTCGATCTGGTCGAGCGCCTCGGCGACCTTCGCCTCGTCGACGCGGCTGAGGTCCAGCTCGGCGCCGTCGGTGCCGGCGGCGGCGAGCTCGGGGGCGAGGATGTCGCGGACCTCGGACTGGAGCGACTCCTTGAGGCCGAACAGCGCCGCCCCCTTGGCCACCGCCTCGTCGGGGTCGAAGCTCTCGGGCTCCATCTGGAACTCGGCGACGATCCGGTCGTGGACCTGCGGCATCCGCGTGGCGCCGCCGACGAGGATGATCTTGTCGAACGCCTCGTAGCCCTTCTTCTTCGCCTCGGCGAGCATCTCGCGGGTCAGCTCGATGGTCCGGTCGAGCAGGTGGCGGGTCAGCTCCTCGAACTTGGTCCGGTCGAGCTCGACGCGGGCCTGCTGGCCGGCGTGGGTGACGCGGAACGGGGCCTTGTCGCGCTGGGTGAGCGTCTTCTTGCCGCGCTCGGCCTGGAGGAACAGGTCATTCAGGACCTCGGGGTCGTCCATCGGGTCGCCGTCGAGGCCGGTCTGCTGCTTGAACTGGTCGGCCAGGTGGACGACGATCGCCTCGTCCCAGTCGGCGCCGCCGAGGCGGTGGTCGCCGCCGGTGCAGATGACGCGGATCAGCCGGTCCTTGATCTCGATCATCGTGATGTCGAACGTGCCGCCACCGAGGTCGTAGACGAGGACCGTCTGGTCCTCCCCCCGCTCCAGGCCGTAGGCGATCGCCGCGGCGGTCGGCTCGTTGAGGATCGAGCGGACGTTCAGGCCGGCGAGCTTGCCGGCGTTGGCCGTCGCCTCGCGCTGCTCGGTGCCGAAGTAGGCCGGGCAGGTGATGACGACGTCGGTGATCTTCTCGTCCGGGCCGAGGCCCAGCGCGACCTCGGCGTCGCCGACGACCTTGCGGAGGATGAACGAGCTGATGTCCTCGGGGCTGTACACCTGGCCGTCGTGCTCGAAGACGTAGTTCGGGTCGCCCATCGAGTTCTTGACCCGCGAGACGACCCGCCCCGGCTCGACCTTGGCCGACTCCTTGGCGGTGTTGCCGACGATGATGTTGTCGCCGTCGAAGAGGACGACCGAGGGGGTGATCCGCTCGCTCTCCTGGTTCGGGACGATCACCGGCTTGCCGTGCTCGTCGACGTAGGCGATGGCCGAATAGGTCGTCCCCAGATCGATCCCGTAAACGCGCCTCGGACCTTCGGCCACGGCTGGAGCTCCCGTTTTTCGTCCGCGAAGTGATCGTACGCC
>DASZMJ010000531.1:0-7486 GCA_035551935.1 Isosphaeraceae bacterium
GACGCACCCTTACATCGACCGCTTCAAATCCAAACTAGTTAGAAGGCAAAACGTGATCGACTGGCAGGTCCGAATCGACGGCCTCGACCCGCCGGGATGGAATCAGCATCGCGACGGTTGCTGGTTCCCCGACTTTCATCATCAGGAGTATCTGCTCCCATTCTTCGACGTCGGGGATACTCCCATCGATCCCTATGGCGGCACGGAGTTCAGGCAGGCGGACCTGATCCGACTGCGCGAGCACCTGCGTTGGCATCGCTCCGTGTTCGAGGCGAAGCCGGATGCTTGGTCGGTAACGGAATCGTCCGGAGATCGGAGCACGACAATCATGCTCGAACGTGATAAAATATTGGCCGTCGTGGATAAGACATTCGACATGATCGAGTTCGCCTTAGCTCGCGCGGGCACACTGGTCTTCCGCGGTGATTAACCCCGCCTCACCTCGCCCGGTCCGCTGAGCTTGGCTGTTATCTGCCCTCTGTCCTCTGCCCCTCCGGAGCCCACCCCCGTGACGACCCCCTCCCTGCTCCTCGCGACCCTCCTGCTCGCCGGCCCCGACGCCGACACGCCGAAGACGCCCCCGGTGGCCTTCCGGCATGCGACGGTCATCGACGTGACGGGAGGGCCGTCGAAGCCTGGCCAGACGGTCGTGATCGAGGGGGACCGGATCAAGGCCGTCGGCGACGACGGCACGGTCGAGGTGCCGGCGGACGCGACGGTCGTGGACGCGACGGGCAAGTATTTGATGCCGGGACTGTGGGATATGCACGTCCATTCGTCGATGGAATCGCTGCTCCCGCTGTTCCTGGCCAACGGCGTGACGGGCGCGCGGGTGATGTGGGGCAACGCGTCGTTCGGGTTCCCATTGGGACCGTACCACTACCGCTGGCGCAAGGAGATCGACGAGGGCAAGCGGCAGGGGCCGAGGCTGGTCGTGGCGAGCAACATCCTCGATGGGCCGAGGCCGATCTGGCCCGGCACGGTGGCCGTCGTCGACGCGAAGGCGGGCCGCGCGGCGGTCGTGGAGGCGAAGGAGGCGGGCGCGGATTTCATCAAGGTCTACTCGTTCCTGCCCCGCGACGCGTACCTCGCCATCGCCGACGAGTCGAAGAAACAGGGGCTCCCGTTCGCCGGCCACGTGCCGATCAGCGTCGGCGCGCGCGAGGCGTCGGACGTCGGGCAGAAGAGCATCGAGCACCTGACGGGCATCCTCGCCGCCTGCTCGGCCGAGGCCGACGTGATCGACAAGGACCGCGCCGAGGCCCTGAAGGACCGGCCGAAGCTCAGCGACATGGTCCGCTTCGACGTCCGCGCCGCGGCGTCCTACAGCGACGAGGCCGCGGCGAAGTTCTTCGCGAAGCTGAAGACGAATGGTACCTACATGTGCCCGACCCTGACCGTCCTCCGCGCGATCGCCTACCTCGACGACCCGAAGTTCACCGCGGACCCGCGGATCAAGTACATGCCGGCCTTCTTCCGGGCCTTCTGGGACCCGAAGGCCGACGCGCGGTTCAAGACCTTGACGGCCGTCGCCTTCAAGGGCCTGAAGGCGAACTTCGGGCGCCAGAAGACGCTCGTCGGCGCCATGCGCAAGGCCGGCGTCGAGTTCCTCGCCGGCACCGACGAGATGAACCCGTTCGTCTTCCCCGGCTTCAGCCTGCACGACGAGCTGGCCCTGCTCGTCGACTCCGGCTTCACCCCGCTGGAGGCCCTCCAGGCCGCCACGATCAACCCCGCGCGCTACCTCGGCCGCGAGGCCACCCTCGGCACCGTCGCCCCCGGCAAGGCCGCCGACCTCCTCCTGCTCGACGCCGACCCGCTCCGGGACATCACGAACACCACCAAGATCCGCGCCGTCGTCGCCCGCGGCCACCTCCTCGACCGCGACGCCCTCGACGCCATCCTCGCGACCGCCGAGGCCGACGCCAAGAAGCCGGGATTGCCGATCCCGCGCCGGGGGGGCTTCTGTTGGGGTCATTGAAGAGGGATTCGACCGCGGATGACGCAGACGAACGCAGATAAGATAAAAAGAAAGAATTCAATAAATTATCTTTTTATCTTATCTGCGTTCGTCTGCGTCATCCGCGGTCGAATCCCTCTCCCCTTCTCAGCGCCTGCCCGTCAGCTCGCCGACGAGGTCATCCACGCGGTAGACCGAGCGGAGTGCCTCGAGGATGCCGCGGGAGTCGACGGAGACGGCGCGGGCGACCTTGTCGTCGTAGCCGAAGTCGAGCACGAGCGACTGGATGTTGCCGTCGAAGATGATGCCGACGAGGCGGTTGTCGCGGTCGACGACCGGGCTGCCGGAGTTGCCGCCGATGATGTCGGCGGTCGAGACGAAGTTGAACGGCGTGTCGAGCTTCAGCCGGCCGTCCTTCTTGGCCCGGATCCAGCTCTCGGGCAGCTCGTACGGGTCTTTATTCCCGTGGGCGGCGGCGTGCTCGAAGGCGCCGCCGAGGGTGGTGTAGGCGGGGACCTTCTTGCCGTCGACCTCGTAGCCCTTGACGGTGCCGAAGGCGAGGCGGAGGGTGAAGGTGGCGTCGGGGTAGACCGACTCGCCCAGCTCGGCGAAGAGGGCCTTGGCGATCCGGCCGTACTGCGAGTTCTCGACCTCCTCGACCTTGTCCTCGTACCGCTTGCGCAACGCGCGGGCGTCCTCGTCGATGGCCATGGCGAGCTTGATCATCGGGTCATCCGAGCGGGCGATGGCGGCGGTGCCCCCCTCGGCGAGCCGCTTCCGCTCGGCGACGTCGGCGAGCTTGGTCCCGTCGACGAGCGCCTCGGCGACCTCGGCCGGCGAACGGCCGCGGAGCACGCGACGGACCATCGGGTCGTCGTCGCCGACGGTCTGCTTCCAGAAGGCGAGCGAGTCGGCGAGCTTGGCCTTCTCGAACTCGGGATAGATCGGCGCCTTGGAGTAGAGGGCCAGCTCCAGCGACGGCATGCCCGACTCGCGGTATTCCTTCAGGCGGTCGGAGTTCGGCTTGGTCTTCTCCTCGGCGAGCCGGGCCAGGACGCGGGCGATCCGGAAGAGCCGCGAGTCGAACGCCAGGCCGCGCTCGAGGAAGGCATAGGGCTTGTAGAACGCGGCCGACTCCGTCTGCGCCGCGGCGATCTTGTCCCAGGCGCCGGCGAAGGCGGCCTTCTTCTCGGCGTCGGCCGCGATCCGGCCGCGGACTTCCGCCTCGGCCACGGCCTTGCGGCGCAGGAAGGATTCATCCTTCAGGCCCTCGTACCCGCCGATCCGCGCCTTGCGGCTGTTCTGGACGCCGAAGAGGTCCTCCTTCGCCTGCCGGGCGGCCTCGGGCCCCTTCTTGCCGTAGTCGAGCAGGGACTTCTCGCGGCGTCGGAGGACGTCGAGGGTGAACGGGAACGAATGATCGCGCAGGAATTCGAGGTGGGCCACCGTGTTCAGGCGGTCGGTGCGGCCGGGGTTGCCGGCGACGAACACGAGGTCCCCCTCCTTCGTCCCGTCCACGCCCCACTCGAGGTAGTGTTCGACCTTGGCGGGCTTGTCGTCCTCGTAGGCGCGGAAGAAGCAGATGTCGAGGTCGTACCGCGGGTACTCGAAGTTGTCCGGGTCGCCGCCGAAGAAGGCGATGGCGAACTCGGGGGCGAAGACGAGGCGGACGTCGGTATATCGCTTATAGGTATACAGGGCATACTTGCCCCCCTGATAGAGCGTGACGGCGTCGCTGCGGAGGCCGGTCTTCTCCTGCGAGGCCTTCTCGATCTCGGCCATCGCCTGGCGGCGGAGCTTGCCGGCCTCGGCGTCGTCCATCCCCTTGGCGACCTTGGCGTTGACCCTGTCGGTCACGTCCTCGATGCCGACGAGCACGTTGAGCTCGAGGTCGGGGGCCTTGACCTCGTCGGCCCGGGTCTTCGCGTAGAAGCCGTCCTTGAAGTAGTCCTTGTCCTTGTTGCTGATCTTGTGGAGGGTGTCGCCGCCGACGTGGTGGTTGGTCATGACCAGGCCGTCGGGCGAGACGAACGAGCCGGAGCCGCCGCTGTTGAACCGGACGGCGGCCGAGCGGAGGTGCTCGACCCACTCCTTCGTCGGCTCGAAGCCGTACCTCTGCTTGAGCTGCTTCCTCGGCAGGTTGTCGAAGGTCCACATCCCCTCGTCGGCGTGCACGTTCCCTCCCAGCCCGAGGGCGACGCAGGCGGCCAGGATCCATCGGCGTGACATCGGAGTTGTCTCCTCGGTTGTCGATTCGTGAGCGGAATGTCCGGGGACGCGCGCCGGTCAGGGCTCGTCGGTCTCGCCGATCTCGCCGACCTCGCCCTTGGTGGGGCCCTCGACGCCGGCGGGGCGCCGGCCGGCGAGGCCGACGATCAGGAGGATCGCCGCCATCGCCGCGAACGGCCAGATCGCCGTCGGCACGAGGAACTCGAAGTGCTTCGTGCCGTCGGGCAGCGTCACTTCCTTCGAGAAGTCGATGGCCTTGCCGAAGCTCTCGAAGACGACGAGCAGCGCGATGATGATGCCGGCCAGCGAGCCGCCGGCGATCAGGCCGGTGGAGAGGAAGGTGCCGGCGCTCCGCTCGGACTCGTCCTGCGAGAACCGCCGGGCCTTGTCGACCACCCCCCGCAACGCCCCGCCGACGAAGATCGGCAGCGTCGTCGACAATGGCAAATACACGCCGACGGCGAACGCCAGGGCCGAGACGCCGGCCAGTTGCATCACGACGGCCAGGACCGCCCCGAGGATCACCAGGCCCCAGGGGAGTTCCTTGGTCATGATGCCGTCGATCAGGGTCGCGAAGAGTCGCGGCTGCGCCGGGTTGAACTTCTGGAGCGGCCGGCCGGTGGTCGAGTGGTCGAGCCGGCCGCCGACGCCCGGGTCGACCAGATAGCGCGTCTTGCCGGCGTCGTCGATCAGGTACTTGCCCGGCTGGACCCCTTTGCGGGGGTTGACGACCCACCAGACGCGATAGGTCTTGCCTTCGTAGACCTCACTCCCCTTCAGCTCGTCGGCCCGGGCGACGACGCCGGGATCGGGGAGGTCCTTGGGCGCGTCGGTGATCGTCGTATAGGCCCAGTTCAACAGCAGGAGCGTCCCGCCCATGACGACGGCCGAGGTCAACGCGCCGACGAGGATGGCCACCTGCTGCTTCCAGGGGGTCGCGCCGACGAGGAAGCCGGTCTTGAGGTCCTGCGAGGTCGTGCCGCCGTTGGACGAGGCGATGCAGACGACCCCGGCGATCGACAAGGCCGTCACGCGGTACTCGGGCCCGAGCCAGCCCATCAGGACGAAGATCAGGCAGGTCAAGAGCAGCGTGGCGATCGTCATGCCCGAGATCGGGTTCGACGACGAGCCGATGACGCCGGTGATCCGCGAGCTGACGGTGACGAACAGGAACCCGAAGAGCACGACCATCACCCCGCCGACGGCCCGGCCGACCGGACCGGTCGGGATCAGGGTCAACGCGACGGCGACGACCAGGGCGAGCGAGCCGAGCACGACGAAGGTCATCGGCAGGTCGCGCTCGGTCCGGGCCGGCCCCGAGCCCTCGTCGCCCCCCTTCCGGGCCGAGAAGGCGCCCAGGCTCCCGCGGATCGAGGCGACGATCAGTGGCAACGCGTTCAGCATGCTCAGGATGCCGCCGGCCGCGACCGCGCCGGCGCCGATGTAGATGGCGTACTGGCCGCGGATCTCCTTGACGCTCATCGCCGCGATCGGCTTCAGCCCCGGCGGCACCACGCCGGGCACCCTCGAGCCGAAGTAGGCGATCATCGGCGTGATCAACAGCGCCGTCAGCAGGCCGCCGCCGACCATCACTGACGCGATCCGCGGGCCGATGATGTAGCCCACCCCCAGCAAGGCCGGCGCCGGCTCGAGGCCCACGACCGCCTGCTTGTAGCCCTTGATCCCGGCGATCTCCCGGTCCCAAGTCTCCGACCAGAATTTGAACGCTTGCATGAACAATTGATACAGGAACCCGATCCCGAAGCCCCAGAAGACCGTCTTGGCGTTCGACCCCCCCTGTTCTCCCACGATCAGGACCTTGGCGCAGGCCGTGCCCTCCGGGTACGGCAAGGCCCCGTGCTGCTGGACGATGAACGCCCGCCGCAACGGGATCATCATCAGGATGCCGAGCAGGCCGCCGAGGACGGCCACGAGCATGACGCGCGTCCATTCCAGCTCGTAGCCCAGGAGCATGAGCGCCGGCATCGCCGCGCCGACGCCGAAGGCGATCGACTCGCCGGCCGAGCCGGCCGTCTGGACGATGTTGTTCTCGAGGATCGTCGCCCGCCTCGTCTTGAAGGCCCGCGCCAGCCCCCGGAAGATCGTGATCGACAGCACGGCCACCGGGATCGACGCCGAGACGGTCATGCTGACCTTGAGGAACAGGTACAGCGACGACGCCCCGAAGATGATCCCCAGCACCGCGCCCAGCGCGACCGCCGGCCAGGTCAGCTCCGGGATCTGTGCCGTCTCGGGCACGAACGGCTCGAACCCCTTCGGCCCTCCCTTCGGGGCCGGTATCTCCTGGAACTCGGCGTCGAGCGGCGACTGGACCGACATCGTGCGGCTTCCCTCGCGGTGGTTTCCGGTCGGAGAGGGCCTCCACACGATACCTTCCCGGCCCGGCCTCGCAAAGCCCCCGGCCTCGAGGCCGGCGGCCTCTTCCCCCATCACCCAGGGGGAGAGGGAGGAAGACGGCCCGCATCCAACCCCGGGGCCTGCTACGACGCGACGACCTCGAACACATAGCCGTCCGGCGACCGGAAGAAGAACCGCTCGAAGCTCGTCGGCCGGTCGGCCGCGAACGCCAGGGCGCCATGCTGCTCGAGTCGTTCCCTGAGCGCCGGCAGGGCATCGGCCGGGAACGTCAGGGCGACGTGCCGGCCGTACTCGAGCTCGAACGCCGACGGCTCGAAGCCCTCGCGCTCGATCAGGTGCAATTCCTGCCCCGGCGCGATCGCCAGCCAGGCCGCCGGGAACGGGATGTTGTTCGGCCGCTCGATCGGCCGCCACCCCAGCGCCCCCTCGAAGAACCTCCGGGCGCGGTCGAGGTCGCGGACGGCGAGCGTGACGTGGGCGATGGGCATGGGCATGTCCCCCCTCGAGTTCGTCTTCGGCCCCGAGAACGACCGCCACTGTTCGGCCCGCCGCCCTCGCCGTCAAGGGACCACGCCCGCGCACCCCGATCGCCGCCGACCCTTTCGGATCAGTTTTTCTTGATGCGAAGCGGTGTTCCGGGGCCCGGAAACTGGCCTCAGAAGCGTCGCGGCGGGGCCGAACTCGGGCTCGGCGCCACGCCGATGACCACCGAGGACGCCGGCCGGGGCGTCGCGGGCAGGGGCGTCTCATCCAAGACCAGGACGTAGTCGTAAGTTGCATCGTCCTTCGGTTCGTTCCGTGGCGGCGTTCCGGGGGCCGTCGGGGTGGGCTCGGGAGGGCTCCACGCGGGCTCGTTCTCGCTGCTGGAGAGGATGCGGCCGTAGAGCTTCAGCCGCGCGTTCTTGCAGGCGATCAGCG
>DASZMJ010000532.1:0-2007 GCA_035551935.1 Isosphaeraceae bacterium
CGAGGCGAAGAAAGGGGACCGGATCACGGCCGAGGTCGAGGGAATCCGGCTCGGCTTGACGCTGTTCGACCCCTACGTCGCGATCCTCGACGCGAAGCGGTTCGAGCTGGCGTCGAGCGACGACGCGGCCCTGACCTGGCAGGACGGGTTCGTCTCGGTCGTCGCGCCCGAGGACGGGACCTACATCATCCTCGCCCGCGAGAGCGCCTACGCGGGCAACGCCAACTGCCTCTACCGGCTCCACGTCGGCAACTTCCCCCGGCCGACGGCGACCATCCCGGCCGGTGGCAAGCTCGGCGACGCCGTGACGGTCCGCTGGATCGGCGACGTCCTCGGCGAGTCGACGACGAGCCTGACGCTCCCCGAGACCGCCGGCCGCGACTTCGGCCTCGTCGCCCACGACGACCGCGGGTCGGCCCCCTACCCGAACCCGTTCCGCCTCTCCCCGTTCGGCAACACGATCGAGGCCGAGCCGAACGACTCCCAGGCGACGGCCACGCCGTTCACCCCGCCCGTGGGGCTCAACGGCGTGATCGGGTCCGCCGGGGACGTCGACCATTACGCCTTCAACGCGAAGAAGGGGCTGGCGTATGACGTCCGCGTCTACGCCCGCCAGATCCGCTCGCCGCTCGACTCGGTGCTCGCGATCGCGACGAAGGGCGGGGGCCGGGTCGCGGGCAACGACGACAGCGGCGGGCCCGACAGCTACATCCGGTTCAACGCCCCGAAGGACGGCGAGTACGTCCTCTCGGTGTCCGACCACCTCAAGAAGGGCGGCCCCGATTACGCCTACCGCGTCGAGGTCAGCCCGGTCGCCCCGCTGCTCACCCTGAGCACCCCGAACGAGTCGCTCCGACGCGGCACGGGCGTGATGGCCGTGGCCGTCCCGCGCGGCAACCGCCAGGCGATCCTGATCAACGCCCGCCGGGCCGACTTCGGCGGCGCCCTCGCGCTCTCCGCCTCGAACCTCCCCGCCGGGGTGACCTTCGAGGCCGACGCCATGACCGCCGGCGGCTCCGCCGTCCCCGTCCTCTTCTCGGCCGAGGCCGACGCGCCGGTGGCCGCGAGCCTGGCGAAAGTCGCGGGCAGGCCGGTCGACAGCAACGTCGAGGTCCCCTCCGAGTTCACCTCGACCGCCGAATTGGTCCTCGGCCAGAACAACAACCCGTTCTGGACCCGGACGGTCGACTCGCTGGCCGTCGCCGTGACCGAGGAGGCGCCCTACACGGTCGAGATCGTCGAGCCGAAGGTCCCGGTCGTCCGCGGCGGCGCGATGGACCTCAAGGTCGTCGCGAAGCGCAAGCCCGGCTTCACCGCGCCGATCGCGGTCGCGCTGCCCTGGAACCCGCCCGGGATCGCCTCGAAGGCGGAGATCGTCATCCCCGAGAATCAAAACGAGGCGCTGATCCCGGTCACCGCGAACGGCGGGGCCGAGCTGGCGACCTGGAAGGTCGTCGTCAACGGCACGTACACCGAGCCCCCGCCCGCCGGCGCCCCCCAGGCGAAGGCCAAGGGGAACAACCGCGGCGCCCGCGGCGGCCGGCTCACCGTCTCCTCGCGGTTCGCGAACCTGACCGTCGCGCCGCCGTTCGTGGCCCTTTCGTTCCCCGCCGTGAGCGTCGAGCAAGGGAAGGACGTCGACCTCGCCGTGAAGGTCAAGCAGGCGGTCGACTTCCCCGGCGAGGCGAAGGTGACGCTCGTCGGCCTTCCCAACCGGGTGACGACCGAGCCCGCCGCGATCACGAAGGACAGTACCGAGATCGTCTTCCACCTCAAGACCGACCCCGCCTCGCCGGTCGGCGAGACCAAGTCCCTCTTCTGCCAGGTCGTGATCGAGCGCGACGGCGAGCCGATCGTCCACAACCTGGGCAGCGGCCGGCTCCGGATCGACGCCCCGCTGGCCCCGAAGAAGAAGGCCGCGGCCCCCGTGGTCGCCGCGGCGACCCCCAAAAAAGGCGAGACCCCTGCGCGGCCTCTGAGCCGCCTGGATAAGCTCCGGCTGGAGAA
>DASZMJ010000533.1:0-31143 GCA_035551935.1 Isosphaeraceae bacterium
CACCATCTCGCGGCATCGGGCGGTGCGTCGTCGCGGACTCGACGCACCCTACGAAGCTACGAAGCATGTTCCATCATCGCGATTCCGGATCCGACCGTCACCCCCTCCCTCTCTCGAGCGAGGTCCGGCGCCTTGACTTCCCGGATCGTTGCAGCTACAACTTACCCGGAGGCCACTCTGATGGCGACGAAGAAGAGTCGACCGACGGCGGCGGAGGTGCTGGCGGGGGAGTGCCTGGCGGTCCGGGTCCGGATCCTGAACCGGGCCGTGAGCGCGTTGTACGACGAGGCGTTGCGGCCCCACGGGCTGCGGGTCGGCCAGTTGAACCTGCTGGCCGCCGTCGGCAAGCTCGGCACGGCCCGGCCGGGGGACCTCTGCCGCGTCCTCCGCATGGACAAGTCCACCCTCAGCCGCGACGCCGAGGTCCTCCGCCGCAACGGCTGGCTCGAGATCGACGACGCGGCCGACGCCCGCTCCCGGCCGCTGAAGCTGACCGCCGACGGCCACGCCCTGCTCGAATCGGCCCTGCCCGCCTGGCGCAAGGCCCAGGAGGCGGCCGTCGCGCTGATCGGCGCCGAGGGCAAGGCCGCCCTCGGTCGCGTCGTCGATCGGCTCTGGAAGGACGGCGCCGTCGGCCGCTGAACGTCGACATCTTTTATTTTGCCGTTTCGTTGTATCTACAACAATCCAGGAGGCGACGGCGATGAGCAGGCTCGACGACCATCCGACCGTGGTCCGGTTCCGCGACTCGAAACCCCGGCCGCGCCCCGGCACGATCGACGCGGCGTGGCTGCGGCGGCTCTGCCTCGACGCCGGGGCCGACGACGCGGGCGTCGTCGCGATCGATCGGCCCGATCTCGACGACCAGCGGGCGGAGGTCCTCGGCCTGTACCCGTGGACGAGGTCGCTCGTCGCGATCGTCTGCAAGATGAACCGCGAGCCGATCCGGAGCGTGGCGCGGTCGGTGGCGAACCTGGAGTTCCACCACGTCGGCGAGCACGTCAACGACGTCGCCCGCGCCGTCGTCGCGGCCCTGGAGGCCGAGGGCGTCCGCGCGGTCAACCCGGCGATGGGCTTCCCGATGGAGATGGACCGCTACCCCGGCAAGACCTGGGTCGTGGCGCACAAGCCGATCGCCGTGGCGGCGGGCCTGGGTCGGATGGGCATCCATCGCAACGTCATCCACCCGAAGTTCGGCAACTTCATCCTCCTGGGGACGATCCTGATCGACGCCGAGGTCTCCGAGCAGTCGCGGCCGATCGACTACAACCCGTGCCTCAGTTGCAAGCTCTGCGTGGCGGCCTGCCCCGTCGGCGCGATCGCGCCGGACGGCCACTTCGACTTCTCGGCCTGCCTGACGCACAACTACCGCGAGTTCCTCGGCGGCTTCACCGACTGGGTCGAGACCGTCGCCGACAGCAAGGATTCCCGCGACTACCGCCGCCGCGTCGACGACGCGGAGACGGCCTCGGTCTGGCAGAGCCTCGGCTTCGGGCCGAACTACAAGGCCGCCTACTGCCTCGCCGCCTGCCCCGCCGGCGATGACGTGATCGGGCCGTTCCTCGCCGACCGCGGCGGCTTCGTCGGCGAGGTCGTCGAACCCTTGCGGGCCAAGGAGGAGCCGGTCTACGTCATCCCCGGCTCCGACGCCGAGTCGTACGTCGCGAAGCGCTTCCCGCACAAGCGGCCGAGGCGGGTGGGCGGCGGCCGGCGGCCCCGGTCGATCCGCTCGTTCCTCGCCACCCTGCCGCACGTCTTCCAGCGCCACGCCTCCGCAGGTTTGAATGCCGTCTATCACTTCACCTTCACCGGCGACGAGCCCGCCGAGGCCACCGTCGTCATCCGCGACAAGGCCATCCGCGTCGAGCCCGGCCACGTCGGCGCGCCCGACCTCCGCGTCCAGGCCGACTCCCGCACCTGGCTCGGCTTCCTCGCCAAGGACCGCAGCCTCGTCTGGGCACTGTTACGCAGGAAGATCCGCCTCAAAGGCTCGCCGCGCCTGCTCGTCGCCTTCGGCAAGTGCTTCCCGTCATGAACGGCCGGGGGCCCTCTCGCGTTCCCGTTGAGGACGTGCGCGGGCCCGGCTGCAATGTCGGCCGGGCTCAGGGGGTGCCCGAGATCAGCCGCGGGGTGAACCGGATCTGCGCGTTGCTCGGGTCGGCGAAGTCCAGCAGGATCGTCGCCGGCCCGCTGGACAGGCTCGCCAGGTCGATGGCGACGTACGGGCTGCCCGAGGGCAAGGTGGCCGAGGTCATCCCGCTCGCGTTGGCCAGCGTCACGCCGCTCGGCAGGCCGTCGAGCGCCAGGTCGAGCGTGCCGGTGGCCGCCGGGCCGCCGACCTGGGTGACGGTCACGAGCTGGACGAACTGGTGGGTGGCGCGGTTGTAGCGGTAGCCGCTGAACTGGACGCTCAGTTGCACGAACGCCGCCGAGTCGGCGCCCAGCCCGGCGGCGCCGGCGGCCCCGTTGGTGCCCGAGGGGCCGGTGTCGGGCGAGGGGTTGCCGTCCTGGTCGAAGTCGACCCCCTGGCCGCCCATGCCGCCCTGGCCGGCGCCGCCGCCGAGGCCGCCGGTGCCGAAGTTCGGGCCGATGGTGGCGTTGGCGGCGATGACCGCGGCCGTCGCCGAGAGGTTCGCCCCGATCCCCTCGCTGCCGGCGCCGCCGTTCGCACCGTTGCCGCCGGCGTAGCCGGGGAAGCTGAATCCCGGCATGGGGGGATTCCCCTCGGTCAGGTAGGAGTTGTCGCCGCCGTCGCCGCCGTCGCCGCCGTCGCCGCCGTCGCCGCCGTCGCCGCCGTTGGCGTAGTTGCCGGTGAGGGTGGCATCGAGGATTGTCAGCCCGGCGCCGCCGGCGATGCCGCCGCCGGTGCCCGCGCCCCCCGCGTCGCCATCGCCGCCGTCGTTGCCGGGGCCGGCCTGCTGGAATAAGATCGGGGTCCCGGCGCCGCCATTGCCGCCGTTGCCGCCCTGGCCGCCGGCGGCCGTGTTGCCGGTGATGGTGCTCGACGCGACCGAGACCGTCACCCCCGCAGCGGCGTCGATGCCGCCGCCGATCCCCAGGCCGCCGGCGCCGCCGGCGCCGGAGAAAAAGTCGAAGGAGTAGCTGTTGCCACCGACCCCGCCGGCCCCGCCCGTGGCCGAGTTGCCGGTCAGCGCAGTCGACTCGACCGTGCCCGTGCCGCCGGTGATGGCGACGCCGCCGCCGGCCCCCGTCCCCGCGTCGCCCCCGTCCTGGGCGTTGTCGTAGTACAACGACGGGAAGCCCGCCGTGCCCTGCTCGCCGGCGCCGCCCTGGACGGAATTCGAGCCGACCATGCTCCCCACGACGAGCAACCGGCCCGAGTCGCTCGAGATGCCGCCGCCGTCGGCGTCGCCCCCGTTGTTCGCCACGGGATTGCCGAGGGTCGTGTTCGGGCTGGGGCCCTCGACGAACAGGCCGTTCGCCGCGTTGCCGGTGAGGGTGCTGCCGAGAATCGTCGCCGTGCCCCCGTCGGTGTTCGCGATCCCGCCGCCGCTCGTCGCCGGCGGGGTATTGCCGCCTTCGGCGTAGAACGCGAGCCCGCGCACCGTGTTGTCCGAGATGACGCTGTCGCGGACCGTGAGCGTCCCGCCGTCGTTCCAGATCCCGCCGCCGGAGACGACGGTGGGGGTGAGGGAGAAGGCAAAGTCGAATGACTGTTCCATCAAGGCCGTATTGCCGCTGACGGTGACGCGGTCGAGGGTCAAGGTCCCCGTGTTAAGGATCCCGCCGCCGCCCCCGGGGCCGCCGTCGTTCTCGGTGTCGTTGTTGATGACCTGGTCGTCGGCGAGGGCCAGCGTCCCGGCGTTGTCGATCCCGCCGCCACCGATGGGGGCACTGGATGCACCGTAAACCGAGCCGCCGGTGATCGTCAGGCCGGAGATCGCCGCCGTGACCCCAGCGTCGACGGTGAGGACCGCCCCGGTGGCGAAGTTGAGTCCGCCGCTGACCGTCAGGTCCGCGGCGCCCAGGCCCTGGATCGTCAGGTCCGTCTTGACCTCCAGGCCGCTGGTCTGGATCGTCGCCCCCTTGAGTGAGTTGTCGAAGGTGATGACCTCGCCGGGCGCGGCGTTGTCGATGGCATCGCGCAGCGACCCGGAACCGCTGTCGTTGGTGTTGCTGACGACGCTCAAAAGGGCGCGGCCCTCAAGGGCCTCGATGTGCCAGGCGCGGCGCGGCCGGCGGCGGGTGGTGGGTGGTGGGTGGTGGGTGGCCGATGACGGCGGGTTGTCGGGGTCGGCAGGGGACGAGTCGTGAGACGCATCGCATGACCCTCCGGTGGTGGGGCGAGCCGGCCGGTCGGCCGCTCGCTGGCGTCCGCGCGCAAAAAAACCCGACGCTCGCCCGCCGCACGTCGGGGCCACCATGACCAGGGCCGCCCCACCCATCGGGAGGGGGACGTAGCCCGAGCATCGTCCCCAGGCCCGCGGAGGAAGTCAAGCGTCATGATTTTTTTCAACACGTGTCCGTGTCTATGAGTACGATTCGAGATTCTTGCGGATAAAGCTTGTCCATGGCCGCCGCGGGAGGCCCGACGACGCGACGCGACGGGGCCCGGCGGAGATGGGGCGATGGAAGGGAGGGGGGCCCGGCCGTCGGGCGGCTCGAGCGGTTCTGTCTCGATCGGAGCAGGCACGCTCCGCGTGCCGTCCGCCGACCCCGCGCGTTCGGTTCGGGTCCTGGCGGACGGCACGCGGAGCGTGCCTGCTCCGGGAAAGCGAAAGCCGATCTAGGGGCCGTCGGCGGCCGGGACGGAGCCCACGGGCTCGGCCGGGGCGGCGGGCTCGGGGGCGGGGACGTCGTCGAGGAGCAGGTCGCGGAGGGTCGCGGGGTCGATCGGCTTGACGAGGTGACGGTCGAAGCCCGCGGCCCGAGACCGCCGCCGGTCCTGGTCCTGGCCCCAGCCGGTCAGGGCCACCAGGAGCGTGCGACCGAACTCGGGGCGGGCCCGGAGCCGGCGCGCGACCTCCAGGCCGTCCATGCCCGGCATGCCGATGTCCAGCAGGACGACCTCGGGCAGGAACTCCCCGGCGATCTCCAGCGCCGCGGGGCCGTCGCACGCGACGCGGACCTCCTGGCCATGGAGGCCGGCTCAGCAACTTCGCCAGGCTGTTGGCCGCGTCGGCGTTGTCGTCGACGACCAGGATGCGACGCCGCCGGGGCTTGCCGGCGGCGGCCTCGGGCGCCCGGGCGTCGGCCGCGGCCGGGGCCGGCAAGGCGGGCAGGCGGACAACGAACTCGCTGCCCAGGCCCGGCCCGGCGCTGTGGGCGGTGATCCGGCCGCCGTGGAGGGCGACGAGGCTCCGGACCAGGCCCAGGCCGATGCCGAGCCCCCCCTTGGAACGGCCGGAGTGGCCGTCGACCTGGGTGAACGGGTCGAAGATCCTGGCGAGCATCTCGGCGGGGATGCCGACCCCGTTGTCGGCGACGCGGAGGACGACCTCGTCCCCTTCGCGGCCGGCCTCCAGGGTGATCCTGCCGCCGGGCTCGGTGTACTTGATGGCGTTGGTCAGGAGGTTGTCGAGCACCTGCTCCAGCCGCGTCGGGTCGGCCTCGAGGACGACCCGCTCGGCCGGGCCGCGGACGACCAGCTCGTGGCCCCGCTCCGCCAGCGCCGACCGGACCGCGGCGACGGCGTGCGCGACGACCGGGCCGAGCTCGACCGGT
The DNA here is from genome assembly GCA_035551935.1 of Isosphaeraceae bacterium. Lineage (GTDB taxonomy): Bacteria > Planctomycetota > Planctomycetia > Isosphaerales > Isosphaeraceae > DASZMJ01. The sequence continues at coordinate 5,686 of DASZMJ010000533.1, forward strand.
TGCCGACGCAGCTCGATCTTGCCGCGGGAGATCCGGGCGATGTCCATCAGGTCGTCGACCAGCCGCGAGAGGTGGGCGACCTGGCGCTCGGCCATCGCGCGGTCGGCCTCGTGGCCGCGGCCGTCGGGGTCGGGGTCGGGTTGGGCCATCAGGAGCAGCGCGTTGCGGATCGGCGCCAGGGGGTTGCGGAGCTCGTGGGCCAACGTCGCGAGGAACTCGTCCTTGCGGCGGTCGGCGTCGCGCAGCGCCTCGTAGAGCCGGGCGTTCTCGACGGCGACGGCGGCGCGGTGGGCCAGGTCCTCGGCCTGCCGGAGGTCGTCGGGCCCGTAGCGGCGGCCCGACTCGGCGGCGATGAAGCTGATGGCGCCGAAGGCCCCGCCCCGCCCGGCCAGCGGGACGCAGAGGCACGATCTCAGGCCCAGATCCCGCAGGAGCCGCAGGTGCTCCTCGTCGCCGGCCCCGGCCGCCAGCATCTCGTCGGTGATCTCGGGGACGAGCACGGGCTCGCCGGTGCGCAACACCTGGAAGACGCCCATGGGGGTGTCGGGCCGGGTCGGGTAGCGGCGCTGGAGGTCGTAGGCCAGCTCGACCTTGGCCGGGTCCTGGTGCGCCACCGCGACGCGATGCGGCGCGCCGTCGTCGCCGAGCAGGTCGACGGCGCACCAGTCGGCGAAGTGGGGGACGGCCAGGCGGGCGACGGCGCGGAGGGCCTCGGCCTCGTCGGTCAGGGCGGCCAGGGCCGCGCCGGCCTCGGCCATGAAGCGTGCGTCCTGCTCGGCCCGCCTGCGGTCGTCGATGTCGGTGGCCGTGCCGATCCGGCGGACCACCTGCCCCGCGTCGTCGACCACCGCGACCGCCCGCCCCAGGTGCCAGCGATAGACGCCGTGGCGGTCGCGCAGGCGGTACTCGGCCTCGAACGTCGCGCCGGTCTCGACCGCGTGCATATAGGCGGCGACGACCCGCTCGACGTCGTCGGGGTGGGTGACCTCGCGGCAGCCGTCCTCGCGGAACGACCGCTCGGGAGTCAGGCCGGTGTACTCGAACCAGCGCTGGTTGAAGAACTCGACGCCGCGGTCGGTCCGCGTGATCCAGACGATCTGCGGCAGGAGGTCGGCGAGGCTCCGGAACCGCTCCTCGCTCTCGCGCAGCGCCCCCTCGGCGCGGAGCCGGTCGGTGATGTCGATGGCCATGCCGCCGACCCACGCCCCGCCGCCGGCCGCGACGGGGATCGGGAACTTGGTGACCAGCGACGAGTGGAGCAGGCCGTCGTCGTGCTCCAACGTCTCGACGACCTGGACCCCCGCGCCGAGCTCCAACGCCCGGCGGTCGTTCCGGTCGAACAGCGCGGCGGTCTCGCCCGGGAAGACCTCGGCGTCGGTCCGGCCGTAGAGCCGCTCGCGCGGCGCCCGGAAGGCCCGTTCGGCGGCGTCGTTGGCGTAGAGGTACCGGCCCCCGGCGTCCTTGATCCAGGCCAGGCCCGGCAGGTGCTGCATGAACCGCGCGAACCGCTCCTCGCCGGCCCGCAACGCCTCCTCGACCCGCTTGCGGTCGTCGATGTCGGTCGCCGTCCCCGACCGCCGGGCCACCGCCCCGGACGCGTCCTTCACCGGCGCCGACCGCACCAGGTGCCAGCCATACCCCCCGTCGCGGCGCCGCAGCCGCACCTCGGCCTCGAAGATCTCGCCGCTGCCGAGGCCCCGCTCCCGCGCCTCGAAGAACCGGCCGAGGTCGTCGGGGTGGACCGCGTCCCGCCAGCCCTCGCCCAGCGAGGCATCGGGAGTCATCCCAGTATATTCATACCATCGTCTGTTAAAATAATCGACGTCGCCCGCCTGCCCGGCCGTCCAGACGATCTGCGGCATGACGTCGGCGAGGTCGCGGAACCGCCCCTCGCTCTCGCGCAAGGCCCGCTCGGCGCGGACCCGCTCGGTGACGTCCTCGACGACGGCCATGACCCGGCTCGGCCGCCCCGCGCCGTCGCAGATCAGCGAGACGGCCGCCCGGCACCAGACGACCCGGCCGTCCTTGCGGACGTAGCGCTTCTCGATCGTGTAGCTCGGCGGCCCCTCCGCGATCCGCTCGAACCGCTCCATGTTCCCCGGCGGGTCGTCGGGGTGGGTGATGTCCTGGAACCCGAGCTTTGACAACTCCTCGCGCGAGTAGCCGACGATCTCGCAGTAGCGGTCGTTGACGCGGAGGAACCGGCCCGCGAGGTCCACCTCGCTGATGCCGACGGCCGCCTGGTCGTAGATGGCCCGGTACTGCTCCTCGCTCTGGCGGTACTCCTCGAGCACCCGCCGGGCCTCCTCGGCGCTGGCCCGGGCCCGACGCCGCGCCGCGCGGACCGCCCCGCCGAGCACGGCCACGCCCAGGCCGATGACGACGAAGGCGAGGCCCAATTGCCGCCGATCGCCGAAGAACGGCACCGGGCCCCCCGGCGCCATGATGTAGCGGTCGACCGCCAGCCACGACAGGCCGACGGCGAAGGCCGACGGCCCGAACCCGCCATACCAGGCGGTCGCGACCACGACGATGAAGAACGTCAGGAACGGGAACCGCGGCCCGAGCACCGGGTCCAGCGCCAGGCGGACCACCGTCGCCAGGGCGACCCCGGCCGCGGCCAGCAGGTAGTTCCGGGTCGATCGCAACGAGGGGAGGGGCATGCCGTCGCCGTCCCGGGGGCAAACGGGGCTGTTCCGTCGGCGCCGACCGGCCGGTCGCCCCGGGTCAATCCTATCAGAGGAACGCCGCCGTTGCAGCGGCTATCGGGCCCGCCGAGCCGACCTGGGCCGCGCCCATCCCCGATCAGGAGGGCGGGGCGGGCCCGCCGGGCTCGCAGGGTCGCTGCCGGGCCTTCTCCAGCAGCCGGATCAGCTCGCGGAGCTCGGCGGCGCTGAGGTGGCCGATCAGCCGCCTGTGCAGCGCGGCCTCGGGCGCGTCGACCCCGGCCAGCAGGTCGAGGCCCTTCGGCGTGATCGCCACGAAGACGACCCGGCGATCCTCGGTCGACCGCTCGCGGGCGACGAGGCCGCAACCCTCGAGCCGGTCGATCAGGCCGGTGATCCCCGGCACGGCGGCGATCATCCGGTCGGCGACCTCGAGGATCGGCAGCGGCTTGCCCTCGCCCCGCAGGATGCGCAGGACGTTGTACTGCGACGGGGTCAGGCCGTGCTCGCGGAAGAGCCTCGCGAAGCAGATGCCGATGCGGTCGGCCGTCCGCGCGATGTTCAAGGTCGCCTCCTGCTCCAGCGAGTCGAACGGCTTCCGCTTCTTCAGCTCCCGCTGCAACCTCCCGCCCGGCATGGCCCGGCCCCCCCGCGTCGTCGGTCGCGTCGATCGTCACGTCTATAGTCTCTGCCTCAACGAATGGCGTGTCAAGGAACCGAGGGGATCTCGACGCCGGGGCACCCGGGGCCCGGGCCTCGGGTCAGGACGAGGCCGTGTCGGCCGTCGGCCGAGCGAAGGCGCGCCAGCTCGCGGCGAGGGAGGCGATGGTCAGGGCGGCGAGCACGGCGATGGCGTCGAGGAAGAAGCGGAAGAAGTCGATGCTGGACGGGATGGCGGCCTCGCCGACGATCACGGCGACATAGGCGAGGTAGCCGGCCGCGTCGGCGATCGTGACGAGGAACCCGAGGTTGCCCCGCTCGCGGGTCATCGCCAGCAGGCGCTCGAAGGTGGTCGTCTGCAAGGCGACGTACGGCAGGTACAGGCCGGTCCCCAGCAGGACCATGAACGCGAAGCCGCCGAGCCAGCCCTGCCGCAGGACGACCGGCGCGACGAGCATCAGGGCCCCCCCCGCGATCCCGACCGCCAGCGAGGCAAAGAACGCGCGGCGGTTCCCCACGATCAGCACGGCCAGGCCGTTGACGACGAGGACCGCGAGCGCCACGAACGTCTCGGACTCGGTGAACGTGGCCGGCGCGGCGGCCCGTCCCAGGCCGCGCCAGACCTCGGGCGCGAAGTCGGCGCGGAGGCTCCGGGCGATCGTCACCAGGACATAGGCCAGGACCAGCGGGACGAGGCCCGCGGCGTGTCGAGACAGCAGCGCGCGACGGTCGCGGCGGTCCATCGTGGCCCGGTCGCCGCGGAGGGCCACGTCGCGCGCGTCGGGGGGCGGGACGCGCGCCAGCAGCGCGACGAAACCAACGAGCGGCGGCAGGAAGATCAGGCCCGCCACGCCCGGCATGAAACGTTCGGTCACGCCCAGTGTCAGGAGCCACGACCCGACCGACTTCGCGACGCCATCGGCGAGGATGAAGCTGGCGCAGAGGACCGCCGCCATCGCCTCGGTGAGCCGTCGGCCTTCGAGGAACCCGAGCACCAGGCCGAAGACCATCCCCAGCGGCAGGCCGTTGAGGAACAGGCACGGCACGTGCCACGGGCTCGGCGCCACGGCGAACAGCAACAGCGCCGCCTCGGCCACCCCGACCAGCCCCACGATCGCCGCCGCCCGCCGCGACGGCCGCAGCTCGGCCACGACCCGTACGCCGATCAGCTTCGATGCCGCGTAGCCCAGCACCTGCGCCGTCACCAGCGCCGTCTTCTCGCCGATCCCGAAGACCTGCCCGCCCTCGAACCCCGCCGCCGTGAACGGCTTCCGGAATCCATACATGCAAAAATAGGCGCCAAACGCCGCCAGCGCCGCCCAAGCGGCGAGACCCGCGCGCGGCGTCGCGGCCGTCGCGGCGGTGGCCGGTTGTCGGTCGGCGATCGACATGCGAGAATCCCCCGTCGGCCCTGGGCCGGCCGATTGTACGGCAGTGGCGTGTAGATTGCGTGGAGACGGCGCCGATGGCGACGGAAAACAACGGGGTCGTGTCGCGGGTCTTGCGGCTCTTCGCCGAGCGGGGCGACTCCGACTACGGCAGCGAGGCCGTCTCGCAGCGCGCGCACGCGCTCCAGGCCGCCCACCTCGCTCGTCAATCGGGCGCCGACCCCGCGCTGGTCGCCGCGGCGCTCTTGCACGACGTCGGCCACCTCCTCCATAACCTGCCCGACGACGCCCCCGACCGCGGCATCGACGACCGGCACGAGGAGCTCGCCGCCCGCTGGCTCGCCCGCCACTTCCGCCCCGAGGTCGCCGAGCCGGTCCGCCTCCACGTCGCCGCCAAGCGATATCTGTGTGCCACAGAAACTTCGTATTATGAGCAATTGAGCGAGCCCTCGCGGGTGAGCCTGGCGTTGCAGGGGGGGCCGATGTCGGCCGAGGAGGTCGAGGGCTTCCGGGCGTCGCCGCACTTCGAGGACGCGGTGCGGCTCCGGCGGTGGGACGACGAGGCGAAGGACCCCGGGCTCCTCGTGCCGGGGCTCGAGGCATACGTCCCCGACCTCGAGGCGGCCCTGGCCGGCGGGCGATGAGCACCGTCGGGGTCGTCGGCGCCGGGATCGTGGGGCTGGCGCACGCGTGGTCGGCGGCGAGGCGCGGGCACCTCGTCACCGTCTTCGAGCGCGGCCCGGCGGCATTGGGCGCCTCGGTCCGCAACTTCGGCATGATCTGGCCAATCGGCCAGCCCGCGCCCGGGCGGCATGAGGTCGCCATGAGGTCCCGGGCCGCCTGGCTCGAGCTGGGGCGCGAGGCGGGCGTCTGGGTCGACGCCTGCGGGTCGATCCACCTGGCCCACCGCGACGACGAGTGGGCCGTGCTCGAGGAGTTCGCGCGGAAGGGGCCGGACCTCGGCTACGACGTCGAGCTGATCGACCCCGACGAGGTCCTGCGCCGCTCCCCCGGCGCCAACCCCGACGGCCTCCTCGGCGGCCTCTTCAGCCCGACCGAGCTCTGCGTCAACCCCCGCACGGCCGTGCCCGGCCTCGCCGCCTGGCTCGCGCAACGCTTCGGCGTCCGGTTCGAGTTCGACACGGCCATCACGCACGTCGAGGCCGATCCCGGCCGGGCCCGCACCGCCGACGGTCGGTATTTCCTGTTTGAACGTTGTTTTATTTGCAACGGTTCGGATTTCGAGACCCTCTTCCCCAGCCTCTTCCGCGCCTCCGGCCTCCGTCGCTGCAAGCTCCAGATGCTCCGGACCGTGCCCCAGCCCGGCGGCTGGAGGCTCGGGACGCACCTGGCGAGCGGCCTGACGCTGAGGCATTATGAAAATTTCAAGATTTGCCAATCTCTAAAAAAACTCCGGTGTCGGATCGCCGACGAGACGCCGGAGCTGGACCGCTTCGGCATCCACGTGATGGCCTCGCAGAACGACGCGGGCGGGGTGATCCTGGGCGACTCGCACGAGTACGACGACGCCATCGGCCCGTTCGACAAGGCGGAGATCGACGACCTGATCCTCCGGGAGTTGCGCCGGGTGGTCCGGCTGCCGGACTGGACGATCGCCGAGCGCTGGCACGGCGTGTACGCGAAGGACCCGAATGTCTTGATGTTCGAGGCCGAGCCCTTGCCGGGCGTCCACGTCCGCACGGCGACCGGCGGGGCGGGGATGACGCTGGCGTTCGGCCTGGCCGAGCGCTCGTGGGAGAGGTGGTCATGACGGGCCGCATCCGCGCCGTGATCTTCGACTGGGCCGGGACGACGGTCGACCACGGCAGCCTCGCGCCGGTGTCGCCGTTCGTCGAGGCGTTCCGGAGGGCCGGCGTCGCGATCACGACCGCCGAGGCCCGCGGGCCGATGGGCGTCGCGAAGCGGGACCACATCGCCGCGATCCTCGCGTTGCCGAGGGTCGCCGCGGCCTGGCAGGCCGGGCACGGTCGCGCGGCCGACGAGGCCGACGTCGACCGCCTCTTCGCCGACTTCCTCCCGTTGCAGCACGAGGCCCTCACGCGGCACGCCGACGTGATCCCCGGCGTGCCCGAGGTCGTCGCCGAGTGCCGCCGCCGCGGCATCAAGATCGGCATCAACACCGGATACCCCCGCGCCTTGATGGACGTCGCCGCCCCGCTCGCCCGCGCCGGCGGGTTTGATCCGGATGTGATCATCTGCAATGATGATGTCCCCCGCGGCCGGCCCGCCCCCTGGATGATCTTCCGCGCGCTGGAGCGGCTCGACGCCTTCCCGATGTCGGGCGTGGTGGTGGTGGACGACACGCCGGTCGGCGTCGAGGCCGGGCTCAACGCCGGCGCCCGGGTCGTCGCCGTGACCCGGACGGGCAATGCATTGGGGCTGTCGTTGCGCGAGGTCGAACGACTCGACCCCGCCGACCTCGCCGCCCGGCTCGCCCCGATCGCCGCCGACTTCCGCCGCCGGGGCGCCCACGCCGTCGTCGAGGCCGTCGCCGACCTCATCCCCGTCCTCGACCGGTTCGAGGCCGGGGATCGACCCCCGTAGGGTCCGCTATTGCGGACTATCTTCATACAATCGCATGAAAATGGTCCGCAATAGCGGACCCTACGGGAGCGGCGGCCCGGAGCCGGGGCCCTGGACGTGGCGGATGAACGCCTCGGCATATTTGTGGCCGCTCTCGATGCCGCGGAGCCGCATGACCTGCTCCTGGAGCGCGTAGAACCGGCCGGGCGCCTGGCTCGCGTGGGCGTGGCAGGCGGCGCGCTTGCGAGGCTCAACCGATGATATGTCCACGTAATAATCAGGAGCGAATTGCACGGTGTCTTCGCCGTCGGAGACTTCGTAATAAAAGAAGGCCGCCTTCTTGCCCATGCGGAGCCAGGCGTCGTAGGTGAGCGTGGAGATGGCGCGGTGGTCGGCGTGGTTGTCGATCGGCCAGTGGGTGAAGAGGACGTCGGGGCGCTCGTCCTCGAGGATGGCGCGGAAGGCCCGGTAGTGCTCGGGGTCGACGATCGCCTTGCCGTCGACCTGCCCAGCGAACCTGGGCCTGGCCTTGAGGATCTCGCAGGCCCTCGTCGCCTCGGCCGTCCGGGCGGCGCCGGCGGTCTCTGGGGGCTCGTCGGGCCGCTCGCCGCGGTTCAGGTAGAGCAGGACGACCTCGTGGCCGAGGTCGGCGTATCGCGCGATCGTGCCGCCGCAGCCGTACTCCGGGTCGCCCGGGTGCCCGCCGGTGACGACGACCTTCCGCTTGCGCGGCCCTTGCCCCTCCGCGCCCGACCCGGTCCCGCCCGCCAGCAACCCCGCCCCGGCCAGCACGGCCCGCCTCGAGATCCGCCCCATCGCCCACCTCCGGGTTGGAAAAGTGCTGAGTGCCGAGTGTGGGGTCGATGCGGCCCCGGACGCAAGGCCCCGCCCCAGTAGCAGGCACGCTCCGCGTGCCGTCCGCCTCCCGTCGCGTTGTGATGGGCGGACGGCACGCGGAGCGTGCCTGCTACGGAAGAGGGCCGACGTCGCCGCCCCGAGGGTGACGGCCGGCCCGCCCGGGGCTGGACTCCGCCGTGACTGGGCTGTATAATGATCCTGGTATGTCTGGTCCCATCCGGCATCTGGAACCCATCGATGTCGTCGCGGGGCCTCGTACCCGCCCACGCCTGCACCCCTCCCCGCGACGGTCGGAAGGCCCGGCGGTCGGGCCGAGGGGCGGGGCTTCCCCCCGACGCGGACGTCCTCCGAGACCGGCACGGCCGGGGAGGATGAGGGGATGAGACCGGGATCGTGCACGATGGCGCCGGCCGCCGTGCTGGCGCTCGGCTTCCTGTTCGGGCCCGGGGCCCCGTCGTCGCGGGCCCAGGGGGCGCTCGATGCGGCCGGCACCGCCGGCGCGCGCGTCGTCCCCTGGTCGTACCGGCCCGCGAGCCCCGCGTACTACCGCCGTTATCGCGTCTACGACGCCCGCACCGGCCGGTACGTCGGCCGTTACGTCCCGGTCCGCCGCACCGCCGTCTACGACCCGAGCACCGGCCAATACCTCGCCGCCGAGGTCCCCGTTCGGGGTGTCCCCACCCCGCGCTACTCCCCGACGTCCAACGTCACCGTCTCGCGCCCCCTCGGCGTCATCAACCCCCGCCGCCGCGCCGCGGGCATCGGCGCCGAGGGGACCGGGGGACGCACCCACCCCAGGGAGTGGATCGGGCCCTGAGCCGGCGGCCATCAATACCTCGGCTCGGCCGGGCGGCGCCTCGGCATGTCGTACCCGCCTGCGCCCCCGAGCCATGCCGACCGCCGCGTCACCCTGTCCTGGGCCGGGACCCACGACGGCGAGGCGACGTAGCCATGAACCCCGCACTACTTCCGCCTCGTTGTCGCCTTCGCCTTGCTCGGCGGGTCGAACGAGAAGGCGGCGGGGCTGACGTGGAAGCGGCGGGAGAGGGCGCCGATGTTCGACTTGCTCAGCCGACGTTTGCCGGCCAGGACGTCGGAGACGGTGGAGACGGGGATGCCGGCCTCGGCGGCGAGGCGGACCTGATTGAGCCCGCGAGCATCCATCAGGTAGCGCAGGACCGAGGCGTCGGCGGCGGGCGGCTCCGGGTAGGTGTCGGTCTCGTAACGCTCCACGAGGTCGCTCAGCACGTCCAGGTAATCGGCCTCGCCCGCGTCGAGGTCGTCGCGGCCGAGTAGCTCGTCGATCATCGCGATCGCCCGGTCGAGGTCCGCCTCCGACCGGATCGGCCGGAGCGGGTGTCTCCGGACAAGCGCGAGATAGGCCCGGTCGTCGCGGGCGGTCGTTCGTGCCGGCATCCGTCTCTCCCTCCCGTCCCTTCAACAATCCCGCTTCCAGTCGCCGCGGTCGTATTCCTTGTGGGTCAGGACGGCCTTGATGAAGACCTTGCCCCATTCGTATCGAATCTGAACGACCAGTCGGAACTTGTTCCCACCCACGTTGAACACGGCGCAACGCCCGACCAGATCCACGCTGTTCGACGCAGTCCGGCGGACATCCTCGAAGTTCTTCCAATCGGCCTTGCGGGCGACCCGGTACCAGTCGTCCAGGGGGACCTCCGCATCCTTGTGTCGCGCCGCGAACGCCACCAGTCGCCTCCGTGTGATGACGCGCACCTCCGTGCCTCCAGTATGCTCGGCGCGAGACCTCAAACGGCGATCCTATTTCGCATGCTGCGAAATGGGAAGGTCGATTTCGCGGAATGCGAAGCGGCTCGGAGGTCTCCCATCCCCTGCTCAGACGAACGTCGCCACATCCGACTCCACCTCCGCCATCATCGCTCTCCGCTCCGCCAGGTCGGGGACGGGGCGGGAGGGAATCAGGGGAACCTCGTCGTGGCAAACACCGTCGAGGAGGCGGCCGTGGCGGCCTTTGCGGACGCCGCCCCATTGCTTGAAGAAGAAGGGGACGGACGAGGAGCGGCAGCGGTCGCGGAGGGAGCGGACCCAGTCGGGGTGCAGGGGGCGGGCGCCGGGGCCGCTCTCGCCGCCGACGATGGCCCAGGAGAGGCCGGCGAGGTCGAGGGGGCCGAGGTCTTCGAGGAGGGGCTCGATCGACAGGAAGCGCATGCGGGCGGGGGCGGAGCGGAGGTGCTCGACGCGGGGGAGGCCGTGGCGGCGGTCCTCGACGCTCACGCCCCACCAGATGTGCGGCGCGGCGGCGGCGGACCGGAGGGAGGTTGAGAGGAGGTCGAGGAGGCGTTCGGAACGCTTGGTGAGGACCTGATAGGTGTGCCAGTCGGCCAGCCGCATCACGCGGACGACGGCGTGGATGTAGGAGTCGGGCACGTCCTTGTGGAAGAGGTCGCTCATCGAGTTGACGAAGACCATCCGCGGCCGGGCCCAGCGGAGGGGGTCGGCGAGCTTGGCGGGGACGAGGCGGAGGTCGAAGCCGCGCTCATACGGGTGGCGGGGCACGCCTCGGAACCGCTCGGCGAACGTCTCGGCGTAGCAGTGCGCGCAGCCGGGCGAGACCTTCGTGCAGCCCCGGACCGGGTTCCACGTCGCGTCCGTCCACTCGATCGCCGACCGGTCGCTCATGCCGTTGCACTCGTTGCCCGGAGGGGCCGCCTGGTGATCGATTGTCGAGGTTAGCGAGACGGCGGCCGGATTGCTAGCGGACGGCGTGGAGGCGCCTCGGGCCAGGAGCAGGCCGAGGACGAAGCCGACCAGGAGCAGGAGCGCCTTGGGGAGTTTGTCCCAGGGATAATGCGGCACGCCGTCGCGGTCGGGGGGTGCCCGACGTCGGTCCGCCTTCGTCGCAGGCACGCTCCGCGTGCCGTCCGCCCGAACACAAAGCGCTTGGGTTTCGGTGGACGGCACGCGGAGCGTGCCTGCTCCGGGGAAGAATGACGGCCGGTCCGCCCCGCTCCCCGCAGGGGCGAGGGGGTCACCCGGTCCCGCCGTCGGGCGCGGTAGCCGGTCGGGGGGCGCGGGGGCTACAATGACGACGCCACGGATCTTTGTGGGCGGCGCAACGGAGGCGAGACGATGAAGGTGGAACACGCGCGGCGGGCGATCTCCCTGGCGACCCTCGGGGCGGTCGCGGCCCTGGCGACGTCGGGGGCGGGGCCGTCGGAGAAGGTCGAGGGGCCGGCGGTCTCGGAGCGGGCGGCGCGGGTACACGCGGCGGGGATGCTCGTCGACGGCCACAACGACCTGCCCTGGAAGCTCCGCCAGCTCGGCGACGTCGGCTTCGCCAAGTACGACATCTCCAAACGGATCGAGGGGACCCAGACCGACATCCCGAGGCTCCGCGCCGGCGGCGTGAAGGCGCAGTTCTGGTCGGTCTTCATCCCGTCGAACACCTCCAACCCGGCGCGGACCGTCACCGAGCAGATCGACCTGGTCCACCGGATGGTCGAGCGCTACCCCGACGACCTCGAGATGGCGTACTCCGCCGACGACATCGAGCGGATCGCCAAGGCGGGCAAGGTCGCGTCCTTGATCGGCATCGAGGGGGGCGTGGCGATCGAGGAGGACCTGGCGCAACTGCGGTCGTTCTACCGCCTCGGTGCCCGCTACATGACCCTCACCCACGGCAAGACCCTCTCCTGGGCCGACTCGGCCACCGACCAGCACCGCCACGACGGCCTCACCCCCTTCGGCGAGCGGGTCGTCCGCGAGATGAACCGGCTGGGGATGCTGGTGGACATCTCGCACGTCGCCCACGAGACGATGGCCGACGTGCTCCGCGTCTCGAAGGCGCCGATCATCGCCAGCCATTCGAGCGCCTACGCGATCTGCCCGCGGCTGCGGAACGTCCCCGACGCGATGCTCATGGAGGTCGCGCGGAACCGCGGGGTCGTGATGGTCAACTTCTTCTCCGGCTTCATCGTCGCCGAGTACGGCCGCCAGGTCGACGAGGCCCGCCGGATGCTGCTGGCGAAGTACAAGGACGACGACGACGGCTACTGGAAGGCCCTCGACACCTGGTACGACGCCCACAAGCCCCCGCGCGGGACGGTGGCCGACGTCGCCGACCACATCGACCACATCGTCAAGGTCGCCGGCATCGACCACGTCGGCATCGGCTCGGACTTCGACGGCATCGCCGTCTGGCCCGTCGGCCTGGAGGACGTCTCGTGCTTCCCCCGCTTGACCGAGGAGCTCCTCCGCCGCGGCTACAGCGAGGCCGACGTCCACAAGGTCCTCGGCGGCAACCTCCTCCGCGCCTTCCGCGAGGCCGCCGCCCTCGCGGCCGTCCTCCGCAAGACGACCCGGCCGGATGTCGATCCGAAAGAATAGAAAAGTGCTGAGTGCTGAGGGATGAGTGCTGAGCGTTGCACGGCAGTCACCCGGACTCCGAGCCACCGTCCCCCACAAGGAGGGAAGGGGTGCGGGGTCGCGGGGCCATCGCGGTGGACGTGGCATGGCGCCGGGGTCGGCCGGGTTCCCTTGCCGGTCCGGCCCGAGCGCGCCATACTACGACAAGAGTCGAAAACGTCCCGAGGGGCGGATGCGGCCGGGGAAAGGGGGCGGATCATGGGGTGCCGAGGGCTCTGGAGGCGGGCGGTCGGGGCGGCGTTGGTCGTCGCGGTCGCGGCGGGCCTGGCGCCCGCGGCGGCGCGGGGGGGGGTGACGAGGGAGGAGGTCGAGCGGGCGATCAAGGACGGCCTGAGCTTCCTCAAGAGCAAGCAGAACGCCGACGGCTCGTGGAACGACGTCGACCCGCAGTCGCACGGCGGCACGACGGCGCTGGTCACGCTCGCGCTGTTGACGGCCGGCGAGAAGCCGGACGGCCCCGCGGTCTCGAAGGCGCTGGAATACCTGCGGAGGTTCCGGGCCGAGGACCTGGGGAGGGTCTACTCGGTCGCCTTGCAGACGATGGCCTTCTCCGCCGCCCTGCCGCTCGGCCGCGACAAGGACAAGGACCTGGTCCGGATCACGGCCAACGTCTACTGGCTCGAACGCGCCCAGGTCAAGCCCGGCGACGGCCGCGGCTGGGCCGGGTCGTGGACGTACGACGCCGAGAAGCGCACGCCGGGCGACAACTCGAACTCGCAGTACGCCCTGCTCGCGCTGAACGCCGCGAGCGAGGTCGGCGTCAAGGTCGACGCCGAGACCTGGGTGCTCGCCCGCCGCTACTGGGAGCAGGCCCAGCGCGGTGACGGCGGCTTCGCGTATCAGCCCGACGCCCCCAACCCCGCCACGGCGAGCATGACGTGCGCGGGGGTCTCGAGCCTGATCATCAGCGGCCTGAAGCGATACCAGGGGCAGGAGACGATCGTCGGCGAGCGGATCCACGACTGCGGCAAGGGGGGCGCCAACCTCCACGTCGAGGCCGGCATCGACTGGCTGGCGACCCACTTCCACGTCGGCCAGAACTTCCCCCGGTCGAACGGCCAGTGGAAATATTACTACCTCTACGGCCTCGAGCGCACCGGCCGGCTCGCCGGCGTCCGCTTCTTCGGCGACCACGACTGGTACCGCGAAGGTGCCGAGATGTTCGTCCACGACCAGAAGGCGTTCGGCCCCTGGATCGGCTCGGACGCATATGAATCCGACCCGGTGCTCGCCACCAGCTTCGCCCTGCTCTTCCTGGCCAAGGGGCGCACGCCCGTCGTCATCAACAAGGTCCGCCACGGGCCCGGCGAGGACTGGGACAACGACCACGACGACGTCCGCAACCTCGTCGACCTCGTCGGCCGCGACTGGAAGCACCTGCTGACCTGGCAGACCGTCGACCCCGAGGTCGCCGAGGTCGAGGACATGCTCCAGGCGCCCATCGCCTTCATGAACGGCCACCGCGCCCCGCACCTCACCGCCGAGGCGCGGCGGACCCTGCGCGAGTACGTCGAGCAGGGCGGCTTCCTCTTCGCCGAGGCCTGCTGCGGCGAGCCCGAGTTCGACCGCGGCTTCCGCGCCCTGATGCGGGAGATGTTCCCCGAGGAGGAGTACAAGCTCCACCCCCTGCCCAGGGAGCACCCCGTCTGGCGCGCCCGGTTCGACCTCTCGCCCGACGTCCACCCGCTCTGGGGCATCGAGCACGGCTGCCGCACCGTGGTCATCTACAGCCCGGCCGACCTGTCGTGCTTCTGGAACCAGATGGAGGCGCAGCCGTCGAACGTCGCGGTGGTCAAGGCGTCGAAGGTCGGGCAGAACGTCGTCGACTACGCCACCGGCCGCGAGCTGCCGGCCGACAAGCTGACCGTCCGCGAGGTCAAGAACTTCAAGGTCGAGGCCACCGCCCGCCGCGGCGCCTTGTACATCGCCAAGCTCAAGCACGGCGGCGACTGGAACGTCGCGCCGCTGGCGATCCCGAGCCTGACGACGATGCTCAAGGAGCGGCGCGGGTTCGACGTGGTCGTCAACCACAAGGAGATCCTGGCCCGCGACCCGAACCTCATCCATTACCCGCTGCTCTACATCCACGGCCGCGCCGGGTTGAGCTTCGCGCCCGAGGACATGGCCGCCTTGCGCCGACACCTCGAGCCCGGCGGCGGCGTCATCTTCGCCGACGCCGCCTGCGGCAGCCCCGCGTTCGACGCCTCGTTCCGCAAGTTCGTCGCCGAGCTGCTGCCGAACAACCCGCTCGTCCCCATCCCCCGCGACGACGAGCTCTACACCGACAAGGTCGGCTTCAGCCTCGCCGACGTCCAGTACACCAAGGCCGCCGGCGGCGGCAAGGGCCTCCCCCAGCTCGAGGGCGTCAAGGTCGACGGCCACTGGGCCGTCATCTACTCCAAGTATGACATCGGCTGCGCCCTCGAACGCCAGCAAGGGCTCGACTGCAAGGGCTACGCCCACGAGAGCGCCCTGCGGATCGCGGCGAATATCGTCATCTACGCGACATTGCCTTGATGAAGAATCTTGCCACAGAGGACACAGAGAGCACAGCGAGAAAAATGAGCACGATACAGGGTGAGCCGAAGGCCTCGCCGCGGGCGATCGCCTCGGAGGTGGGGGTCGCGGTGCCGGTCCTGGTCTACGAGGAGGAGGCCGGCGGCTACTGGGCCGAGGTCCCGGCGCTGCCCGGCTGCGTCTCCGAGGGTGATACCCTCGAAGAAGTCCTGGCCAACGTCCGCGAGGCCGCCCAGGGCTGCCTGCTGGCCCGGCACGACGTCGAGACGGGGAAGGTCCGGCTGTGAAGCCCATCTCGGGGAAGCGGATGTGCAAGGTGCTCGAGGCCCGTGGCTGGGTCCTGAGCCGGATCCAATCCAGTCATCATATCTATTTGCATCGGGATTTCCCGGGCGTCACGCTCGCCGTCCCGGTCCACGGCAATCGCGACCTCGGCACCGGCACGCAGCGTTCCCTGATGCGCCGGGCCGGCCTGGCCGACGACGATCTATGAACCCAACGCATCAAGGCTTGCCGAGACGACCCCGGTTGGCGAGGACGACCTCGGGGTCGGCGACGGGGTTCATGGGCGCCTCGCCGCGGAGGACGCCGACGACGTCGCGGGCGATGCCGACGGCCATGTTCCGCAGGCTCTCGACGGTCTGGGCGGCGCTGTGGGGGGTGAGCATGCAGTCGGGCCGGCCGATCAGGGGGTGGCCCGGCGGCGGCGGCTCGACCTCGAAGACGTCGGCCCCGTAGCCCCAGAGCCGGCGGGCGTCGAGCGCCTCGGCGACGGCCTTCTCGTCGACGACCGGGCCGCGGCAGGTGTTGATCAGGATCGCGTCGGCCCGCATCCGCGCCAGCTCGTCGCGGCCGATCATCTTGCGGGTCGATTCATCGAGGGGTACATGCAAAGTGACATATTCCGACGTCTCGAGCAGCTCCTCCAGCTCGACCCGCCGCGCGGCGGCCTTCGCCTCGGCCTCGTGGGGCGGGGCGACGACGTCGTTGTAGATCACCTTCATGCCGAAGGCGACGTGGCCGACCTCGCCGACCCGCTTGCCGATCCGGCCGAAGCCGACGATGCCGAGCGTCCGGCCGGTCAGGTCGCGGCCGGTCCAGCGGGTCCGGGCGTGGTAGTCGTCGGCGATCAGCGCGGCCATCGTCTGGGGGAAGTACTTGGAGAGGCCGATCATGAGGCCGAAGGCGTGCTGGCAGACGCTCTCGGTGTTGGCGCCCGGCGTGGTCAGGACCAGGACGCCCCGCTCGGTGGCGGCGGGGACGTCGATGTGGTCATACCCGACGCCGTGCCGGCCGACGACCTTGAGCCGCGGGGCCGCGTCGAGCAACGCCGCATCGACCACGCCGTGGGTCCGCAGGACCAGGGCGTCGGCGTCGGCGACCTCGCGACGGAGGGTCCCCGGGTCGAGCGCCGAGGCCATCCGGACCTCGCCCGCGGCCCGCAAGAGCGCCATGCCGGCGGGGTCCATGTCGGTCATGCAGAGGATGATCGGTCGTTCGGCCATCGGCGGCGGGGCTCCGGGGTCGTCGGGTCCATTTGGAGACGACAACATAACCAAAAAGTGGCCGGCCTCGGAAGGGAGGGCCCTCAGCGCCGCCGGCGTCCCCGGGTGCTGTCGGGGAAGAGGGCGGCCTGGTCGACGTCGCCCGCGGTGTCGAAGGGGATGGGCCGGAAGTCGCCTTCGATGCGCAGATCGGGACGAGTGGCGGCCTCGTCGGCGAGCGGGGGGGTGATCCAGAAATGGGCGAGTTCGAGGGTGTTCGGGATCAGCACGAGACGAACTTCGTCGGGATCAAGGTGCCAGCAGGTGTCGAGGCAGGCGGCGAGGACGTCGCGGTCGGTGGGGAGCGAGATCGGCACGCGGGCGCGGGCGAGGAAGTTGCTGGTCAGGCAGTTGACGCGGCCGGGGACGGGGTCGATCGAGCGGACGAAGCGGTCGGTGGTCAGGTCGGCCAGGCCGATGCCGACGGCGTTGCCCTCCGACTCGGGCGACAGGTCGAGCACCGCGATCCGCGTGATCGACGGCCGCGGCAGGTCGGGCATCGTCTCGACCCGCTGCCGGCCGATGACGTTCGGGTCCAGCCCGGTGCCGCTGTAGTTCTTGCCCAGCTCGCCGACGACCAGCACGTCGAGCTGGTCGAACGGCAGCCGCCCCATCAAGCCGCGCGCCTCGTCGAGCAGCCTCGGCTCGACCTCCAGCAAGTCCTCCGGCTCGACGCCGACGACCCGGGCCGTCCGCTCCTCGGCGTTCTCCAGCAACGCCACGCCGAGGGCGACGGGCACCGTCTTGAGCAAATGTTCACCCACCTCCGGCAGCAAGGTCCGCAGCCCCGGCAGGCCGAGCTTGTGGACCTGCGCCGCCCCCTCGCGCTTGCCGAGGCCGATCGTCAGCATCTTCAACAGGCCGCTCTCGAACCGGCCGGTGAACGACGAGTGCGGCTTGATCCGGTTGAGCAGGACGATGCCGTCGGCCCGGTATGCGTTGCGGTCGAAATGGATCGGCAGGCCGAAGGAATTCTCCCCGACCACCACCGTCTCCATCCCCGCCCGGATCGGGCAGCCGACCGCCTCTTCCGTGACCCCGAGCGCCCTGAGCAACGCCCGCTGCCCTTCCTCCGTCCCCCCGCCGTGGCTCCCCATCGCCGCCACGACGAACGGCTCGAATCCCAATCCCTTCAACGCCCCGACCGCCGCCCTCGCGATCGGATCGATCCCCACGATTCCCCTGCTGCCGACGGTCAACGCCACCGACCCGCCCGGCTTGACCCTTTGCTTGATCCGGCTGGTCCGGATCGCCTCGGCGACGGCGGCCGGCGCGTCGGCGACCTCGGGCTGGACGTGCACCTGGCGGACGGGGGCGATCGGCGGGAAGGTCATCGGCGGCTCGGGGGTGGTTCGGTCGAAAACGTGGCCGGGTCGGTTTTCTCCGACGATCCTACCCGCCCGGCCGTTCGCCTCCCAGGCAAGCCTCGGCAAACGACCGAGGGCCCGGCCCGCGATCGGTCGCGGGCGGGCCCTCGGGATGGAGCCAGGTCCGGATTCGCGTTCAGGACGCGGCGCGGGGCCGGGCCTTGCGGACGCGGCGGACGACGAGGACGGCGCCGGCCATGCCGGCCCAGGCCAGGACGGTCGCCGGCTCGGGGATCGGCACCGGCTCGATCTTGCCGCCGGTCGCGGCGTAGACCGGCGAAAACGCGCCGGTCGTCGGCAAGGAGCTCTGGAGGTTGACGAACTGCTGCGTGAACGGCTGGTTCGACAGGATGACGAACGTGGCGCTGTTGGAGCCGGCGTTCAGCGGCTGCGACTGGGTGGTCGGGTTGACGTACTGGGCGCGGACGGTGGCGATGTTCTGGCCCGGCTGGTACGACAGCGTGTTGGGCACGCGGACGACGTCGCCGGGGGCGGCGGCCGGCGGGGTCAGGCCGCCGATGGCGCCGTCCTTGATCGCGTAGGCGAAGACGTTGTGGCCGAGCTTCAAGAGGTCGGTGCCGACCGGCGTGGCGCCGTACTGGAACGACATGCTGTCGACGTGGACCGGCGTGCCGGTCTGGTCGGCGACGTTGTTGACGTCGATCTGATAGGCGTAGGCGTACAGGCCCGCCGCGGCGGTGCCGGCGTTGCCCTGGAAGACCTGCGAGTTGATCGAGCCGGAGGTCGGCGCCCCGAGGAACTGGTAGGGGCTCGACAGCGGCGGGGCGTTGTTCACCGGCGTGAACATCGCATTGTATTGCGCGGCCGTCATCGTCGGCGTCTCGAGCGTCTGGATCGGCGTCGAGGTCGTCGAGACGGTGGCGGCGGGGGCCGTGCGGGCGGCGGCCGGAGCCAAGGCCAGCCCGAGGCCGAGGGCGAGGGCGATCTGGGGTGTTCTCATGGTCTTGCGATCTTCCGGGGTTGATCGGTGGGGGACCGGCCCGCGGCCCCCCGACTCAGGGCGGGTCGTCCCATGACCCGCCGGCCACGATCGGCCGTTTTCACGGCCGGCGAGGCCCCCTCATCACACCGCATTCCGGACCCGGACACTCCACCGCGTTGCGAGACGTCGTCGGCGGTTCCAGGCCCTCCCCCGAGGCAGCATCGGGCCGCGCTGGCGGTCGCGGCGGGGGGAGCGGCACGCTCGAAAGGGCTGCGCCCCGGGGCACTCGGCCCCGAGGCGTCGGGACATTAGCAATCCCGCGAAAACGGGTCAAGCCGAAGTCGGGGCCGATCGCTTTTTTATTCGGCCGTCGGCGTCAGACCGGATCGGGCGGTCGATCCCTCCAAAGATCTCAGCTCGGCGAGGAGGGCGTCGATGTCGGCGAACGGGCGATCGCCGACGTGGACCCAGCGGACGCGGCCGTCGCGGCCGACGAGGAACGTCCCGTGCACGGGCTCGCCGTCCTCGGGGGCTGCGCCCGGGGCCGGTCGCCAGGCCCCGTAGGCGAGCGCGACGGCGTGGTCGGGGTCGCTGAGCAGAGGCAGCTCGATCGCGCCGAACGCCCGCTGGCGTGCTCGAGAGTCGCCGGGGCGGTCGCCGCTGACGGCGACGATCGTCGCGCCGTGTGCGCGGAACCGGGGGCTGGCCACGTCCATCTCGACGAGATGGTTGACGCAGGCGATTCAGGTGAATCCCAGGGTGAAGACGACCACGACCGGCCCCTTCCGCGTCGCCTCGGCCAGGCTCCACGACCTCCCCGAGGCGTCAACCCGCACGAACGGCGGGGCGGGCCGGCCGAGCAGCGGGTGCTCCTGGCTCGCGACCCGGGCGACCGTTCGATTGTCGTCGCCAGCCTCGGGGCGCGGTTGGCGCTCCAGGAGGGAGCGCATCAGGTCGACCTGGACGACCCCCCGGGCATGGCCCGCCTCGTCGACCCGCGAACGGTGCGGGAAGCCGCCCCCGTGGGGCGGGGGCCGTCGCCCGCCGAGCCGGACCGCGACCCAGGCCGCGCTCGCGAGGATGACGGCGACGAGCGCGGCCGCTTGGGGGTGTTTCCTCATCGTCTCGTACCCATTGGTATTACTTGAAGTAGGGCTTCGACTCCCGGAGCGCATAGCCGCGCTTCTCCGCCCCGGCCCAGTCGCCGGCGCGTGCGTCCTTCACGACCTCCCGAAGCTCCCCGTAGGCCGCGTCGGAGAGCTCCCCCGAGGCGTGGCGGTCGTCGATGCGCTTGGCATCCAGCTCGACCTGCTTGGCGTCCTTCAGGGCGACGGCCGAGAGCAGCGCCTCGAGCTCCTGCCGGTTCTTCAGCTCCCTCGGCGACGGCTCGCCGCCGCAGCCGGGGAGTAGGATGGACATGGCGATGATCCATTGCAAGTGTGTTCGAATAGCAGGTTGTAGATCAGTAGGCGTCCGCACTGATCACCTCCCGGTTCGATCGGCTGCACAGGGCGGCCCAGGTGGCGAGGTTGATCGACTCCTTGATGAACTTGACCGAGCCGTCGCCGAAGAGGACGTCGGCCCCGCCGGGATGCATCGCGTACATCTCGTCGGTGTGGCCGAGCGGGCTGTTCGGCGGGTGGATGACGACCGGGTTCTCGTACAACGATGGGCCGCTGTGGGCGGCGAGGTAGGCGTTGCCGTAGTCGTAGTTCACTCCCAGCCCCCCCGTGCCGGCGCTGGCGAACTGATTGTAGGCGAAGTGGGCCGAGTTGGGGATGATGCCCGGCCAGACGGCGTCCGAGAGGTACGGCGTCCGCTCGCCGGCGAAGACCGTGTTGGTCAGGCCGTCGGTGACCTGCGCGAACCTGATCCGGCTGTTGCGATACAACACCCCATTGCAGCCCTGGACCGGGTTGTCGTAATCGACGGTCGGCGGCATACCCGAGTCGTTCCAGCCCACGTTGTAGACGTAGTTGGCCCGCGCGAAGGTCGGGTTCGGCACGGCCATCGGCTGCATCTTGGCGTCGACGAGCGTGACCGTCTCGGCGGGGTTGTTCGCCGACGGGCAGTTGAAGACGCTGAGGACCGTCAGGGTCGCCGTCGTGTTGTCCGGAACCCAGGTCGGCAGGCCGAAGTTGATGGCGTCGTAGAGCGGGTGCTGCTCCACGTCCGACAGCAGCAAGGCCAGCCAGCCCCATCCCGGCCCCCAATCGCCCGAGACCTGATCCTGCATCCCGACACCCGGCGCGCTCATGTAGCCCGAGACGACGCAGCCGCTCCGCCCCTCGTAATTGTGGATGGCCAGGCCGATCTGCTTCAGGTTGTTGGCGCACTGCGCCCGCCGCGCCGCCTCGCGGGCCTGCTGCACCGCGGGCAGGAGCAGGGCGATCAACACGCCGATGACCGCGATGACCACCAGGAGCTCGATCAGCGTGAACCCCCGTCGACCTCCCTCGGCCGGTTCGTGGACGTTCATCCGGGACACCTCCTTGGCCTGAATTTGGAGTCTCAAATCCTGGACGCAGAGCATCCTACCGAGAAGACATGGAAATGCAAAGGAAAAATTTTGAGAGACCAAAAATACTAACGAAGTCTTCCAAGATCCGGCGTTCGGACGGTCTCAAGCCGCTCAGGAATGCGGTTCGGTGGTGAGGGCGGGGGCGGGTTCCGGCGGCATGGGGACGGCCGGGCGATCGGGGATGGGGAGATCTTCGGCGGTCGCGGGGCCGTTGTCCGCGGGAACGGTCGGAGGCGCGGGCGTCGCGGCAGGGGCCGTGGCCGGGGTGGCGGGGGCGTGGAGGTCGTCGGGGGGCAGCGGCACGTCCTCGTCGCCGGTCAGGACCGGCGGGCCGACCGGCTGGCCGGCGTGGCGTCGGGCGCGGACGTAGCGGTACAACAGCCCGATCGCCAGGGCCACCGCGGCGATCAGCACCAGGTATTGCTTCAAGGTCTGGAGGCCCGCCTCGATCCAGTGCGCGAACCAGTAGCCCAGGCCGAACATCAGGAGCGTGCTGAGGCTCGCGGCGCAGAGGTCAGTCAGGAAGAGCTTGAGCGCCGGCAATCGCAGGATGCCGGCGGTCAGGTACGCGGCGGTGCGGAAGCCGACGGCGAACCGGCCGAGGATCAGGATTTTCACCCCGTGCCGATGAAAATACCCCTTGATCTGGGCCTCGCGCGCCTTCGTCAGGAACTTCCGCGTCAGGCGGAACGACAGCACCTTCTCGCCGTAGAAGTAGCCGAGGAAGTACACGACGAAGTCGCCGGCCAGCACGCCCCCCAGGCACGCCCCCAGCGCGAGCGCCGGGTTCATCTTGTCGTGCTTCGACAGGATCGCCGCCCCGACGATCGGCGCCTCCTCCGGCACGGGCAGGCCGAGCCCCCCCAGCACCAGGAGCAGGACGATCCCGAGGTAGCCGAACTGTCCGAGGAGCCGATCCGCCACGTCCTCTTCCCAACCAGAAAAGTGCGGAGTGCGGAGTGCGGAGTGCGGAGTCAGGATGGCGAAGCGCGCTCCCTCACTCAGCACTCCGCACTCCGCACTTTTCGCCCGCAGGGCGGGATGACCCCCGGCGATTCTAGCAGCCTCGCGGCCGCGCCGACAGGCGAAGCGGGGCGGGTCGGCGCCGGCTACGACTCGGCCGGCAGGTCGGGGCGGTGGCCCCACTCGTTCCAGGAGCCGTCGTAGTTGGTCAACGTCGGGAAGCCGAGCCGGTGGAGGTGGAACAGCGCGACCGTGGCGGCGACGCCGCCGTTGCAGTAGGCGATCACCGGCCGGTCGGGGGTCACTCCGCGGTCGGCCACGCGCCGGCCGATCTCGTCGAGGGGCAGGAAGCCCCCGTCGGCGTCGAAGAAGAGCTCGCGGGGGACGTTGACCGCGCCGGGGATGTGCCCGCCGCGCGGCCCTCGGCGGCGCGCGCCGGTGTACTGGCCGGGGTCGCGAGCGTCGAGCAACTGCGTGTCGGCCCGGCCCAGCCCGGACAGGACCTCGGCGGCCGTCGCGCGCCACGAAGGCCGGGGACGCGGTTGGAAGACGCGGGGCTCGACCGAGACCGGCCCCGGCACGACCGGCCGGCCCTCCTCGACCCAGCGATTCATGCCGCCGTCGAGCACGGAGACCCTATCGTGGCCGTAATAGGTGAGCGCCCACCAGAGCCGCGTCGCGAACTGGCCCCCCATGTGGTCGACGGCCACGACCCTCGTCGTGTCGCCGATGCCTCGTTCGCCCATCGCCGCGGCGAACCGCTCCGGGCCGGCGACCTGGGCCGGCACCGGGTCATCCGGGTCGACGATGTCGCGCGTCCAGTCGACGAAGACCGCCCCCGGGATGTGCCCGGCCAGGTACTCCTCGGGCGCCCCGCGATAGGTCGCCTCCTCGATCCCGGGCGCGACGGGCCGGGTCGTCGCATACCCCCGGATGTCGACGACGCGGAGGTCGGGGTCGTCCAGGTGCCCCGCCAGCCAATCGGTCGTCACGAGCGGGTCGTCGGCCATCGCGCCAGCCCCCTTGGGTCTGCGTCCGGAAGGCCCTATGATAGCGACCCGACACGAAACGTGCTGAGTCCGTAGGGCAGGGCTTGCCCTGCCTCCTCCGCCTCGGTACGGCCGAGGCAGGGCAAGCCCTGCCCTACGAAGACGAGGACTTCCGACTCAACACTCGTTCCTCGGCACTCTTCGGGACTTTTTCCATGAGAGCGATCGTCTTCGAGCGGTTCGGCGAGCCGGCCGAGGTCTTGCAGGTGCGCGAGGTGCCGACCCCGGAGCCGGGGCCGGGGCAGGTGCGGGTGAAGATGATCGCCAGCCCGGTCAACCCGTCGGAACTGCTCGTCGTCCGGGGCCGTTACGGCGTCCTGCCGAGGCTGCCGGCCACGCCGGGGTTCGAGGGGGTGGGCGTCGTCGACAAGGCCGGGCCGGGCTTGCTGGGCAAGCTCACCGTGGGCAAGCGGGTGACGGTCCTCAATCCCGACGGCGGCAACTGGGCCGACTTCGCGGTCATCCCCTGGCGGCAGGCCCGGCCGGTCCCGGGCGACCTGCCCGATGCGCAGGTGGCATCGTTCTTCGTGAACCCGGCGACGGTCCTGGCGATGGTCCGACACATCCTGCGCGTGCCGCAAGGGGCCTGGCTGCTCCAGTCGGCGGCGGGCTCGGAGCTGGGCAAGATGATCATCCGCCTGGGCAAGCACGACGGCATCAAGACGATCAACGTCGTCCGACGCCGCGAGGCGATGGCCGAACTCCAGAAGATGGGCGGAGATGCGGTGATCTGCTCGGCCGACGGCCCGGTCGACGAGCAGGTGCTGAAGCGGACCGGCGGCGAGGGGGTGCATTACGCCCTCGACCCCGTCGGTGGCGCGACGGGCACCCAGGTCTTCAATTCCCTGGCCACCGACGCCCGGATGATCGTCTACGGCACGCTCTCGCAGGAGCCGATGACCATCGACCCCCGGCGGATGATCGCGGGCAAGCGGGTCGTCGAGGGGTTCTGGCTCGGCCATTGGATGCGTGGGCGGAGCATCCCGGCCGCCTTGCTCCTCTTCCGCCAGATCGCCGCCCTGATCCGCGCCGGCGTGCTGGCCACCGACACCGGGCCGACCTTCCCGCTGTCGGCGGTGGTCGAGGCCGCCCGGCTGGCCGAGACGCCGGGGCGGCCGGGAAAGGTCTTGCTGACGATGGGCCCGGCGTCGCCGTAACTGCCACGCCGGCCGCCGTTTATCGGGGAGGAGGCCCGATCTTCGGCCGGATCGAAGGTTTTTCTCCTTTTTTTGTTCCCCGGGGCGGGGTTGGGTTATACAATACGGGTCGTGAGGCATCGGGATCGTGGCCCAGGATCGGGCCCGATCCTCGTCCGGCGGTTCGGCGACGCCTCGACAGTCGTCGCACGGACCGTCCGCGAGCCGCGCCGTCCCACCCTCGACTCCCCCCCACCGCGCCGTCGCCCGCGACGGCCGGTCGAGTTGCCGGCGCCCTGCGGGCGGCCTACGATGCCGACGGGCGGTCGGGCCAACCGGAATCCTTCGGCCCGATCCCCCCGACGATGGCCTCGCGATTTCGGCGAGCACCGTAGCACAAACCACCGACACAAAGACCCGGACGCGGCGGCCGGGCAAGGCGGCCTCGCCCGCCGGCCGCCGACCGCGCCGGGCGGGGAATGAATCCACGATGAGCATGAATGAATCCACCGGCGCCCAGGATTGGCGCGCGGTGGCCTGCCTGGCCCCCGGCGGCGAGCGCCTGCTCTGCGTCGGCGGCACCTCGGCCCAGGTCCGCGCCGCCTACACCGGCGCCTGGGGCGAAGTGATCCGCGACGAGGACCGGCCGACCGTCCGCGCCATCTCGTTGCAGCGCTGGTCCGGCCAGGTCTGGTCCGGCCAGTGGGAGCACCAGACGTATCTCGCCGTCCCGACCACCCGCGGCGGCAAGGCCGGCGCCACCGAGGCCGGCGAGCCCATTCCATCCTGATCGGCTTTCGGTTCGGTTCGACCCTCCGTCCGATCTTCGACCTCACCCCCGGCCCGACCGGGGGTTCTTTTTTGGAATGCCTGTCGGGCAGGGCTCGCCCTGCCTCCT
>DASZMJ010000534.1:0-6479 GCA_035551935.1 Isosphaeraceae bacterium
AGGACAAATTCACTAGATAAAATGGGTTTCAATCTTCATATTTTATGGAAATAAACCAACCTCCCCATCTGCGGACGAATCCCCCTCTCCTCTTCATGGCCCAGCAAACATGCTTGCCCGGGCGCCGGCGCGTTTGCTAAAGTCGGGGGCGTCGGGGAGCCGACCCTATCTCGACCGAGGGAACCCTGACCCGTCGGGGCACGCGACGATGACGACGATCATCTTTCCGTGCGGCCGTTGCGGGCTGAAACACGAGGTGGACGGCTCGATGGCGGGCAAGCGGCTCGCCTGCGCGAATTGCGGCGGCCCGCTCCTCCTGCCCACGCCACGGCCGGCCCCGCCCTCGTCGCCAAGGCCGGTCCCGCCCCCGTCACTGGCTTCGG
Source organism: Isosphaeraceae bacterium (assembly GCA_035551935.1). Classification (GTDB taxonomy): domain Bacteria; phylum Planctomycetota; class Planctomycetia; order Isosphaerales; family Isosphaeraceae; genus DASZMJ01. Next base: position 384 of record DASZMJ010000534.1, read on the forward strand.
CCGCCCCGCCGTCGGCCGCGGCACTCGGGCCGGTCGTGGAGGCGTTGTCCTACAAATACGCCTGCCCCGCCTGCGGCAAGCGGCATCAGGTGCCCGAGGTGCTCTTCGGCAAACGGGTGCCGTGCCGGCGTTGCGCGGAGCCGATGGATCTGCCGGTGCCGCCGGGTTACACGCCGCGGGCGAAGTGGGCGCTGAAGACGTTCATCGAGCCGCCCCGCGCCCGGACGCCGGAGGAAGAGCGGACGATGGCGTTCATCCCGATCGAACTCGCCGGCCCGGCGCCGGGCGGCTCGACGTCGGGCCCGCCGTCGCTGGAAGTGCCCCGGCGCGCCGTCCCGCTCGACGACGAGGACGAGCTCCTCGTCCTCGACGACCCCCCGGCCCCGCCCCAGCGTCGGCCCGTGATGCCGGCCCCGCCGCCGGCCCGACCCCCCGCGCCGCCGGCGCCGCGCGAACCGACCCTCGAGTTCCAGGTGGTCGACGTCTACGGCCTCGAGGACGACGCCCCGCCCCCCCCGGTCTGGCGGCCGGCGGAGCCGGAACTCGAGGCCTCGACCTTTGTGCCGCGGGCCGCCTACAATCCCCCGAAGAAGCCCCGCCGATCCTCCGGCGGCGGCGCCCGGACGGCCGGCTTCCTCGGCGGTGGCCTGGGTGTCGTCATCGCCATCATCGTCCGGATCACCCTCGGTGTCGGACCCGTCTGGAACCACGGCGACGCCGAGGACACCCTCCAGAAGATCAACCAATACTGGCGCGACTCCGCGGCCCTGCTTCGCCACGTCCACGACGTCGACTCCGCACGCCAGGTCGATGCCGAGGTTGCCGCCGTGTTCCGCAAGGCGAACAAGCTCATGGAAGACAAGAAAAACCTCAAAGTTACGCACTCTTTTAGGAATTATTTGGACAAGAAGTACAAGGGAGAGCTGGAAGAGGCCGGGCGGCAGTTCGGCGCCGAGCTGGCGCGAATCTCGGAGGTCCCCGGCGTCGCGGACGCCATGCCCCAACTCCGGTCGGAATTCGAGCGGTTCACCCGCGTGCTGGCCGAATACCAGAAGATGCAAGACGTCGAAGACGGCTTCTACCGATGAGTGCGGCGGGCCGACGGCGCGGCGGGGGAACCGAAGGAGGAGCGACGATGTTGACCGCCGACGAGCTGCGGGCCCGCCAGGGGCCGTTGAAGCAGCGGTACCGGGACGACCCGGCCGCGGCCCTGGCGACGATGACGGCGCGGGGGACGTTGGACCCGGCGACCCTGTCCTGCCGCGTCGAGGCCGCGGGCGGGCCGGTCGTCGCCGGCCTGCACGAGTCGGCCGGCGGCGACGGCACGGCGGCCTGCTCGGGCGAGATGCTCCTGCAAGCCCTCGTCGCCTGCGCCGGCGTGACGCTCACCGCCGTCGCCGGGGCCCTCGCGTTGCCGCTCCGCGGCGGCACGGTCGTCGCCGAGGGCGACCTCGACTTCCGCGGCACCCTCGGCGTCAGCAAGGAGGTCCCCGTCGGCTTCCATGCCATCCGCCTGGCCTTCGACCTCGACCTCGCCCCCGGCGCCATCCTCGACGACGACCGGCGCGCCACCCTGTTGAAGCTCACCGAGCGCTACTGCGTCATCGCCCAGTCCGTCCGCCCCGCGCCGACGCTCTCGGCGACGGTCCGCGCGGGCGATTGATACGACACAAGATCCCGCGGCGTTCCGACGGTCGCGACGCGATCAAGGGCCGCCGTCGAGCTCGCGGTCGAACAGCGGCGATGTCCCGGGGTCGGGGGCCGTCACGCGCAGAGGGGGCCGTCGCCGAAGCATCGCGTGCAGGGCCCAGATAAAGGCGAAGAGCATGATGCCCAGGCAAGTCAACGGCAAAGTGTCTTGATATTCAAAGATAATGCGTCTCAGCGGGACCCGCGCGATCGCGCCGCCGACAACGCCGCCGAGGCCGCCGAGGATGCTGCCCATCGGGCCTTCCCGGGTCGATCTCATGGCAGGCCTCCCGGCCCTTGCTCGCCCGCGTCAGGGCTTGTCGGGCCCCTCGACGACGAGGTCGATGGCGGAGAAGTGCTCGTGGTCGCTCTGGGTGTTCTTGGTCTCGACGCGGACGAGGTAGACGCCGGGCGTGTCGACCTTGAGGGTCTGCCACTGCGCGGCCTTGCGGTCGGGCTTGAAGTCCATCTCGAAGCCCGACTCGACCACCACGCCGTCGCCTCGGAGGTCCGGCAGGGCCTTCTGGCCGACCTTGTCGATCTTGGCGACATAGAAATGGACGAGCACATCTTCAAGGGTCTTGTGCGGGTAGATGTTCGTCAGCTCGAACTTGATGCGGATCTTGTCGCCGGCCTTGACCTTGATGACGGGCCTGGGGTTCTTGCCCGACTCGGGGGGCGTCTGGTCCATGTGCGCGGTCGCCTTGCGGCCGCCCGATTCGACCTCGAGCGTGATCTTCGCGTGCTCCGCCCGCGCCGCCGTCGGCGACGCCCCGGCGCACAGGACCACGGCCGCCCAACCGATCGCGCGTCGCATCGCCCGGCCCTCCCCGCCCCTGATTTCGACACGCCCCGATCCTACCGCGCGGCCCGTCCGCCGTCTTCCCCCCTCTCCCCGGAGCAGGCACGCTCCGCGTGCCGTCCGCCCTCCGGCAATGAGCCCGGGTTTCGGCGGACGGCACGCGGAGCGTGCCTGCTCCGGGGAGAGGAGGAACAATCATCGCCGGATCGTATTTTCATTCCTATGCGCGGCGAGGACGCGGTCGAGGCGGGTGAGGGTGCGGGGGTCGTTGCCCTGGGAGCGCCAGAGGAGGTGGCCCTTGCGGTCGAAGAGGACGAGGGTGGGATAGGCCTGGACGTGGAGGGCCTGCTGCAAGGGGCAGGGGCCGTCGAGGCCGCCGAGCAGGAGGGTGTAGTTGATCCCGAGCCGGCGCGACGCCGACGCGACGGCCGCGGCGCGGTCGGCGAGGGGCCCCTCCTCGTAGGCGACGCCGACGACCCGGAGGCGGCCGGGGCCGAGCCGCTCCTGGAGCGCGACCAGGTGCGGGATCGCGTCGAGGCACGGGCCGCACCAGGTCCCCCAGAAGTCGACGAGCACGAGGTCGGCCCCCAGGTCCCGGAACCGGACCGGCTTGCCGTCGAGGTCGGGGAGCTGGAAGTCGGTCAAGAGGTGGCGATTTTGATCATATCGGCATTCCGCCCGCACCACCGCCGCGTCCGGCGCGGGGTCGCGGGGGCGTGCCGAGGCCAGGGCGACCGTCCCCGGCTTCTCGCGGCCGGCCGGGACGGTGTTGAGGTCGCTCGGCGAGGGGAGGTCGCCCCAGGTCGTGCGGCGGACGGTCTCGGTCGGCGGCGGCAAGTCCGTCGGGGCCGGCTCCGAAGGGCCCTGGGCCGGCCCCGGCCCCGGCCCCGACTCGGCGGGCTTCGACGCGGCCGGCGGGGTGACCGGCACCATCTCGACCGGCATCGGGTCCGGGTTCGGAGTCGTCGCGGGCGACTCGGCGGACTTGGACTCGGGGGCCGGGGTCGTCGGAGGCTCGGCCGGCGGCGTCGTCGCCGGAGGGTCGGCCGGCGGGGTCGGCATCGGCGCGGGGTCGGCGACGGGCGCGGGGTCGGTGGCCGGCGCGGTCGGGGGGGCGGGCTCGACGGCGCCGGCCGGCGGCTGGGCGTCGGGCGGCTCGACGGCGGGCGCGGGCTCGCGGGCCCTGGCCGGCTCGCGGGCCGGGGGGAGCGGGTTCGGGCCGTCGTCCTCGATGTCGGCGTTCGAACGACCGGCCGGCGCGGCGGCGGGGGCGGGGGCGGCCGGCGACGACGCGGGCTTCGAGGCGACGGCCTCGGCGGTGCCGGGGTCGGCCGCGGCCGAGTCGCCCCGCTGCCAGCCCATGCCCTTCGGCCGCGCCGAGACGCGGACGCGGGGGGCCTTCGGCTTCGGCTCGGTCGCGTCGGCGTCGAGGTCGGCGACGTCGCCGCCGGGCACGATGTCGGCCTCGTTGACCCGCACGGCCGACCTCGGCAAGAGGTCGCGGCGTGCGCCGTCGTCCTCGGGCCCGTCGTCGGCCTCGGCCTCGGCCTCGGTTTCGACGCGGCGGCTGGAGGCGCGATTGACGCGGGGGGCGGGCCGGTCGGGGTCGGGGCTGTCGCCGGCCGCGTCGGCGGCGAGCTCGATCCGGACGTCGCGGTCGGGGGCCTGGACCTCGGCGCGGCCGGCGAGCCGGTCGCGGCCGTCGTCGAACTCGGCGACGAGCCGGTACGACGCCCCGGGCCGCAGGCCGGCGAGCGTGAAGCCCCCGGCCTCGTCGGTCGTCGCCCGCGCGATCCGGCCCCCGGCGGCGCCGTCGACGGCGACGCGGACCTCGGCGTTGGGCACGGGCCGACCGTCGGCGTCGACGACGCGACCGGCGACCTTGCCCGACTCGCGCGGCTTTCGCTCCGGGGCCGGTGCGCTGCGGGCCGACTCGCCCGGCACCCCCGCCACGACCGCCGCGGTCTTGCCGCCGACGCTCGTGATCGTCTGGATCTCGGGCAAGAGCGCCACCCGGCGATTCGGCAGGCTGGCGCAGCCCGACAAGAGCGGTGCGGCCAGCAAGAGCGGGGTCGCGATCGTCGAGGCTCTCACGCGCATCGGGGACTTCCTCCCGCCACGAATCCGGGCCCCGCCCTCAATCCCGCCGGCCGAGGCCGCCGAAACCCGAGGCGTCGCGCCTCCTCGCCGCGACCCGCCCACCGTCCACCCGCCCCCGACCCTCCCAGCGCCGGGCGCGCGGTCAGGCCGATGGCCCCGACTCCCTCATCGGCACGACGGGCCTCGGGCTTCAACTTTTTTCCCGGGTCGTCAGTTCCGCTCGGCCACGTCCCGCCGCGCCTGCCGGAGGGCCTCGCGGACGATCGGGGCATCGTCGGCGTCGGGGAGGGCGTCGAGGTAGGCGGCCAGCGGCTCGATCGCCGCGCCGGGGCGGTCGGCGCGGAGGCAGGTCATGCCGAGGTCGCGACGCTCCAGCGGCTCGTCCGGCAGCAGGGCGACGAGCCGTTGCAGGACCGGCAACGCCTCGACGAACTCGCCGCGACGGAGGTAGATCGCCTTCAGGTTCCGGAGCATCCGCGCCACCAATACGGCCGTCGGGCACGGCTCGAGCTGCTCGGGGGCCAACGTCACCGCCTGGCCCGTCACCGATCGCACGAGCCGCTCGCAACCCTCGCGATCGAGGAATGCCCCCTCGTGGAACGGGTCGACGAACACCGTCGAATCCCCCCTCCCGGCCCTCACGACGAAGTGCCCCGGCAGGTTCACCCCCGCCGTCTCCGGGCCCAGGCCGACCCGATCCGCGACCGCCAAGTACAGCGCCGAGAGGCTGATCGGGATGCCGAGCTTCCGGTCGATGACGCGGTCGAGATAGCTATTTGCCGGGTCGTAATAGTCCTCGTCGTTGCCCCGGAACCCCTCCTCGACGAACAAGACCCAGTTGATCTGTCCCAGGATCGCCCTCAGGCTCGCCCCCTCCGGGCAGCGGTCGCGCACCCGCTCCGCGTAGCCGTCGATCGCCGCCAGGTACGGACCCGGGTCCAGCCCCGGCCCCGCGTCCCCCGCGATCTCCAGCGCCAGTCGCGCCAGGTCCGCCCCATCTCCTTGCAAGAGCCTCCGGAACTCCGGGCTCCCCTCGAACGGCTCGACCACGACGCTCCCCCGACTCCCCCGGCCCGGATCGGCCGCCCCCGAGGCCCACCCCGAGCCGATCCTCCCCCATTGTATCAGGCGACGCCCCCCCGGCGCCCATCGGCCCGACCCGGCGGAGTGGCGGGGTTGCGCAGCAACCCCGGTCCTCGTCTCGAAGCCCGACGGTCGGCCGAAGACCGGGGTCCCGAGGACGGAATCCCTGCCACCCCGCCGGGGTGCCGCGATACTCAATCCTCGATCGGCCCTTGGACACTCTGGCGGATAGCGAGCAGGTAAACCGTGTCGCCCTCGACGCTGAAGAGCAGGCGGTAGACGTTATAGTGGACCCCGAAAACTGGACCACCGGTTAAGCTACGCCGGTGGTCGAGCAAAGGGGGAGAGATGGCAGGCAAGCGGAAAGTCCACACGGCGGCGTTCAAGGCCCAGGTCGCCCTGGCCGCCCTCAGGGGGGACAA